>CAYZBB010000017.1:0-59938 GCA_964476495.1 uncultured Actinomycetes bacterium | reverse complement strand
GCCACCGACCACCGACCCGACTTCATCCCACCCCCACACATCGACCCCCACCAACGACCGCTCCGCAACCACCGCCTACCGCCCATGCGGACATGACCACCGCTCCGAAAGCCGCTGGGCCGCACCCGGGCGTCGGCGAGAACGAAAGGGTGAAAGGCCGTCACAGCGGAAATCGCATCGCCAGCCGGACCGGCAGCCGCTCGGCCGGGTCGGCCGTCCTGGTCGAGCCCAGGTCGGCCGGGTCCGCGGCCAGGCCGTCCGCGAGCCGTTCGGTGACGCCCGGCACGGCAAGCGCACCCCATGGGGATACCGCGACGTCGTGTTCGACGTTGCCCGCGGTGTACCGGCGGCCGTCCGGCCCCCGCAGCGCTGCCTCCCAACGCTGCGCCGACACCAACTGCAGCGGAACGCCTTCCAGCGACGACAGGCGGTCGGCAAGATCAGCGGCGGTCGGCGCGTCGGCCAGGAACGGGTCCGCGTCTGGGGTGGCACCAGTGCCGTCCGCCGCCAGGCCGAGCAACCGGGCGGTGCCGGCGTCGAGCGGCACCGCGGTGATCAGGAACGGCTCGACGGTCACCCGCCTGGATTCTCCGCCGCTCCGGAGCCAGTGGGGCACCGCCGGCACCAGCGCCACCGGCAGGCCGCTGGCCCGCAGCCGCAGCCCGGACTCCGCCGTCAGGTGCGGGGGCAGCCGGTCCGGCGCCGGGACGTCGACGACCGGATCGGCCAGAGCCAGCAGCAGCAGCTCGTCGGCATCCGTCTCGGCGGGGTCGATCCAGGCAGGGTCGATCTCGGGAACGAGCAGCGGGCGCCCGGCCTGCAACGCCTCGGTGGCCAGCCGCACCGGGCCGGCCAGCACGGCCGGCACCGGGAGCGCCGAGACCTGGTCCGCGAACTCGCCCAGGCCCAGCCGCGCGGCGACCACCGCCGCGGTCGCCCGCACCTCGGCGTCGTCGTCGGCGAGTCCCGTGTGCAGCGCCTCGGCCGTTCCGGGCCCGGGGCGGCCTGCGACGCCCAGCCACCGCAGCACCTGCCGGCGGTCGGCCGCCGGCAGCAGGGTCAGCAGCACCGAGCGTCCCGGCTGCGCGGCGCGTAGCGCCTTGAACCGGCCGACGTCGGCCGCGACCAGGCCCGGCACCGTCACGGCGATATCCGCGGCCGTCCGGCGCACCAGCCCGTCCGGGTGCCCGGACGCCAGCTCCCGGACGCGTCCGAGGAGCGGCACCCAGACCAGCGCCCGCACACCGAGCAGACCCCGCAGCACCATCTCGATGTCCGCCGCGTCCAGCAGGGCGCGCACGCCGGCCGGGTGCAGCCGGGGCAACGTGGCCAGCGGGGCCAGGGCATCGGCTGCCCCCCGGGCTGTCAGGGTGCGCAGCCGCACCGGCGGCAGGAATTCGTACTCCAGGGTGGCGCCGGACGGGTGGCGGTAGGCCACCCACTCCGGCTCGCCGGGAATGGTCGGCAGCTGCTGGGATTCGTTGGCCCACTGCCAGTCCAGCCGTACCAGCTCCTCCCGAAGCGAGTCGTAGCCGCGGTCGGGATCCGGCAGCAGCCGCAACACCGCCGGGCCGCGCGTCTCACTCGTCCGCATAGATGATCTCGATCCCTCGGTTCTTGGCCAGTTGCTCGTACCGCTGACGCAGATCGGTCAGATGCCACGCCTGGTTGCTCGACGGCAGTTCCAGATACTGCTTGCCCTGCAGGGTCTGGCCGGTCAGCTTGACCCCGGCGAGTTCCTTCTGGGACGTGATCACGGTGCCCGGCTTGTACTTTGTCACCAGCTCGTCCAGGTACGCGACAAAGGTTGCCTCGTCGATCATGTCGATGTCGGTCGCCTTCCGTGAGATGATCATATTGAACTGCGGGCCGCGGGGGTCGATGTGGTAGGAGTCGACCCGCAGGTGCCCGTAGCCAGAGCCGGGGCCGCCCTTGGGATTGTCGACCGCCACCTCGTCGAAGGTGAAGGTGCCGCGGCGGGTCGCATTGAACGCGTTGCCCCGGGCGGTCGGGTGCTCGGTCGCCCAGTACTCGACCTGGACCTTCCAGTCCTCCCGCGGGCGCGGCAGGTAGTTCGGGAAACCTTCCCGGGCGGCGTAGGCCTGCTTGCGCTGCAGGTACGCCTGGTACTGGGCCTCGGTGGCGGCGTCCTTGAACCGGGGGCCGTTCTTGTCGACAACGACGAGCGTCTGTCGGTAGTGCTCGGCCAGCTCGGCGTCGCGGCGGCGTTGCTTCGCCCACGCCTTGGCGTTGGCGGCTTCGGTCGCCTCCAGCCTTGTCAGCTGGTCGAGAACCTTCTGTTCCTCAGCCAGTTGGCGCCGCCACGCGGTCTCGGTCGACTGCTTGACCCGCCAGTCCTTCATCGTGTTCGCGGGCAGGTCCGCGGCCCGGTCCTGCCACAGCGCCTCGATCTGCGCCTGCTTATTCGCCGGGTCGACCGGTTCCGGCAGGCGGCGCAGCTTGCGCTGCTCGGCCCACAGCTGGTCGATCTGGGCCTGCCGGATCTGCGCCGGGGTTGGCGGCGGCGGGGTGGGCTGCGGCGGAGCCGGGGCCGGCTTCTTGGGCGCACCCTGCTGGTTTTGGGTGCCCGCGCCACCGGTCTTACGGGCGCGGCCGGGAGTCTGGGTCTTGGAGAACAACCGGGCAGGTTGGTCCAGCCACTGCGGAGGCTGCAGCACGCCCCAGCCCAGCAGTTGCCGCTGCAGCGGCCCGATTCGGCTCAGGTCGACGGCCCGCCGTTCCAGGTTGGCCAGCGTCTCCCGGGCCCGGGCGAGCCGTTCCAGGGTCTCCGGGTCCACCACCCGGCCGGGCGCGGCCCGTTCGGCCAGGGCACCGACCATCTTGCGCTGGGCGTCCAGTTCCAGGTCGAGCTTCTCCTTGTACAGGGCGAGCCTTTCGCGCACGTCCAGGCTGCTCCACCGGCTGAGCACCGACTCGTCCAGCCGGGCGATCTTGGGCCGGGTCTTCGGGTCGAGCGCCTGCAGGAGGTGGAAGCCCTCCTGGGCAATCTCGTGCGGGTCGGCGCCCTGCTTGACGATGACTGTCGGCCGTCCGTCCTTGATGATCACCACCGCCTGGCCGGTGCGGCTGCCGGTGAACTCCTCGAACCGTTTGGTGTCCCACATCTCGACGGGGCTGTCGGCGATCGCCGAGCGCTGACCGGCGGGCAGCAGGTCGCCGATGTCGCTGCGCAGCCGGGACTCCAACCGTGCCTTGACCTCCGGATTGTGCTTGGCCTGCAACATGACCAGGCCGTCCAGGTCGCGTTGGAAGTCGGCGGCGGTGCGGTTCGGGTTGAGCTCGAAGTAGCGGGCCTGCAGGTGGGCGTGTTCGGCCGTGCCGGGCACCAGGTCGACCAGCCGGCCCTTGATCGCGGGCACGTTGCCCGGCTCCGGGACGTGCACTCCCTTGGGCCCCCGCAGGTTCGTCAGCCCGCCGATGGTGCCGCTGGCGAAGGTGCCCATGGCGGCGCCCACCCCGACCCCGGCGAGCATGTTGAACAGCGGGTTGCCTTCGGTCCAGGTCTTCTCGTTCAGCGCGGTGCCCAGCACCGCGGTGGGCAGCGACTGCAGGAACCCTTCCGCGCCCTCCGCGATCGCGTGCGCGGCGGCCCGGTTCAGCGCGCTGCCCTCGGCCATCCGGCCGAGGGTGACCAGGGCGCCCTTGGCGGACGCGCCGCCGGCCTTCGCGGCGGCGGTGGCCCCCTTGATCAGCTTGCCGCCGAACCCGGCAGTAGCCGCGGACACCGCGACATCCACGACGCCGAGCGCGATGTCGACGCCGAGCTCGTCGGCCCCGTACGCCTCGCCCTTCATCGACATCTTGGTGGCGATGCCGGCCGCCGCACCGAACAGCGAGGACACGCCGGCGATCAGCGCGGCGCCCGCGACCGAACCGACACCACCGGTGGCGACGGTGATCAGCACGGCGACGGTGATCGCCACCGCCATACTGATCACCTGCGCCGCCAGTTCGGTGCGCTGGTCGACCAGGAACCGGTGGGTCTCGATTCCGCTGGCGAAGGCCTGGGTGCCCTGGTCGAGTTGTGCCTGCGCCCATGTCTTGCGTGGGTCGTCGTCGGGCAGCTTGCTGGTCCGGTCCCGGGCGTCGGCTGCCGCCTTGAGCTGCGCCAGCCGCTGTTCCAGTACGACGTACTCGTGGTTCTTGACGGTCCGCACCCGGCCGAAGTTGTCCACGTACGTGCTCTGGCCGCCCGATCGACGTTCGAAATCCAGTTGGGCGGTGGCCTTCTCGACCAGGACCGCCGGATCGTCGGGCTCGCCGCCGAACTTGTTGTCCAGCAGCAGATCATTCTTGAGCCGGCCGGAGGTCTCGTCGTCGATGAGGTCTGCGATGGTGCGGGTGGTGCCGGTACGCAGCTGCCAGGTGCTCTGCAGCCGATCCTGGTCGGCCTTGGTCTTCTGCTTCTTCAGGACCCGCTTGAACTCGTCCTCGTCGGTGCCGGCGCCCTTGGTGGCGTATTCGAGCACCTGCCAGTCCTCCAGGAACCCGCCCTGGCCGACCAGGCTCAGCGCCTTCTCCTCGTCGACCCCCTGGGTGAGGTCGGCGATGGTATCCCGGAAGCTGACCGTGCCGCCGGTGTAGTTCTTCTCGAAGTAGCTGCCGAGCCGGCCCATCGATTCGGTGCCGGTGCGCTTGGCACTGGCCTCGGCTGCCTGCTCGAGTTGCTTGAGCTCCTCCTTGTTGGGTTGCCGCCGGTTCTTCGCGGCGAAGTCGACGATGGCGTCGCGGCGGGCGTTGTCGTACGCCCGCGAGTACTGCAGGGCGAGCACCTTGTTGACCGTCTCGTCCTTGGCGTAGACGCCGGTGCGTTCGATCTGGATCTTGCCGGCGTCCGCCCGCACCAGGTCGCCGGTGGCCAGTCCCATCACCAGGTCGCGGCGGCCGGCCCAGTACTGCTCGACGGTCTTGCGTTGCTGCGGATCCCAGATGCCGTCGGTGGACGGGTTGAACGACGATTCCAGGTCCGAGAGCAGGCCCCGCTTGGTGTATTCCTGGTACTCGCCGGCCATCTTCCCGGTGCGGCGGGCGATCTCGGCGTTGATCTGATCGGTCTTCCAGCCCTTGGCGTCGCCCTGGCGGGTGGCCTCGTCCCGCACCCTGGTGTAGACCTTCTCGATCTTCTCGTGGTCCGGCCCCCAGAAGGCCTCGCGCGCCTGCTTGATCTCGATGGCGTCGGCCTTCTCGGTGTTGCCCTGCCACAGCGCGGTGACCACGGCACGGTTGTCGCCGCGCAGCTCGACGGCGAAGTCGACCGCGAGATCCTTTCCGTAGAGCCGCTTGTAGGCCGCGGCGATGGCCTTGCGCTCGGCGTCGGTCTTGTTCCGCAGGGTGTCGGTGATCAACGTCTGGTCGTTGCTGAACGTGTGCCCCATGGCCTCGGCCAGCGCGGCGGCGTCGGCCTCGGCCTGCCGGCCGTCGAACCCGAACTTGACCCGCTGGTAGTCGGTGCCGGACAGCTCGGAGTCCATCCGGGCGTCCAGGTCCTCGCCGTGCGCGGACCGGTAGGCGCCGCGGACGGCCTTGCTCTGCTCGACGGTGAGCCCGCCCTTGACCGCGGCGAACGCCTTCTCCTCGTCGGTGCCCCAGGTGTGCTCGAACGCTTGCCACAGCTGGTCGGCGACGGTCGCGGCGCTGAAGCTCTTGTTCTGGGACGCGCCGATGGTGTCAAGGGCCTGCCAGTAGGCGACGTTGTCCAGCGCCTGCACCTTGTCCCGAACATACTGTGCCGCTTCGGGTGCGCGTTGCCGCCGGAGCCTGATCGTCAGCAGCGAGGCGAGCAGCAGCACGGTGTCGCCCTTGGCCGCGCCGTCGCCGAAGTACGCCTGGACCAGCGCCTGCTCCTGCTGGTTCATCCGGCCCAGGGTCTCCTGGCCGTCCCGGTCCAGGTTCGCCAGACCGCCCAGTTTCAGGTCGTTGATCATCTGCAGGGTGCCGCCGAGCGCCGCGACGGTCTCGTCGGTCTGCGCCTGCTCCAGCGCCTTGTTGTCCTGCTGCTTGGTCGCCAGGCTCAGCAGCCAGTCGGTGATGAGCGTTTCGAGCCAACCACGTTCCCGGCCGATCCGGCCGTCGGCCCAGACCCGGGCGGCCTCGACGCCGTCGTCGCGGGCCTTGTTCAGGTCGGTGGTCCAGCCGTCGACGGTCCGGCCCAGCGCGGTGAGCAGTGCGGTGACGGCCTTGTCCACCTCGGTCCGGCGATCCTTGACCCATCGCTGCAGCTCGGGGTCGGTCAGTTCGGTCGCCGGGGGAGCCGCCGGTGCAGGCGCGCCAGGGGTGGCCACCCGCTGTGCCCCGGGGGTGGTCTGCTCCTGGTCGGCCACCGCCGCCCGCTGGTAGGCGGTGATCTGGTCGTCCCGGGCGCGGCCCAGGTCGCGTTCCCGGATCTTGCGCATGCCCGCCCAGGCGGTGGTGTGGGTGGCCGCGAACGACCGGAACTCCTCGGCGATGCGTTTCTGCTCGGCGCGGACGGCCGCCGGGTCGACGTCGCCCTTGGCGCGGGCGGCCAGGTCGTCGAAATGGCGTTCCCACGCCTCGTAGGACGCCGCCGCCATGGACTGCGCGCGGGCACCGGCCTCGGTGACCGTCCGCACCTGCTCCTGCGCCTGGCTGACCACCTGCTCGGCAGATGTCTGGGTGTCCTTCTCCAGTTCCCGCGCCCTCGCCAGGACCGCGGCGTCCAGCGCCTCCTTGCCGATGGAGGCGGCGTCGGCGACCCGGCCGATCTCCTGCCGGAACCAGACCGTTTCCTGCTCCTCCCGTTCCTTGCCGAGGTCCTTGAGCTGGTCGCTGCCGTTCAGGTCGATGCCGTAGGCGGTGGCGCGGGCCTCCCGCAGGACCTCGGTGCCCATGCCCTGCGCCTGCAGGTACACGCGGGCGAGCACCTTGGCGATGTCCGGCCGGTGCGGTGCGGCGATCGTCGGTGTCGGCGCCCGTTCGGACCCGGTGAGCACCTGCCCCTCGCCGGGTGCCGGTGCCGCCGGTCCACGCGTGAGGGCGTCGTTGACCGTACCGGCAGGACCGCGAGATCGGGCGCCGGTCCCGGACTTCGGGACCGGCGCCGGGGTCGGCGGGGCCTTGGTGTCCACCGGCGGGCCGCCGACGGTGGGCAGGAAGCCGTGCGGGGTGGCGACCAGCCGGGGCAGCCGCTGGTCCGGCAGGCTGCGGACGGCGAGCCGCCGCAGCTCGCCGGTTGCCTTGGGCACCGGATCGGGGGCGGGCACCCCCGGCACGTCGGGCAGCGGCTTGAGCGGCCGGGCCTCGAGCACCTTCTTGGCCTCGAGCGGGATCTGCTGCTCCTTGGCCGCCAGTGTCCGGGTGCCGGCACCGCCGGCCGCCGCAATCGGTTCGCTGTAGGTGGCGGCGGGCCGGACTTGTGGCCGGGGCAGCGCGGCGGACGCGGCTTGCACCCGACCCTGCCAGGCGGCGACGTCGGCATCGGCAGCACCGGCACCCGCTTCCGGGGTGCCGGGTGCCTCCGGTTCCGGTGCCGGCGGCGTCCCGGGTTCCGGTGGGGCGAGTGCAGGTTCGGCCGTCGCCTCCGGGCGCACGGGTTCGGGTGCGCCGGTAGGTCCGGCACCGTCCAGCTCCCCCTCCAGGTCCGCGACCTGCCGCTGCGCGTCGGACTCGGCGACGCCGTCGGCCGCCGGTGTCCGCGGTGAGGTCAGCGGGTCGACCTCGCGCGGCTCGATGTCGCTGCGCCGCACTGCGTCCCGCCGGCGTGGCGACTGCTCGACGGCCGGCGCCGAGACGACTCCGCCGCCGGCGGCCCGCCGGTCGTCAGCGGTCGGGACGGTGCGTTCGACGCCGGCCGCCCCCGGGTCCGGCGCCATGTCCAGCGCCTCGTCCAGCCCCTCGTCCAGCGCTGCCGACGGATCGACACTGGTGGCGGACGGAGTGCCGGCCGGCACGTCGGCGCCGGGCGCCGCGCTCAGTGGCCCGGCGGTGACCGCCAGCTCCGCGAAAGCCGTTGCGGTGTCGGTGCTGTAGATCGTCGGGCCGCGGAAGGCGGGGGTGCCGGGGGCCGCCACGGGTACCGCGGACGACGCCAGCAGCCGACCGGCGGTGGCTGCTGTGGCGGCCATGGCTGGGGAGTAACAGGCGGCCGCGTGGGCCGCCGGCCGAGGCGTGGCGCCGGCGCGCGTCACGGCCGACGTACGGGCCGGCGCGGTCGCCCGCTCCGTGGTCGGCTCTTCCGTTGGTGCGTGGATGACCGCGGCCGGGGTGGTCGCCCGGACCGTCGTGACGGCGCCCCTACCCGGCGCCATCGGGCACCTCGATTCGCGCGGCCAGGATGTGCCGGCCGGCCGCGGATCGGCCGAATACGCGCACGCTCACTCGAATCGGCGCGGGCGCACCGGCCCGCAGCCGGACCACGGCAGCGTTCGGATCCTCCGCGTCCACCGGGTCGACCGGCCCGTGCCAGGTGGCACTCCACCCCTCGTCGAGACCGTCGACGACGACGGCGAGTTCGGTGCCGACGGGGCCAGTGGGGCCGACGGGGCCGACGATCGCGGCCGCGGGTGGCAGCACCGGGTCGCCGACCGCGGCCCAGCGGGCGAGCAGCAGGTCCGCCAGCCGCGCGGACTCGTCGTCGCCGAGATCCGCAGCGATGGCGTCGACCGCTCCGGGCACCGCCAGCCGGCGCAGCGATTCAGCGACGTCCGCCCAGCGGTCGTCGGCGAGCAGGGTGGACCATCGGACCGGCAAGTCGGCGGTCAGCGCGCCGACCACGCGGGCCAGCTGGACGCTCGGCGGCAGGACGCTCATCGCCGCCCCTTATCGGATTCAGCGGAGCGATGCGGCGCCCATGATTCGCTCGCACGCTCGCTCGACCGGTCGGTGCCGGTGGTTGCCGGTCCAGTGAACCGTGGCCGCGCACACGTGTGGGAGCAGTCCAGTCGATGGTCGGCGGCGAACCGGTTCCGAGGCTGCGCTGATCGAAGACCCACCTTTGACGTCGTTTTGTCCGGTTCGGTGAGCTTTGGATCAGCGCAACTCACCCGACGCGGTCCCAGCGCCGTCGAGTGAATGCTGTGCGGCGACCTGGGACCCGTTGCCGCCGCACACCATTCAGTCGACAGCTGAACGACGGACGCAGGCTCGGCCGTCCCGACACGATTGATCGGACGATGATGTCGATGATTCGCTCGGCAAGCCTCGCTCATCGGGACCTGCGCAGGGTGCGGTCCAGGTAGAGCCGCTGCAGGGCCGCCCGGCCACGGTCGAGATCGAGATCACGGCCGCCGGCCGGCGGCCGGGTCAGATCCCGGCGCGGACCGTGACCGGCGGGCAACGGCGGCGAGGCCGGTGCCATCGGGAAGTCCGGCTCCCCGGGGTCGAGGTCGAGGTCAGGAGCCGGCTCGACCGGGACGGGCGCGTCGTCGATCCCGCTGACCGCGATGTCCACTAGATCTACCGGTATATCCTGCGCCGCAGTAGATTCCGCGTCGAGTTCGCGCGGCGGTCGTGGCCCGACGGCTGGGCTGGGAGCGGGTCTCCCGATGGGTGGGGGCACGGCCGCCCCGGGCGGCACGTCCGGGTATGGGTGGATCGGTCGAGGCACGCCTTCCGATGCCGGCGGGCGCCCGGCCGGACGGTGCGGCGCGGCGGGAAGGGGGTCGTCGGCTGGTGCCGACGGAGCCGCCACCACGGGCCCGGTGGCCGGGACCGCAACCGACGGAGCCGGTCGCAGTGGCCCGGTCCGCGCATCGGGCCCCGCGAGGGCCGGCCCGCTCGGGCTCGCCGCCGGCGGCGAGTACGGCACCGACGCGGGCGCCGGAGCCGCAGTTGCCGGGCCGGGCGGGCCGGGCGGGGATTCACCCGGAGCGGGAGTCAAGGGGGCAGCGGCGGTTTCGAGGCGGCCGGGCGCGACGACGGGGGCGGGGTCGCGGGCGAGGACCGGCGGCGGCGAACCGGGCGCTGCCGGGTACCCGGTCCGGATCGGCGGGCCGCTCGGTGGCGCGAGCACAGGGACCGGCGGCTCGAGACCGGGCGATGCCTGCTGCTCGGTGCGCGCCACCGGCGGCTCCACCCACGGGATGTCGATCGGCGGGGCGGCCGGCCGGGCCGGCGCGCGGGTGGGCAACCAGCCGGACGCCCCAGACCCGGCCTCGCGCGGGCGGCCGGCACCGCTGGGTGGCAGCGGCGGCGCCACCCAGGGCGGCAGCCGGTACTGGCCGGACGGCCGGGCTGTGGCCGGGTGCAGCATCCGGTCCAGCTCACGCAGGAACGCCGCCACCCGGTACAGGTCGACGCGGGTCGCGGGCGGCTCGACAGGTTCCTCAGGCATTGTGCGCGTACGCCAGCCAGTCGGCGAAGGTGGTTGCGGCGAAGGCGAATTCGCGGGACCGGTCCGGCACCCAAGGACCACTGCCGGTCGCCGGGGGGGTGCCGCCGAACAGGTCGGCCGGCAGCAGCCGCCGGGTGGCCAGGCTGATCACGTCGAACCCGGCGAAGTCGCGCCGCAGGGTGAGCGGCCCGGTCAACGGCACGTCGGCGGTGCCGCCGCGCAGGGTGAGGACCGCGACGTCGTCCTCCGGCCCGCAGCGGAAGGGCGCGGGCACGGCGCCGGCGGCCTCGGCCGGCGGGGGCGCCGCGGACAGCCGCCCGGCGGAGCTGAGGTCCATGGCGGCCAGCATCGACCCGGTGGTCCGGGCCACCGTGTCCACCTCCACCACCGCCTGTACCACCGCGGTCGGTGTGTCGCCGTCGGGCGGGGTGCTGCCGCGGATCAGCAGCAGCTCGCCCGGCCGCGCGACCCGGGCCGCCGGATCGGTGGGATCGGTTCTGTCCCACATCGTCTCGGGTAGGCCGGTGAGCACCAGAGTCGTCGGGTTCGCCGGCACGTCGCCGTGCAGGGCGAGCTGGTGCAGCGGCCCACCGGGCGGGTCCGGGACCGCGACGCCGGCGGCCTCGACGCTCGGCCGGCCGAACACCGCGCAGCAGCGGGACCACAGCGCCAGTGTCTCGGCGACGATCCCGTCGGCGGCGGGTCCTTGCGCGGATTCGCCGCTGCGCAGCTCGTCCGCGGTCAGTCCCGGGGCAAAGGTGGCTATCTCGATGCCGTCGACACCGCCGGCCAGCAGCCCGGGCAGGCCCGGCCCGCCGGGGGTCACCGACACTCGCAGCGGTGCCACCTGCAGCGCCAGCCGGCCGTGCGCGACGTCCAGCCCGAGCACGGTGAGCGCCGCCGGCCGGTCGCCGCCGACGACGCCGACCTGGCCGGGTTCGAGATCGTCGACCGCATCCCGCAGCGACGCGGGTTCGCCCGTGACGACCTGGGTGGCTCCCACCGGCACACTCGCCCCGACGGTGAGACCGTCGGCCAGCAAGCCGGTGTCGCCGCCGTTGCACAGTGCCCGCAGGCTGGCGTGGAACGGCGCCCGGAACCGCTGCACCAGGGGCGCGAGGATCAGGTCGCGCCGGACGGTGAACCACCGCACCCGCTGCGGCCAGGTCACGGCAAACGCCTCCTCCAGCGTGCGCAGCACGCGCAGGCTGCCGTCCGGGTAGTGCAGCCGGCCGGCCACCGCGCTGTCCAGGTCGGCGCGCAGCGGGCCGTCCTCCACCCGGGCGCGCAGCAGCGGGGCCGTCGCGGAGGTCACCCCGAGCTGCCGCGCCCGCGTCAACACGGTGTCCTGCCGCGTCGTCGACCCGGCCGCCCCGGCCAGCGCGGTGACCGCGTCGAGCAGCGCGGCGCGGGCGGGTGCGGTGCCGCGCAGTGCGGCGGCGAGCCCGCGGACCGCATCGGGCAGGGTGTCGTCGTCGGTGCCCTCGTCGTCGAGGGTGTCCGCGGCCGCCTCCAGCACGGCGGCATCGGTAGCTCCGGCGGCTCCGGCGGCGCCAGCGGTGCCAGCCAATGACACCAGCGTGGACAGCGCCGCCCCGGCGGTGGCCGCGGGCAGGGTGCCGGCCCGGATCGCCTCGACGATCTCGACGGCCTGGGCGGCGAGGACGGCGGCCGCGCCGGCCGCGCTGGGCGGGTCGGCAGGGATCCGGGTGTCGTCGTCGGCGGCGGTCCGGCGGTCGGCGGCCAGCTCTCCCCAGGTGCGCACGTACTCCTGGTCCGGGGCGGTGCCCATGGTCGCCAGGATCCGCCGGCCGACCGAGAAGAGACCGGCGAGATCGGCGCCGCCGCCGTCGATGTCGACCAACCGATCCAGCGGTCCGACGATCGTCGCGGCCGGGTCGGCAGTGTCGGCAGTGTCGGCAGTAGTTGCAGTATCGGGAGGGGTGGCGGGCCGGTAGGACGGCAGCACGCCGGAGGTGACCGTCCCCGCCCGGCCGTCGACGTGGATCGGCACCGATCTGCCCGCCATCAGTCGCACCGTGGTGAGGTCGCCGTCGATGGGTGCACCGGCGGCGTCCAGGGCGCTGACCGATCCGGCGGCCAGTTCCAGGTCGTCCAGGCCGGGGAGCCGGGCGATCCGGTTCTCCGCGGACCAGGCGTCGCCGATCGGCTCGGTGGAGCCGTCCGCGAGCACCCGGCGAGTCGGCAGGTCGAACCGGACGGGGGCGCCGAGCGCCTTGGTGTCCGTCGGCTGCCGGGCGCGTTCGACGACGGCGGCGACGTCCAGCAGGGCCTGCAGCTTGCGCCGGGCGGAGCCGTCCTGGTCGGCGGCGCCGGCGATCCGGTCGAGGAAGGTCTCGACCTGCTGCCAGGCGACCACCCACAGGTCGACCTCCGCGCGCAACCGCCGGGCGTGCTTCACGGGCCGGCTCCGACCGCCTCCGGCCCGGCGGGCGGTTGCCGCGGGCCGATGGACATGGCCAGCGACCGGGCGCCGCGCCGCTGGGCGCGCCGGGTCGCCTCGGTGTGGGCGAGCAGCATCGGGTCGATCCTGGCGCCGGAGGCGCGGGCGGCGTCCACCGACTCGGCCAGGCCGACCCGGTCGGATCGGGTGGCCTCGTCCGCCTCGTGATCGGACAGCCCGAGGGCGGTGAGCAGGTCGTCACGGTCGGCGGCCAGGTCGGTGCAGGCCTGATCGAGCAGGCCCGCGATTCCCGGCACCGAGCTCGATTCGGCGCCCCGCCAGGCGGTGGTCAGCGCCGCGCCGGCGTCGGCCACCGACTCCTTGCTGCCCTGCACCAGGGCGTCGACGTCGGCCCGCAGCCCGGCGAAAGCCTGGTCCATGGAACCGCTCTGACCCAGCAGCGCCCACACGGTCAGCGCCGCGACCGGGTCGATCTCGCTGCCACCGGCCAGCACACAGGCGCCGATGATCGCGTTGGCCCCGGTGAGTTCACCGGTGTCCGGGTCGGTGCCGGGGCGGTCCTTCGCGGTGAGGAATGCGTCCACCAGGCCCGGCACGCCCTCGTTGGTGGCGACCGGCAGCACGTGCAGCCCGGTCGCCGACAACGCCTTCAGCAGGTCGATGACCTGCTGCACGAGCTCGACGATCTGCTGCAGCACGGCGATCTTGTCCTGCACGGCGGCGATCAGCGACCGGATCAGCTTGACGATGCTGTCCCCGTTGAGCAGCAGCGCCTTGAGCAGTTCGGGGATCTTCTCCAGTTCCCGCAGCGGGTAGTCCGGCGGGCCGATATCCCGCAACCGCCACGACCGCCAGTCGGGCGCGACGGATCGCGACCACAGCCGCGACCGGTCCGGGTCGTCCGGCCAGCGTGGGAAGCCGGCCACGAAGTCGTCGATCGCCTTCGAGAACTTCGACGTGTCCAGCAATGTCGCGAACAGCGAGCCGAACCGGGCCACATCGGGGAGCTGGGGGGCGGTGGCGACGATGAACACCGCGGTGACCGGGGCGCCGTCGGAGAACGTGGGCCGGTGGTCGTCGCCGGCGTCGTCGAAGGACTGCTTGAACCGCTGCGCCCAGGCGCCGAACCCGTCCGCCGGGGCGACCGGGACCCGGGGTGTGCCACCGGCCAGCCAGGGCGAGATGGGTCGCTCGGTCATGCCCAGGTTGACCAGCGCGGCCTGATTGGTGACCAGGCCGGGTCCATCGGTGTAGACGTAGGCCCCCGAGCCGAGGAAGTCCTCGATGATGTCCTTGAGGATCTCGTAGGCGGCCATGATCAGCGCGCGGAACGGGTCGGTGATGTCGATCAGCAGCGCGTCGATCGCCTTCAGGATCCCGGACACCACCGACAGCACGGTCGAGATCGCCTGCACCGGCGGGCTGACCACGCTGATGAACTCCTGCACCCCGGGAATGTCGCCCAAGGTGAGGCTGCGCCAGTGCAGGCCGTCCGGGTCGGCCTCGGTCAGCGACCGGGCCAGCTGCGCCAGCATGTCGTCGGCGCAGTCCGGGCAGTGCTCGCGCAGCAGCGCGAGCAGCTCTGCGTCCGGGTCACCGGTGCGGGTGACCACGGTGCTCCTGCGCGAGTCGGCGTTGCAGTTCGACCATCGGCGACACCCGGGCCGATTCCTGGGCCAGCGCGAGCGCGGCGGCCTGCTCCAGCAGGGCCTTGGCCTGCTCGAGACGCCTGACGTAGGAACCGGTGTCGATCGGCTGCCAGCGGCGGTCGGGCTCCCGCCGGGCGTTCGAATACGGGTTCGGATCCGGCATGACGCTCACCCCACCGGGAGTCGTTTGAGATAGGCGAAGTACGACAGGTCCAACAGCGGCGTCATCGCCGCCCACACGTCCAGCGCCGGCCCATACGCGGCGACGGTCAGCGGGTTCACGAACTTGAGAATCTGCGCCAGGATGGCGAAGTGGATGGCCAGGCCGTCGCCGAGCACGGCCGGCGAGATCGCGCTCAGGCCTCCGATCTGCATGACGCCGAGCATGGTGTTGATGCTGACGTTGCCCAGCAGCGCGTCCACCGACACCGCCTTGAGCGTCAGGTCGGGTAGGCCGGCGGCGATCTTCACCGGGCCGGCCGAGGACAGGTTGATGCCGCCGCCGGCGGACAGCCCGTACCCGCCGACCGCGGTGTCCGAGACCGCGCCGGACACCGACCTGGTCACGCCGCCGGACACGTTCTCGGTCAGTGCCCCGCCGACGGTCATCGTGGTGCCCTTCTCGTCGACGGTGCGGCGGAACGCGGCCCGGCCGACCTGCTCGGTCAGGTTTCCCCGGTAAGTGAGGGTGACGTCGCCACCGACCTCCCGGTCGTGCGCCCCGTCGACCTTCTCGGTGGACCGGCCGCCGACCTCGGTGCGGTCGTCCCCGTCGACCTGCACGGAGCGGGATCCCTTGTCCAGCACCCGTTCGTTGCTCATGATCCGGTCCATGCCCTCCGGCGAGAGGATGATCCGGTTGCCGCGGCTGTCGTGGATCTCCAGCCGCTCGGAGTCGGGCCGGTCGTCGAGGACGATGTGGTGCCCGGACGAGGACTTCCAGATCCGCACCCTGGGGGTCGGCGTCTCGCGCGGGTAGTCGTGCTGCGGTGTCTCGGGTGACCGGGTGCCGGGGGCGGCGCCGGCGGGCCGGGGCGCTCCGGTCGGTGCGCTGCTGTCCGGCCGGCCGATCTCCTGTTCCTGCGGGGCTGCCCACCACTGCCCGGACCAGATCGGCCGGTGCAGGTCGCCCTCCTCGAACTCGATCCACACACCGGCGCCGACGTCCGGGACGCTGAAGAAGCCCTGGTCGGGGCCGGCGTACGGGGCGGCCGGCAGCGCCCACCCGGTGGGGGTGTCGGCGCCCAGCAGCCGAGGCACGATGGCCCGCAACCGGCCTCGGCCGTCCGGGTCGTCGACGTCGTGCACGTACCCGCGATACTTGCCGTAGTACGCGTTGTCCAGCCGATCGACGAGCTGGGCGAGCAGATCCTCGATCATGGCGTGCGTTCGTCCTCCTCGGTGAGCACCCGGACGCCGGAGACGTCGCCGAGGGCCAGCACGATCTCGGGGCCGGCCGCGCCGGGTCGGGCGAGCCGGATCGCGTCGTCCTCGATGTCGGTGACGGTGCCGACGTAGACGTGGCCGAGGGTGGTGAACACCAGCAGCCGGGCGTCCGCCGGGAACTGTTCGAGCTGCGCCCGCAGGGTCATGGCGTCAGCCCTCGCAGGACTCCGTCCAGGACGGCGCGCCGGGCGCCGAGTTCGGCGGCGTCGACCCGGGCCCGGTCCTCCCGCAGCAGCCGGCGGGCCGCCTGCACGAGCTCGGGCAGGGTCTGCTGCTGGGCGGGCGGCGGGAACCACGGCAGCCGCAGCCGGACCGCGTCGGTCAGTGCGATCGCCGCGTCCAGCCGCCCGATGCCGGCGGTCAGCGCGGCCGCGGGCTCGCTTTCGACCGGCACCACCGCGTGGATCAGGTGGTCGGCCGACAGTGAGCCGGCGATGCTTCCGGTCACCTGCCGCTCCTCTCCTGTGTTTGGTTCTCGGGCTGTTGCTTCATGGACTGTCGGTTCTCAGACGTTGTTCTCGGCCGAGTGCGCCGCGTCGTGCACGTGCACCCCGGCGGTGGTGACGTTGCCGACCACCCCGACCCGGCTGCCGCCGAGCACGACGACCGAGCTGCGCCGCGGGTCCGGTGCCAGCGGCACCGGCGGCGCGACCAAGTCCGGGCGAACCGGGGTGAAGGCGCGGTTGCGCAGCAGCAGCGAGACGACGTCCTCGACGGGGTTGGCGGCCAGCACCCGTTCGGTGACGGTCGGCCCGCCGACGTCGGCGATGCCCGTGATCTCGGCGAGACCGGTGGCGAGCGCGGCGTTCTGGTCGCCGCCGGCGCGGGCCAGGTTGCTCTGCACGAATGCCCGCGCCTGGTGCGCCGGCATCCCGCTGCTGGTCGCCAGTCCGAACAGCTTGGCCGGGGCGGACAGCTGCCGGCTGGTCAGGATCGCGTTGGTGGTCAGCACCGCCCGGTCCACCCGGGGGTCAACGCGCACCGCCTCAGGCACCACTTCAGACACCGCCTCCGGAACCCGGGCGTCCGGGCCGGCGGGCGCGTCGGCCGCCGGGCGGAGCCGGGACAGCGCGGCCGCGACGATCCGGTTCCCCTCGGCCCGCAGGGTCAGCCCGGCCGCCGTGCCGCCGG
This sequence comes from uncultured Actinomycetes bacterium, assembly GCA_964476495.1. Lineage (GTDB taxonomy): Bacteria > Actinomycetota > Actinomycetes > Mycobacteriales > Nakamurellaceae > Nakamurella. Next base: position 42,978 of record CAYZBB010000017.1, on the reverse strand, counting down.
TCAGCACCGCCGCCACCTCCGGGTCCAGCACCAGGTCCTGTGCCCTGGCGAACAGCCCGAAGCCGGTCTGCGCCTCGTCGGCGACCTCGGTGAACGCGGACGACCGTTTGGCGTCGATCGCGGTGCGGACGGCGTCCGGGTCCAGCCGCAGCAGCAGCGACCCCCGGTCGCCCACCGGGACGGACAGGTTCAACTCACCCAGGCCCGGCCGCAGCGGAGTCAGGTCCACCGGCACCGGCGGGCGGGGCGGGGCGGCCGGCTCGTCGCCGGCGACGGTGTTGCCGGTGACGCTGACCAGGGACTGCCGCACCCGCAGCACGGCCACGTTGACCTCGCGCTGGCTCTCCAGCCGGTTCGCCGCGACCACGGTGGTGTCCACGCCCCGCAGGTACATCGCGCCCGCGGTGCCGAGCGATTCGAGTTCGTTGTCGACGACGGTCGCGGACACCAGGGCCGAGCCCTCGTTCAGCACCAGCAGGGCCGGCCCCGCGGACACCACGTCGTTGCCGGCCACCTGCACGGACCGCCGCGCCGGCGGGGGCAGGAGGATGATCGGTGGCCGGCGGGTCCGGACCCAGTCCAGCAGCGGGCCGAGCGTGCCCGAGGGCCGGTCGACGGTCGCCGCGCCCAGCCAGCCATCGGCGGCCGACTGGGCCAGGTCGGTGCCCGGCAGCACCCGCGACCCGGCGGCGAGCACGCCGAACGATGGCCGCAGCGCGCGGGTGGTCAGCTGCAGGCCGCCGACGCCGATCGCGGTTGCCCCGGCGGTGGAGGTGCCGGTGGCCGCCGTGCTGACGGTGCGGGACAGCCCGGCCGCGAGCACCGAGTCCAGGCCGGTGAGCACGCCGAGCGGCGGCCGCACCAGGATCGGGCCGGACGGCACCGGCTCGGCGACCAGCGCCGGGGTGGCGACCAGTTGCCGCACCAGGTCGGCGGATACCGGGCCGCTGACCACAGCGACACCGTGGCCGCCGGCGGCGCTGCCGGCGTGCCGCACCTGGTTGCCGCGGACCGTGACGTCGCCGTCCCAGTCCAGCAGCAGCTCGTGCACCGGCACCTGGGATCGGGCATTGCCGTTGTCCCGCAGGCGGTTGTCGGCGACCAGCAGCTGTCCGGCGCCTTGCACCCGGATCACCGCCGGCCCGTATTGCGGCGGCGTCGTGTCGACGGCGCCGGCGCAGCCGGTGGCCACGGTGGACACCACGGCGACGGTCGCGCTGGGCACGGACACCTGCACCGCGCCGAGCGCCGCGCCCTCGACGGCGTTGCCCAGCAGCTCGAGCACCAGGGGCTCGTCGTCGGCGACCGGCGCCAGTGGATGGCCGCCCGGACCGGTCACCGTGACCCCGACCCGGCAGTCGGCGATGGTGTTGTCGCGTACCTCGAGCCGGCGGCCGGCGGCGGCCACGAACACCCCGTCCGCGGGGTCCGCGGTCAGCGTGATGATCGGGAGCGGGACCGGGCCAATCGGGCCGATCGGACCGATCGGACCGAACGGGCCGAGCGGAATGGTCAGCACGGTGTTCAGGCCGCGGGAGAGCCCGTCGATGACCGACGGCAGGTCGGCGGCGGCGCCGATGCGACCGGCCAGCGAGGTGGACAGCAGCTCGCCCCGGGACGCGGTCCAGCCGGCGACCGCGGCGAGCCGGTCGGTGTCGGTGGCCGCGGGGTCCAGCGCCCGGCGCAGGGCACCGGACAGCACGTGCACGGCCCGCATCTCGTCGGCGGCGCCGGCCGGCGCCGCGGCCCGGTAGGCGATCGCCTCGAGCTTGCCGGCGAGGTCGTGCAGGGCGTCGGCGCGCACGGCCGGGCTGCCGCCGACGGCGGCGTCGACGGTGGCCGAGACGTCGCCGAGCAGCCCGTCCCGTTCGCCGCCGACGATCCCGGCGTCGTCCACGGCGGCCCGCATCCCGCTGTCCAGCAGCGCGGCCGCCTCCCGGCGGACCGCGTCGGGTTGCCCGGTGTCGCGCAGCGCCAGCACCAGCGCGCCCAGCCCGGCGATCGGCACAGCGAGGTCGGGTGCTGCGGTGACCGCCGAATCCACGGCCGCGGCGTCCGCCGGCGCCGGCTCGGCCACTGCCCCGGGCGCGGTGGGAAGCCCTTCTGCGGCAGCGAGTTCCCGCAGCAGCGAGCGGGCCGTGGCCTGGTGCTCGGCGCGCCGCCCGACGTCGGTGAGCGCGTCGTTCAGCGCGGCGCGGGCCGCGCGGGCGGTCTGCCTGGCCCGCGGGTCCGGGCCGACCAGGTTGGCCAGCTGGGCGGTCGCCTGCTCGATCAGCGCCAGGTTCCGGGACGCGCTGGACTCCGGGTCCACGGCCAGCGCCGCCACCCGCCGCTCGATCTGGTCGGCGGTGACGGCGATGAGTTCCCGCTGGAAGGTGGCCGCCTGGGCATCCAGGTCGACGCCGGCGACCTGCACCGTCACCGGCTCGCCGCGGGCGAATGCCTGCACCTGGCGCAGGGTTCCGGTCAGGCGTTGCACGTCGTCGGCGGTGGGACGGGCGCCGGCCGCCCGCAACCGGGCGATGTCGGCGACCACCCGGTCGGCCAGCGGGGAGCGGACCGATCGCAGCACCTCGGTCAGTCCGGTGCCGCCCTGGGCGAGTTGCCGCACCGCCTGCTCATTCAGCTCGGCCGGGTCGGGCACGTCGAGGGCGGCCAGCGACAGCGCGACGATGCCCTCGGCGGCGGCCCGGTCGGTGGTGCTGAGGGCGGCGGCGCCGGCGGACCGCTCGATGCCTACCTTGCGGCCGCGGGCCTCCGCCAGGGTGCCCAGGGTGGCGGCCAGCGCAGCCCGCGCCGCGGCCCGGTCGGCGTCGGTGCCGCCGGCGGCCAGCACCGTCCTGGCCTGCCCGGCCACGTCCAGGCCCAGACCCTCCAGGCCGGCGCCGAGAGTCGGTGCGCCGTCGAGCACCTCGGCCGCCGCGGTGGTCACCGCGGCGGGATCGTCGCCGACCAGGGTGGCGTCGAACCGGGCCGCGGCGTCCCAGGACGCGGCGACGGCCGGGTCGGGTGCGGCCAGCGCGGCCACCCGGGACAGCGTCGCCCGCACATGGTGCGCGGCCGTGGTGTGCCCGAGAGTGCCCTGGGCCTCCAGCATCTCGGTGAGACCACCCTGCAGTTCGACGGCCAGCCGGCGGCTCTCCGGGCCGCCGGTGTCCAGCGCACCGGCCAGCGACTCGAGGGTGGCGTAGATGGTGCCGCCGATCCGCTGCCGGGCGCGGGCGTCGCCCGCGGCGTACTGCATGGCCTGCCGGCGCAGCGCCACCGCCGGCCCGAACACGTCGACCACCCTGGTCGACGGCCGGGGCCGGATCAGCCCGGGCAGCACGTCCAGCACCGGCGGTCGGATCGGGAGCGCGGGGATCAGCGGCGGCCGGATCACGGTGACCGGGGTGCGCACGCCGCGGACCCGGTTGCCGGCCAGCACCAGGTCCCGGCAGCCGACGGCGGCAACACCCCCGGTCACGATGTCTGCTGCGGCAATACCTGAGCCGGGCCGGACGAAGCCGGCGGGGAACGCGGTCCGGCCGACCTCGCGGATCCGGTTGCCGCCGACCTGGCTGTCCTCGGCGAGGCTGAGCACCACCCCGCCGCGCACGGTGGCCCGTTCGAGCCAGCGCAGCATCGCGTCGACGGCGGGGATCGCCGGGTCGCCGAGCCCGAGCAGGGCCTCGAGCACGTCCCGAGCAGTGCCGTTCGCCGGCAGCGGCGCCCCGGCCAGCTCCTGCGCCTGTTCCACCACACCCGGTCCCCAGGACAGGTACTCCCGAGCGACGTCCTCGATCGTGTTGTCCTCGACCCGCACCCCGCCGACCGGGCCGTCGGACGCCCACACCCGGACCCCGGCGTCGCCCAGCGCGCGCAACGTGTTGCCGCGGATCAGCACGTCCAGGCAGGGGGTGGCGCCGCCGACCAGCACGCCGCAGCCCTGCGCGCCGCCGCCGTCCACCCTGGTCCCCGTTACCTGCACGTCGTGCACCGGCCGGCCGGTCCCCGCGTCGAACCCGCCGCCGGCCCCCGTCCCCACCAGCACGCCGGCCTGCACGGACAGCGGCGGCGCGGGCCGCGGGTCGAGGGTGATCCAGCAGTCCCGGACCCGGTTCGCGGCGCCGGTCACCCGGATGCCGGCGCGAATGCCGGCCTGCACGCCGGCCCCGGGCATCACCGACAGGGCGCCGAGGCGGACCTCGTTGGCATCGACGTCCACGCCGTCGCCGTCCACCGCGATGCCGGCGACCGCGGCGCCGACGACGGTGTTGTCCCGCACCACGGTCCGGTCGATCGCCTCACCGTCCCGCGACTCGGCCCGGTCTTCGATCGAGATCCCTTGCGGGAAGCCGGTGATCCGGTTCCCGGCGACCACGACGCCGTCGACGACGCCGTCCGCGATCCGCACCCCATGGCTCGGGTCGCCGGATGCGTCGAGCACGCAGTCGCGGACGGTCAGGGCGTGCAGGAACAGCCCGGATCGCGGCCACAGCGCGATCGCCGCCGGGGTGAACGAGCGGGCGTAGGCGGCGGCGACCACTCCGGACGGCGCCTGGGCGTGGCACCCGTCGACGACGATGTCGGCGCAGCTGCCGGAGACCAGCACGGCGGCGGCGACGGTGCCCTGGGCCTGCCCGCGTTCGCGGGAGGTCAGGGTCAGCTCGGCCAGCCGGACCCGCCGGGAGTCGGTGATGGTCACCACCCCGTGCGGCAGCCGGCGCAGCACATTCAGCTCGTCCGGCGCGACGTCCTCCAGGGGCCGGCCGGGGTTCGCCCGCTGCAGCCGGCGCAGCCGGGACAGGGTGGCGACGACGCTGCCGGCACCGCGGCCGTCCAGCGGGCCGGCGCCGCGTAGCCGGGTGGCCAGGGTGGCCACCAGGTCGGGCGCGGTCGGCACCGAGGTGATCAGGTCGGCCAGCTCGACCGGTCGCACCGCGACCGGCGGCGGCACCGGCACGATCGGGCCGATCGGCCGCGGGATCTGCGGCCTGGCCGCGTCGTTGCCGATCGGGGTTTGCAGTTCCGGGGTCTCGGCCAGGGTGAGCAGTTCGATGCTGACCTGCCCGTCGGCGCCGCAGTTGTCGATGTGGAACGCGCCGCCGGCCCCGGTCACCGTCAGCCGGCTGGCCGCGCCGTCGCCGAGAATCCTGACCATGCCCCGGTTCTGCAGCAGCACCGGATGTTCCAGCCGGTAGTCGCCAGCGCGCAGGTAGACCGCGCCGCCGGCGGCGCCGACCCGGTCCAGCGCCGCCTGCACCGCCTCGTCGCCGGTGACGCCCTCGGCGATGTCCTGGTCGATGTCGCCGAAGGTGCGCACCCCGTCGCCGACGACCACGGTGAACGCGCCCGGCGCCAGCCGGCGGGCGCCGAGCTCGACCAGCCGATCCCGGACCTCCTGCAACGGCAGGAACCGCACCCGCAGGTCGTCGAACTCCCGGCCGGCCGGGATCCAGCGCACCCGGCCCAGCGGCACCCGCTCGTGCCGCGGGCCGGCCACCGGCGCGTCGGTGAGCTGCTGCACCACGCCCTGCGCCACCGCATCCGGGCCGGCCACCCTGGCGGTGAACGACCAGTATTCCAGGGCGCGGAAGTCATTGCCGGACAACGCGAAGTCGATGCCGTCGGACAGGTTGTAGCGGACCTGCGGCAGCAGGTGGTCGACCGCGTCCCAGCGCCGCACCGCGGCCGCGTCGGCCCGGGTGAAGCCGCGGCCCAGGCCGCCGCCGAGGACCAGCGGGACGGGGTCGGTGATCGGCGCGAATCCGGCCGGTTCCAGTTCCAGCTCGCCGGTCGCGGAGTTCACCGCCCGCAACGCCCGCACCTGCGGGCGGTGCGCCGGCCGGTCCGGGTCGAGCCGGCTGCGCCGGTCCTCGACGACGACGACGTCGCCGGCGGCGAACGAGCGGGCGTCGGCGGGGTCGACGAACACCGCCTCGGCGCCGGCCGCCGCGTCCAGCACGAGCGGGGCGACCCGGGCGGCGTTGTCCCGGGACCAGCCGATCACGCCCGGCGCGCCGCCGCCCGGGGCGAGCAGCACCTCGACCCGCATGTGCACGTTCTCCGAGCCGCGGTATCCCTCGCCGAGGGTGGCGTTCACCGTGGACAGGCAGCGGTCCCGGCACGGGTCGAGCTGTTCCGGCGGGAACCGGTCGGGCAGCGACCCGGCCGGCACGTTGGTGCTCAGCCGGCCGTTCCCGGTCGGCGCCGGCAATGCTTCGGAGCCGCCCGCCGCCACTCGGACCGCCCGGACCTGGCTGACCTTTCGCGTGCGGAACGCGGTTTCCTCGCCGCCCAAAGCGGTTTCGATCAGTCGCGGGTCCTGGAAGCCGCGCACCACGTCCTCGAACACGTCCAGGTAGACCAGGTGGTGGTCCACGCTGCCGTCGCCGGCCGGGACCGGGCGGACCAGCGGCTCCGGGTCGGGCAGGTCGGGCTGCCGGGAGTACCGCCAGTCGTGTTCCAGGAACGTGCGCATTCCGTTCACGAACAGCCGGCCGGCACCGGTGACGGTGCCGTCGCCGCCGCGCACCACCAGGTCACCCTCGCCCAGGCCGGCGTCGGTGACCAGCAGCGCGTCGATGTCCACAGTGGCCCGGGGCGGCAGCCCGCGCAGCCCCCAGCCGGCCAGCACCAGGGTCTCGCCGGCGCCGGCACCGCGACGCAGCGCGGCCAACGCGGCCAACGGCACCGGCACCGATGTCCAGCTGGCCGCGGCCTGCACCGCGGCCGCCGGCGGCGGGGTGGGCACCGGGCCGACGTCCACGGTGGCACCGTCCACGTCCACGACGACCGCGCGCACGTCGACGATCTCGTCGTCGGTGGGCGGGCGGTCGAACCGCACCTGCAGCACGACGGTGGACGCGGCGTAGCCGGCGCCGGCCGGATCGAGCGGGATCGGCAGCCGCAGCAGGTCGATGCCCGGGAGCCGCCGGATGACCTCGGTATGCCCGCGGGTGCGCAGCACGTGCGGCAGCGTGTCCGGGTCGCGCCGGACCAGCCGCAGCTGAGGGGTGATCACCCGCTCGTCGTCGGCCGGCAGCCCCACCGCCGTCCACCCGTCCAGCGACAGCACCGGGTCCAGCAGGTGGGTGTCGGTGATCCGGAAGCCGTCGTCGGGTGAGCCCTCCACCACGTCGCCGGACCGCCGCCGGGCGTCGGTCCGGACGATGTCGGCCTGCTCGTTGGCCTCCGCGTCCAGCCGCACCTGTCCCATCTGCTCCCGGACCGCGGTGAACCGGTTCCGCTCGTCGAACGGGTGACGCGAGGTATAGGCCTTCACCGGGACCTCCGGATGCGGACGAGGTCGGCCACCGCGTGGTCGACATGGAAGGGCGCCAGTGCCAGTGGCAGGAATTCGTCGGTGCGCAGGTCGAGTTCGGCGATCCGGTCGGCCAGGTCGTGATGCGCGCCCGGGGTGCGCCGCTGCTCGGCCGCCCGCAGCACCGCGGGGCCGTTGTTGACGTCCAGCCGCAGGTAGTCCGGGTCGGCCGGACGCAGCGAGACGAACGACGGCCGGCCGGTCAGCGAGCGGAAAGCCAGTGGTGCGCGCCCGGTTCCGGGACTGACGCAGTACCGGAGCCAGCCAAGGTCTGGCCGGTCGGTGACAACCGGCCCGGCCAGCACCGCCGAACTCGCCCGCAGCACCCCGGCCACCGTGCGACCGTGCACGGTGCAGTGCCGCAGCCGGACGCCGGCGCCGGCGGCGGCGATCGCCACACCGTCCGGGTCGCCGGCGTCGAAGGTGCAGCCGACTGCCAGCACGTCCGTCCACGGCGGCACCTGCAGCGCGCCCAGCTCGCAGCCGACCAGCCGGACCGCGACCCGCGGCCGCGGCAACGAATGCCGGACCAGCCCATCCGGCCCACCCGGCGATCCCCCTGCCCCGCCCCCCACTCCGCCGTCCCCGGCACCACCGCCCGCGTAGCCGGCACCGGCCACCCGGACCGCGACGGCGCCGGGTTGGCCGACCGAGCACCAGCGAACGTCGAGCCGGCCGGCGGACACCGCCAGCTCGACGGTGCCGGCGGTGGACAGCCCGTCCAGCAGCCAGGACGGCCCCTCGTCCGGGTCCTCGCCGCCACGCCCGGCCAGCCGCTCCCGCAGGGTCAGCGAGACGCCGGTGTCGGCCGTCAGGTGCGGGCGGGTACCGGGGTCGGCGACGATCGCGACGGTGTCGTCCTGCCCGGCAGCCAGGGTCGCCGGGGCGAGCCGGGGCGAGCCGACGACGGCCACGGCGACGGCGAGAACCGGTGCGGTGTCCTCGTGACCGCCTTCGAGGTCGGCAGATGCCGCGACCAGCCCGTCGACCAGTTGCGGGGCGATGGGCGGGCCGTCCGGCGACGCCAAGCCGGCCCGGTCCGGGCTCACCCAGGCGGCGATCGGCGGGCGGGAAACGGTCAGCTCGTCCGTTCCGAGAATCCAGGCGGCCGGCGGCCGCCCGCCGGCCGGGGCGAATCCCGGCCCCTGCCGGCCGGACCGGCCGAACCGCACGGTCGCGGTGACCGGCCCGTCGGCGATCTCGGACCGCACCAGCAGCCGGCCCAGTCGCGGGTCGACGCCGACCGCGTCCGGCAGCGTCAGCGCCACCGGCCGGTCCCACGGTTCGAGCGAGACCTGTTGCAGCCGAAGGGGCGTCCAGGACAGCCGGCCGGGCACGCCGACCCGCTGGCCGGGGGCGGTGCGCTGCACCGCGGAGGCCGCCCGCCCGGCCCCGAGCCGCAGCTCGTCCCGCTCCGGTTCGCCGTCCGGCAGCCACCGCCGGGTGCTGCCGTCGTCGAACAGGGTGAACGCGGCGGCCTCGCCGGGGGCCGGGTCCAGGGCCGGCAGGAACGCGAGCCGGCCGGTGCCGCCGACGGTGACCACCACCTCGGACGGCGGCAGCGGCGGCGGACCGGCGATCACCCAGTCGTCGCCGACCGCGACGGCCTCGCCGTCGGCGGGTGGGTCCGGCGCCCCGGCCTCGGGGGCCGGCGCCGCGGCGGGCGGTCCGGGCACGACAGGACCCGCCCGCCACCCGCGGGCCTCGTCCGAGCGCAGCAGCACCGGCGCGACGGTGTCGATCCAGGCCAGTACCTGCACCCCGGCACCGGAGGCCGTGGGGTCGGGACGGGCCAGCAGGACGCCCGGCGTGGCGGCCGGCACCGGCAGGTCGGCCAGCCGGGTCCAGGACGGTCGGGGCCGGGTCAGGTCGACCCGGAACACGCCCGGGTCGAGTTCGCCGGGCACGCTCGCGCCGCCCACCAGCACGATCCCGGCCGGGGTCGGCACCAGGGTGCCGCCGACCCGGCGGACCCGGTGGCGCACCGTGTGCGCCCGCCAGGAACCGGCATCGGCCCCGGTCAGCGGCACCGACCAGGTGTCGTCCAGCACCCGCCCGGCCCGGCGACCGCCGTGCAGCACCAGCCGGTCGGCGTCCACCAGTACGCCGGGCGAGAGCCGGTCGCCGGGTCGCCGGGCGGCGGCCGCATCCAGCCGTTCGATGGCTGGGGCGCCGTCCACGCCGGTGATCCGCCAGAGCCCCAGACCCGGTGACTGCACTGCGTTGTCGTCGCGGACCGGGGCGATCAGCAGCACCGCGGCGGCATGCGCGGCCAGCGCCAACGCGGGCCCGGCGGCCGGCGGGTCGACGTCGGGCAGGTCCGCGTCGGCGAGCGTGCCGAGGTCCAGGGCGGCGGACGTCCACCGGGACGCCGGGTCGCCGGGCACCCAGCGGGCGACCGTGCAGCCGCCACCGGCGGCGCGTTCCAGGCGGACCAGCGTCGGGCCGGCCGGCAGTCCCTCGACCAGGGTCACCGGGCTCAGCACCGGGCCGGTGCGTGGCCCGCAGGTCAGCGGGCTCCAGGTGCCGTCGGCGGCCCGCCGCCATCCCGTGCCGTCGCCGGCGGTCCGGGCGACCCGCAGCGCGACCCCGGCCCCGCCGCGGGGAACGCGGGCCGCCTCCCGCACGTCGACGGTGTCCCGCTGGCCGCGGCGGACCCTCGTGGCCAGCACCAGCGGGCTGCGGTCACCGGCCGGAGCGACGTCCGGCAGCACCCGGGTCGGCACGTCCTGCGTCGATTCCAGGGCGTAGGCACGCAGGTCCCATTCCTGCCCGCCGGTGGGCCGCGACGCGTCGGCCAGCCGCAGCGTTGGCGATGGCCCGACCGGGGCGAAGGCCAGCTCCGCGCCGCCGCCGGCCACCTCCGGCGGCCCGACCAGCCGCACGCCGTCGACGAAAACGCTGATGGTGTCCGCTGTCTCGGTCCCGTCCGGATCGTGCGCCAGGCCGGTCGGGGTCAGCACGCCGTCCCGGAAGCGCTCCGCCCCGTTCGCCCCGGACGGGTCGGGTTCGTGGGCGGCGGTGAGCCGCGCCGCCTCGTCCGGCGACCGCAACGGGAACCGGCCGATCAGCGGCCGGTCGCGGCCCAGCGGGTCGACCCGGTAGCCGTGCAGCACGACGGACGGGTCGCTGCGGTGCGTGACGACCGCGGCCAGTGGCAGCGTGAGCCCGTCCAGCTCGGCCGTCACCATCCGGTCGGTACGGATCACCGCCCGGTCCGGGCGGGCCCAGCCGAGCAGGTCGACGGTGCGCGGCGAGGCGGCGTACCGGCCGGCGTCGACCGCGCCCACCCGGCGCAGCGTCTGCTCCACGTCCTCGTCCGGCCGTCGGGCCAGCGTCGCGTCCGGTTCGGCGTCCCGGGACGAGCGGGCACCGCGGGACCGGCGGGTGAGCGGGTCGGCGAGCGCGACCGGGTCCCATAGCACCGCGGTCCGGCCCCGCCAGGTTTGCGGCCGGGCCAGGTCCTGGGTCAGCAGCAGCGACCGGTACGCCTCATCCACCTCGGCGGACCAGCCGCTGGTGAAGGTCAGCACGTCCTCGAGGGTGGCCAGGGTTCCCTTGCGGCGGCGCCAGTGCAGGGTGCGGCCCACCACGGCCCGCCAACGCTGGGGGTCGTCGCCGGTCAGCCGAGCGCCGACCAGCTCGGCCAGCGCCCCCAACGCGGCCGGCGATGCCCGCTCCACGAACCGGTCGTCGGCCAGCGTGGTGACGGCCCGATCGAGGGCGGCGAGCTGCTCGCCGAGGACCTCCAGCAGGGTGAGCAGCGGCCGGCCGGGCACGGTGTCGTTGCGGGCAAGGTAGACGGCCGGCACCAGCCGGGCCAGCTGGGCGGCGGCCGGGGACAGGTCCGCCAGGCGTTGCGGGGCCCGTCGGGCGTCGCCGCGTCCGGGCACGAAGTGCAGGGTGGGCACGGTCACCGCTCCCCCGCCTCCTCCCACGCCAGGACCAGCCCGTCCACCGGCTCGCCGGCCGGTCCGGCACCGATGCCGGCAGTGGCAGGGGCCCAGACGGCCACGGCGTCGTCGGGGATCTCGATGCGGTCCCGGGCCCCGGCCATCCCCGGTCCGTTCGCCCCGGCCCCGGCCGGCAGGTCGGCCCGGTCCAGAACCTCGAGGTGCGCGGAGGCCAGCCCCGGCAGATCGCCGACGGCCGCGTACACGTCGGAGGAGTGCACGTCGGCGCCCAGCGCGGTGCGACCCGGATCCAGCAGCCCCGGCAGGTGTCCGGGGTCCGCCGGCGCGGCCCCCAGCCGGCGCCGGACCGCGGCCAGCACGGCCAGCGGGTCGGCGCCCGGCTCGATCCGCAGCCGCAACCGGGCCCGCACCGGCACCACCCGGTGCGGGCGCACCCGCACGCTCGCCCCGGGCGGGATGCGCCCGGCGAGGTAGGCGCTCAGGTGCTCCAGCTCGCCGGTGTCCAGCACGTGCCCGCCCGCACCGGCGGCGACGACGGTCACGTGGTCGCGGCGCCGGACGGGATCCCGGAACACCGCCGCGCGGGCGACGCCGGCCACCGACTCGGCCAGCGCGGCGACGTCGTCCAGCGAGATCGCCCGGTCCAGTGCGTGCAGTCCGCCGCGCGCCCGGGCCCGGGAGACGTCCGCGGGCTCGGGGTCCGCGCCGCCCGCCATCGGGAACGGGTTCACGGTGTCCAGCAGGCCGGGGTGGGCGGCGGCGATCGTGTCGACTGCGGCGGTGGCCCGGTTGCCGGCCGCGCCCAGGCCGACCCGGTACCGGACGGTCAGAGCCGCGCCGTCCGGGGTGCCCGGCCCGACCCGCACCCGGGTACGGCCCTGCGCGTCGACCCGGACCGCGAACACGGCGTCGACCGGCCCGGCGTCACGCAGGTCGGCACGCCGAGGCCAGTCGCGACCTGCGGCGCTGACCCAGACCTGCGGCACCCGCCCGTCGACGGCGGCCGGTTCGACCGAGGTCAGCCAGCTCACCGGCGACCCGGTCAGGTCCAGGTCCGGCCCGTCCGCCCGCCGCCAGACGATCCGGTCCTGGGTGCCGACGCCCTGGCTGACCGGTACGACATTGCCCAGCAGCACGGTCGTGTCGAGCCGGTACCGGCGGCGCAGCGGGGGTGTGACGGTGATCCGGGTGGCCCGTTCCCGCAGGCCCGGCGGCACCTCCTCGCGGACCCGCAGCACCCGTACCGCTTCCCGGTACAGCCGCGGCGTGCCGGGCGGCGCAACCGGCGGGGGGTCCTCCGCGACGACCAGCCAGTCTCCGGGTGCGAGCAGCTCGGTCTGGGTGGTCGGCCAGCCACCGGGGGTGGCCGGGGTGGGTGTCAGGTACAGGGCGTCGGTGCCGGGCAGGGCGACCCCGCGGGCGCCGGCGGCCGGCGCGAACCTCTCGTCCAGCACGGTCAGCGCCCGGCTGCCGTGCAGCCGGACGACCTGGTCCCTGGCCTCCTGCAGCAAGCCGCCGACGAGGGCGTCGAGGAAACCGGTGAGCTGGTCGAGCCGCGCCGACCAGCCTGCGGGGTCCTCGCCGTCCCGCCGGGCCAGCGCCTGCTCCAACCCGGCCAGCGCCTTGGGCTGGCGCAGCGCCATGTCCCGGATACCGGCGGCAAGCAGCTCCTGCGACTCGGACAGCGGACCCGGCTCGGCCGGCCCGGCGGCGGACTCGGCGGCGATCTCGCACAGCTTGGCGCACAGCGCCTGGTAGCTGTCGCCGCAGATGTCCGGCGCGCCGGCGTCCCGCAGCTGGGCCAGGGTGTCGGCCACCTGCTGCGCGCGCTGCCGGGCGCGGGCGGCGTTCCGGGCGGCCAGCGAGGCGGCTCGGCCGGCGGCGAACCGCCCGCCGAGCGCGTCCGCGAACGACTGCAGTCCCGGCACCACGATCTCCGGCGTCGGCGACAGCTGCTGCACCGCAGCCGCTATCGCGCCGGCGGTGGCCGGCTGCGGATCCGCCGGCAGCAGGAACGGGTACAGCTCGTTCAGCTCGGCCCGCACCGTGACCGCCCGCGCCGTCTCGTAGGTGACCGGCGGCAGGTCGGCGGAAGCCGGCGCGCTGACCCGGAATCCGGGCGGCAGGGTCGCGGTGACGCCGTCCTTGGCTCGCAGGTACTGCAGGCCCTGCGCCGCGGCGCCGGGGTCGGGGTGGTAGCCGACCAGGGCGAGCAGCCGCCACACCGATTCGGGCAGCCGCGCGGTGGCCAGCGCGGCCTCGTCCGCCCACGCCCGCTGGTAGGTCCACAGGACGTGCAGGCCCAGCGCGGCGGCGTCGAGCAGGCCGCGGCCGTGGTCGACGGCGCCGGTGGTGCGGGTGGGGTCCCACCGCGGGTGCAGGGCGGTGGCGCGGGCGGCAACCGTCATCGCCTCCAGCAGCTCGGGGTGCGACCGGGTGACGTGCGCCCGCCCGCCCGGCCCGGGTCCGGTCCAGGACGCGCTCATGAGGCCACCGTGCCGACCCCGACGGTGCAGACCCCGACGGTCAGCAGACCGGAGGGGAACGCCGGCCCGTACGGATGGTCCAGGATCGCCACCTCGTCCGGCTCGACCGGCAGCACACCGTCGTGAACCCGTTCCGGCGCACCGGGTTCCAGCCGCCGCAGGCGCCGGACCCGGACCGCTTGCACACCGGGCACGGCCAGCAGCCGGCGGTGGACGGCATCCACCCGCACGTCGCCGCCGAGGCCGCTGACATCCGGGTCGAACAAACCGTCCGGCCCGCCCAGCGCCCGCCGTACCGCGTCCTCGGCGGTGTTTCGCGCCGAGTCCGGCACATCGACGATCACGTCGAGGTCCAGCGGCACGAACCGGGGCGGCACCAGCTCGACGTCGAAGCCGAGCAGCCGCACCTGCTCCAGCCTGGCCCTGGCGAGCGCCCAGCGGCGCAGCCGCTCCGCCTGGCCCTGCTCGCCGGCGGCGGCCAGCGCGTCCTCGCCGCGCAGCAGCATGGTCATCCGCACCACCGGCGCGAGCGGGCCGGGTCGCACCACGGCCCGCGCGGCGGCGACCTCCGGCAGCCCCGCCACCAGCCGCTCGTAGTCGAGCGGCACGACGGCCGACAAGGCGTCGCGCACACCCAGCGGCGCCCGGTACCGCATCTGTTCGATGTCCTCGGGTTCGCGGCCACCGACGCCCGGCACCGGATTGGTGACGGTGAGCAGCCGGCGCAGCAGTTCGATCCGATCAGCACCGCCGTCGCCGAGCAACGCCTCCCGGTCGCCGCCCGGTCCGAGCGCGAGCAGCCGGGTCATCGAACCGACGCCGACGTTGCCGGCCGTGCCCAGGCCCACCCGGATGGCCAGGTCGACGGTGACGTCCCGATCAGGGCGGGAACCCGGTCCGAGCCGGACGGCTGGCGTGTCACCGGCGCCGGTGCGCACCGCGAATACCTCGTCGCCCGCCTCGGCGACAACGAGATCCTCGACACGCGACCAATTTTCACCGTCGACAGCGAGCCGGATCTGCGGCTGGCCGGTCCGCGGCGCGGCATCGGGGAACGGCCAGCCGGACGCCCGGACGCTGACCCGGTCGACGGGCAGGCCGATCTCGGTCACCCCGGCTCCGGCCGCGGGCGCCGGGTCGCCGGCCTGCGGCAGGGTCACGGTGAGCCGTTCCCGCCACGGGGTCAGCAGGTCCGCCTGCTCGAGCACCGCAATGTCGGTGGCCGGATCGACGCCGGCGGTCAGCGGGGTGAGCGGGATGCCGTGGTGGGCCGGTACCACGTTGCCCAGCACCCGGCACCGGTCGCGTTCGTAGCGCACCGGCGCGGGCCGGCGCGGATCCCACAGCACCCGGGTGGTGTCGGTGCCGACCTCGACCCGGGTCAGCCGCACCACGTGCGCCGGCACGTCCGGATCGAGCCGCTGCGGATCCTGCGGGTCGACCCCGACCAGCACCAGCCACCGCCCGGGGGTCAGGTCGAGCCGGTCCCCCGCCAGCAGCGCATCGGTGTCGCCGGCCTCGACCGCGGTGGTGGCGCCGGGTTCCAGGTCGTCCTGCTGCGCCAGCAGCATCGAATCGAGTTCGGGCACGACCGCCAGGTCGGACTCGGTGCCGAAGACCACGATCCGGTCGGCGGCGTCGGCGTTGACCACCAAGGTGTCGGCCCCGATCACCACCCCGCCCCTGGCCAGCCCGCCGTCGACGCCGAGGGCGCGGGCACCGTCCGCGTCCAGCCGGAACCGCAGCATCGTGGTGGCCGACAGCCCGGGATCGGGCACGTAGTCCACCAGCCGCACATGGTCCTCGACCGACCGGCGGGTCGCGGCGTCCGGCAGCGATCCCTCGGACAGCGCGACCTCCTGCCGGTAGGCCAGGGCGTCCAGACGCTCGGCGAGAAGCTCCAACAGCATGGTGGTCTGGTCGGCGACGGTGTCCGGGGTCCAGCCGGGCATCACCTGGCGGGCCCGGCCGGTCATCACGGCGAGCAGCCCGCGGGCGTCCCTGACCCGGTAGTCGACGACCGGCCCCGCGAGCGGCACTGCCGCCGGGGCCGGCTGTTCGGCGGGGGGCGGGTCGGGGTCCCGCAGGTCGCATCGGGCGTCCAGGTCAGGGGCCAGTGCGCCGACCCAGATCGGCGCGTCGTCGTCGTCACCGGGCACCCGCACCGCCCGCCGGTGCAAAGCGGCGTTCACCCGCAGGTCGTGCGGAGCGTCCGGGACGACGTCGCCGGCCAGCAGCGCGGCGGGGATGTCGGCCGGGCCCGGGTCCAGGTAGGGCAGCGGCACCGGCTCCGGTTCGAACGGCGGCAGTCCGCCGGCGGCGGGCACCACCAGCGCGTCCAGCACCTCGGTGTCCGGGCCGGTCAGCACCCCACCGCCGGCGCCGACCCCGGTCACCAGGGTGTCCGCGGCGGTCAGCGAGCACGGTCCGAACCCGAGCCCGAACCCCAGCCGGTGCAGCGTGCAGCGGGCCAGCAGCACCCGCTCCCCCTCGACGTGCCCGGCCCGGGCGGCCGTCCACACCAGCAGGCCGCGCAGCTGCACGTCCCGCAGGTCGGCGACGACCGCGACGGCGGTGCCGCCGATCCGTTCCAGCACGCATTGGGACAGTTCCACCGGACCCGGGTCGGTGTCCGCCAGCCAGGGCAGGCCCTCGTCGACCGGCGCGCAGACGTGCACGGCCGCCACCTGCTCGACGTGCCCCGGGTCGCCGGCGGCGGGCCACCGCGGCAGCTCCGCCCCGGCGGCCAGCGCCGCGGCCGCGAGATCCAGCCAGGTGCGCCAGGAGTCGGCCGGCTCCGCGGCCAGACCTGGTTGGGCGCCGCCGATCCCGGCGATCGAGAGGTCGTCGAGCCGGACGGCCGCGGGATCCGGGCCGGCCAGCACCCGCACGCCGACCGCGCCACCGGCCGTGCCCCGGATCGTCGCCACACGCCCCCCGGACCAGTCGATCTCAACCCCGGCGACCAGCACGGCACCACCGGCCCTGGCACCCTGCACGTCCTGCACACCGGCCCCGCGGACCGCCACGTCGCCGGCGCAGACCAGCACGGCACCCGTCGCGTCCGCCGTGCCGGTCACCCCGTCGACCGCGACGTCCAGCACGCCGAGTTCGCCCGTGCAGCGCATCAGCACCCCGGTCGCGTCCCCGGCGGACGCGGCCACCCCGGCCACCTGTACCGCGGTGAGGCTGCCGGACGGCGCCGCGGCGTCCACGCCGGTCGCAGTGGCCCCCTGCACGCCGTCCACCAGCACTCCCGCCACGGCGCAGGTCGCGGATGCCCGGACCCGCAGGCCGGTGGCGGTGCCGGCGGCCCGGACCCGGACGGTGACCCCCTCGACGCGGACGTCGGTGCCGGCGACGTCCAGCCCGACGGCGTCCCCGGCCACCACGGCCGGGTCGCCGACGGTCAGCACGGTGCCGGGTCCGTGCAGGGTCAACGCCCGACCGGCGACGCCGGCGGCGGCGCCCGCGGACAGCTCGAACTCCCCGGCCGGCAGCACCCAGGTGTGCGCGGAACCCGCCGGTGCCGCGGCGATGTCGGCCTGGGCGGCGGCCAGCGAGGCGGCCAGATCCGCCGGGTCCAGGGTGTGCGTACTCATCCGGGCCCCTCCAGCGGGGCCGCGATGGTCACCGCGGCCTCCTCGCCGGTGTCCGGCAGGGTGTAGAGGATGTCGACGAGCACCGTCGAGTCCTCCACGCCGACCCGGACGGCATCCAGCACGACCAGGTCCCGCAGGAACCGTCGGATGGACGTGCTGATCACGTACTCGGCGGCGGCCAGGGCCAGCGTGTCGGTGCCGTCGAACACCAGACGCTGGACACCGCAACCGAAGTCGGGACGGTTGACCCGTTCGCCGGGCATCGTCAGCAGCAGCTGTTCGATGGCCTCCCGGATCATCCGGGGCCGGTCGGACAGCGCCGCGGCACCGAGCTCGGTGATCCGGAACGGGAAGCTCATCGCCGTCATGCGGCACCGCCGAGGGCGTTGCGGACCATCGACACGTCGGCCTCGTACCGGCGCACCCGCTGTTCCCGTTCCGGGTCGGCCGGGTCCACGCCCCACCGGTGCCGCACGCCCTGCACGTACCAGAGCCCGTCCAGCAGGTGACCGGCGCCGGACACGGTGACCGGCCGCCGCGACCGGACGATCGCCGGGTACCGGTCGCACTGCACGGTGCCGCTGCCGGTGACGAACCAGTCCGCGGTGCGCAGGCTCGCCCGGGCCAGCGTGTTCAGCTCCACCGCGGAGGTCGGCACGTTGCCCGATGCGATGTCCAGGGTGGCCGGCAGGCTCCCCGGCCCGCCGGGGGTCCCCGCGGTCGCCGCACCCACCTTGACCGGCGCGATCGCGGTCAGCCGGTCGGCGAGCACGTCGGCCCGCGAGTGGCTGCCCATCCGCCGCAGGTCGGTGCCGGTCAGGTCGACCGACTGCAGCAGCCGGCTGCGCTCGTCGATGTGCCAGCTGCGGATCCGGGTCGGCTGGTGGCTGTCGAATCGGGCCCGGAACGTCTGCAGGGTCGGGGTGAGCCGCGGGAACAGGGCCAGCACCGGCTGCGGTTCGGCATCCACCCGCGGCGAGTGGAAGTGCCCGACCAGATCCCGGCCCGGATGGGTGCCCTCCGCCACCGTGCCCGACGGTTCCAGGTACCACTCGAACCCGTTGCGGCGGGCCAGCATCCGCAGGAACTCGGCGTCGGTGCCGCGCTGCACCAGGCCCGGCAGCACGGCCTCCCGGCTGATCCCGGCGTCCTCCACGGTCTCGCCCGGGGTGGCGTCGAAGCCGTACTTGGCGAAGATCTCCGCGGCGATTCCGGCGTCGGTGATGCCGTCCCAGGTGCGGGTGACGGTCTCCAGGTGCATCAGGCAGCTGGCGTCCAGGCAGCTGAGCACCAGGTAGGAGTCGGGGACCCGGCCCCGGCCGATGACGGGTTCGACGGCGGTGACGTAGCCGTCGAACACGGTGGCGGCGACGGCCGGTTCAGGGTCGCCGGCCTCCAGGCCGAGGCCGACGCTGACCCTGGACAGCAGCCGGAAGGCCGGCACCCCACGGTCTTTCGCGAACGGACCGTATTCGATGGCGTCCCAGTCGCCGCCCGACGCCTCGTCGCCGACCGGGCTCAGGTCCAGCACGATCCGGGCGGTGGACGCCTCGTCGGACCGCTCGTCGACCTCGAGCGACAGGACGGAGGAGGCCAGCGTGGGCACGGGGGTCCCGTCCAGCCACAGCCGCAGGTACGCCGGCCGCGCAGTCATCGCACCCCCTCCTGGGAATCAACGGAGCGATGTGGCGCCCATGATTCGCTCGCAAGCTCGCTCATGTTCCCCGCCCGGGGATGTCGATGGTCCGGCCGGGCTCGACCAGCCGGTCCGGCGGAACGGTCGGGTTGGCGTCGGCGATCCGCCAGGCCAGGTGCGGGTCGCCCAGGTAGGCGGCGGCCAGCAGGTCCAGCCGGTCGGTGGACCGCACGGTGTGCCGGCGCACCGCGGCCGGCCGGGTGCGCAGTCGCGGCACCAGCAGTTCGGTGCCGTCGGCCGCACGGTAGGTGGCGGCGCCGGCGTGCCGGGACGACGGGTCCGGGGTCGGATTCGGGTTCGGGCTGTCGGTGCTGGTCACGGCTCCCCCAGGGCCTGCCAGATCGCGCCGACCAGCGAACCGGCGGCCGCCTGCCCGGCGGCCTGGCTGCGCCGCTGGGTGAGCCGGGCGAACGCCTGGTCGACCAGCACGCTGTAGCGGCTCTCGATCGGTTCCAGGACGGTGAGTTTGAGCTCGACCTCGGCGCGCAGCGGGACCAGGGTGGGCAGGAACTTCTGCTCGGTGATGACCAGGTTGGTCAGCACCACCGGGAAGATCCGCGCCGAACCGAGCACCAGCAGCAGCTCGTCCGGGCGGATCGGCTGGATGACCTCCTTGGTCTTGTCCTGCTTCTTGGGGTCCTCGGCGACGTTGCCCTCCCGGCCCTGCGAGACCAGCTCCAGGAACGCCAGTTGCGGGAGCACGCCGTTGCGCTCGGCGTCCGCCCGGGCGGCCAGTACCGCCTCGGTGGCGTCGAAGACGATCTTGAAGGTGATCTGTTCGGACTCGGCCAGCAACGCCGACGAGCCCATCGAGGCGTCGCCGCGGACCTCCGGGGTGGGCGGGATCTTGGCCTGCTGCCGCTTGACCCGCGGGTCCCACTGCCCGGCCCGGGTGCGGGTGACCGTCTCCGGGTTGAACTGGAACTGCAGCACCTGCTGACCGGCGGAGGACGATCCGGTCACCGTCGCGCCCTGGTTGGTGACGGTCGCCGTGGCCGCCAGCGACGAGGCGGTGCGGTCGATCCGCATCAGCGCGCCCCGCTCCAGCGCGGATTCCAGCGCGTCCAGCTTCGGTTCGAGATTCTGTGCCATCAGCGCACTCCCGGCGGCTGGTCGACGGGAGCGTCCGCGGCGGACTGCTGCGCGATGGCCTCGTTGTTCTTCTCGATCAGGGTGATCATGACGCCGCCGAGGAACTCGGCGAGCTTGCGCGGGTCGCTGGGCTGCTGCCGCAGCATCCATTGCAGGTGGTATTCGAGCTGGCGGCGGCTCAGGCCGGTGCCGGGCTTGTCGTGCATCAGGCACCGGCCCCGGTCAGCGGGCGACCGTCGAGGTGGTCGCGCAGCAACTCCAGGTAGGCGTGCCGGCGCGGCCGGGGCAGCCCGAGGATCTGGTCCTCCGACCAGCCGTAGTGCAGGGCCAGCGTGTGCACCTCGGCCAGCAGCCGCTGCTCGCCGGTGGCCAGCGACCGGGCCAGCAGCTCGACCGGGTCCACTTCGACCTCGATCCAGCAGCCGCAACGCGGGCAGGCGGTGACGACGGCCAGGTCGGCGCACGGGTCCAGACCGGCGAGCGCCGCGGCCACCAGCTGCACGCTGACCGGGTCGAGCTCGCGCCAGCCGGCGGCGCCCAGCGGCCGCCCGGACCGGCTGACCAGGGCACCCCACAGCGCGTCGTCGTCCGCGCCCACGTCCTGCCCGGTCGGCGGCCGGATGGCCAGATCACCGTCCGGAGTGTGGATCTCGATCGTCGGGGGCTGGGCCGGCCCGGTACTCACGAGGTCGGCGGTGCTCAGGGTGAGATCGGCCAGCGCGCCGCAGCCGGCTGCCGGGCAGCGCACGGTCAGCAGCAGCGGGTCGCCCTGCAGGGTGGCTCGGATCGCCAGCGCCAGCCGGGCCCGGTCGCCGCGGCTGAGCCCGGCCACCAGGGCCGCGGTGACCTGGCCGGACGCGGAGTCGAAACCGCCGATCCGGGCCACGCAGCCGGCCAGCAGCCGGTCGGCCTCCTCCGGCGGCAACCCGGTCCCGTCGGCTGCGTGCTCGGCCAGGTCGAGTTCCACCAGGCCGGTCGGCGGGCGCAGCCGGGCGCGCCGGTGCCGGGCGCCGGTGGTGTCCACCAGCCCCCGGGCGAGCGCGACGTCGTGGATCACCGGTCAGACCGGGATCCGCTCGAATCCCTGGTGGGTCAACTCCAGGGTCTCGATGATGGTGTCGTTGCCGTCGCCGACCAGGTCGGACATCGCGGTGTACTTGGACGGCCAGGCCCGGTGCAGCACGTACTGCCGCACCACGGTGATGTTGTCGATGTCCAGCACCCGGATCTCCACGTCCCGGCGGAAGTTCGGCTCGCCGACCCGCGGGGTGGTCTGCGCGTCGTGGTTCATCAGCTGCCGCGCCCACGACTCGAACGTCTCGTCGTTGGTCAGTCCGGCCTCGAACACCACCGGCTTGTACTCGACCCGGCCGGGCAGCATCTCCTCCACGGTGGTCGGGTTGTTGCCGGCCCGGAACTTCACCGTGGTGACGCTCACCTCCAGCATCGACATCTTGCGGCAGGCGGCGACCTCGGTCCCGTCCATGACGATCCGGAAGTTGAAGTTGCGGAACGGGTCGTTGCGTTCGGCCTCGGCGAATCTGGTTCCCATGGCGGGCTCCTCGGTCCTTGGGGTGTCAGTCTGGGGTGCCGAACAGGTCGGTCGGCGGTGCGGGGTTGTCGGGCAGGGCGGAGCTTCCGGTCGGCGGCGGGTCGGTGCGCCACCCGTGGTGGGTGAGTTCGACGGTCACCAGGGCGACCTCGTCGGACATGGCGTCCAGCCGGGGCACCGCCTGGTACTTGCTGACCCAGGCGTTGAAGATCACGTACCGGACGGTCGGCCGCGGCGGGTCGACGCCCAGCTTGCCGGGATCCCAGACGTCCAGCAGCACATTGCGTTTCACCGGTCGGGCGGGGTCGACCCGGCCCGACCGGAGGAAGGTCAGACCCGCCTGCGCCCAGTCCTGCAGCGAGTCGTCAAGGGCCAGACCCTGTTCCAGCACGATCGGCTCCCAGGCCGCCCGGTGCGGGTTGGCGTACCGGTGCAGCGAGTTGCCGCCTTCCCAGGTCTCGGTGGCGGTCACCGTGACCGTGAGCCCGGAGACCCGACGGACCCCGGCGACGTACCCGGTGCCCGCGCTGCCGATGCCCCTCGTCGCGCCGGAGGGCCCGGCGGCACCCAGCGTGCCCCTCCCGGCGGGGACGTCGTCGAACGCGACATCGGCCGGCGGGTCGAGAATCTGGACCCGGAACTGATAGGTCAGCAACGGGTCGTTCGGCTGCGCCGCGACGATCGGCGGGGGCATCGTCAGGCCGCCAGCAGGCTCTTCTGGCTGATCTCGATGACCACGAACTCGGCCGGCTTGAGCGGTGCCCACGCGACCTGGGCGGTGACGATGCCCTGGTCGACGAGTTCCTGCGGGTTGGTCTCCCGGTCGCACTTGACGGCGAACGCCTCGTCCGGGGTCGCACCCTGGAAGGCCCGCTGCCGGAACAGGCCGAGCATGAACGCGTTGATGTTGATCCGGATCCGATCCCACAGCTGCTGGTCGTTGGGCTCGAACACGGCCCACTGCAGGCCGCGCTTGATCGACGCCTTGAGGAATAGGCCCGTGCGGCGGACGCTGATGTACCGCCACTCCGGGTCCGCGGACAGCGTGCGGGCGCCCCACGTGACGATCCCGGCGCCGGGGAACTGGCGGATGCAGTTGACGCCGATCGGGTTGAGCAGGTCCTGGTCGGCGTCAATGAGCCGGTGCTGCAGATCGACGGCCCCGTTGACGACGGCCTCGATGCCGGCCGGTGCCTTCCACACTCCGCGGGTCACGTCGGTGCGCGCCATGATGCCGGCGACGTGGCCGGACGGCGGCACGAACCGGCGCGGGTTGCGGCCGATGCCGACCGGGTCGGCGACCTCGATCCACGGGTAGAACAGCCCGGCGTTGCGGGAGACGCTCGGCATGCCCTCCACGGCCTGCCGCACCTCGTCCGCGGTGACCTCGAAATCGACGTCCACGCTGCCGATCCCATCGGTCACCAGGAAGACGTCGGCGCGATCGCAGTAGGCCATCGCGGGCGCCAGGTAGTCGGCGGTGGTCCGGCCGGGCAGCGCGAGAAGGTTGACCGTCACGGTGTCCAGGGCGTGCAGGCCGGTCCGGCCGTCGGCGGTGACCCCGCCGGCGTACCGGGCCGCGGTGATCGGGCCGCTGCCGTCGTCGCCGCCGAGCAGCCGGACGGGCGAGTCGCCGGTCAGCGCCGGCCGCAGGTCCGGGTTGGCCGGGCTGTTGCCGACCAGGCCGGTGGCCCGGACGGTCGGGAACAGGCGGGACAGCACCCGGGGGACGCCGGGCTGCAACTGCTCGCCCACCCGGACCTGGACGGTGGACAGCGCCGCGACCGTGTCACCGTCGGTGCCACCGGCGGTCACCGGGTTCTGCCAGGGCTGGTTGCCCGCGCCGGCCGTGGCCACGGCGAGGGTGATCGGCCCGGCGACCCCGGCGGCCACCACCAGGAAACGTCCGGCGCCGTCGGCGACCACGGCCGCCCGGTCGTCACCGGCATCGATCCGCGCGTTCAGCCGGGTCGCCAGCTCCTGCGGATCGATCGAAGCCTCCCCGGCGGTGTCCACCACGAAGTTCACCGCGCCGGCCGCGTCGGTCACCGTCAGGGTGATGCTGTCGATGCCGGTGAGATCGAAATCAGTTCGTCCATCGGGTATCTCGACGGCGAGGAGCGCGGGGGTGGCGACCGCCGGGGCCACCTGCACGCGGCCGTTCACCGCGGCGGCGGCGAAGGTGTCGCCCAGCGCGGTGTCCAGCAGGGTGGCCAGCTGCGCGGCGGTGAGGGTGCCGGTCCCGGCCTGCACCACGCCGCCGGCGTCGGTGATCGCGTCCTCGGTGAACTCGACGGGCACGCTGGATCGGGTCGGGTCGGCGCTGGACAGGTCGTCCCAGGCAAAGGTGAGCCGGGCGCCGACGGGGATCGAGTAGTTCCCGTCCGCTCCGGGGACCGCGGCCAGGGCGGGTGCGCGGGCCGGGATCGGCGGAGTGGTCCGTTCCTCCGCGTCGACGAAATCGGCCTGGTACAGGTCGTCCGCGCGCAGGTACTGCGAGGTCTCGTTGACCAGGCGGACGGCGTAGTCCTCGGATTCCGGGTCCATCCGCACCGCGTCGAACGTCTCGACGGTGCGGGCGCGGCCCGCCTCCACCCACTCGACCCGCAGCCGGAACGTCTCGCCGGCGAAGGCAGTGGACTCCTCGACATGCACCCGCAGGTGGTCGGCCCACGCGCCCTGACCCTTAGCGGTGAACCGCAGCACGTCGTGCCGCACTCCCCAGGCGTCGTCGGCGCGGGCGGGCAGCGCCGTCGACGTGGCCGCCGGCCCGGCGTTGTCCGGCAGCACCCGCACCACGTAGGCGCGGCGACCACCGGCAGCGAAGAAGGCATCGACGGCCTGGGCGAGAAAGCCTGCCTCGCCACGACTGTGCCCGCCGAAGGCGCGCTCGAAGGCGGCGAAGCCGTTGACGAACTCGGCACGGTCGGGGATGCCGCGCTGGGCCGGGCCGACGAACGCCGCGGTGGACGTGCCGACGCCCTGGATGGGTCGCACGCCTCCCGGGATCTCCTCGACGTACACGCCGGGTGTCAAGCGTTCAGCCATGGGACTCCTCCGTCGAGTCGGTCTGTGCGGTGCTCTGTGCGGCGGTTCGGATCGGGTTCCGCGGGGGGTTGGTGGTGAAGATCGCGGTGGTGCCCGGCCGGCTGACGACGGGGCGAGCGAGTGTCGGGTCGGTGCGGGGCCGGCCGTTCGCCGCGGCCGGCGCCGGGTCGCCGTCCGGCTGATCGACGGCGGCTGCGTCGGCTGCGTCATCGGTGGTGGCCGCGGCGGCGGCGAGCTCGGCGGCCAGCCGGGCGAAGTCGCGGACCTGCACGTCGGTCGACTCGACCAGCGGCGCGCTGACGCCCGGGTCCAGCTCGTCCAGCACCGTGGACACCCGGTACTCGGCGCACATCCGGTAGAGCTGGTTCATCAGGTCGTCGCTGCGCCGCAGGGTGCGCTGGGAGAAGAACTCCCCGCGCAGGTACGCGATGCTGCCCAGGCGCGGGAAGGACGCCTGCACCGGACGGTCCAGCAGCACCCGGTCACCTTGCACGCCAAGGACTGTCGCTGCCACGCCGTCACCGGCGGCGCTGACCCCGTCCGCGCTGCGGGCCAGGGTAAAGGTCTCGCCGGGTGACCAGGCGGACGCGGGTGCCGCGGACAGCCGCAGCCGCGGGTCGGGTGGCCCGGCGGGGCTGCCGTGCAGGTGCAGGTGACGCACCGAGAGCGCGGACGGGTTGGCCGGCGCCCCGGCCGGCACACCGAGCACCAGCCGCATCCCGGCGCCGCCGACCGGCGGCCCGGCACTGTGCCACTCCCCGCCGGCGACCACGTCACCACCGACGGCCAGGGACAGCCCGCCCCGGCGCGCGTCCAGCGCGACGTGCACCTCGATGCCCCGGTTCAGCGCGGCCTGGTCGACGGTCGCGGTGGCGGGGGCGAAGTCGCCCGCGTTTGCGCGCATCGCGGTGGCGCGGAGTTCGGCGGCCCCCGCGGTGAAGGCGATGTCCAGCCGCAGCGCCTCCCGACCCTGGCCGGTGATGGTCAGCAGCCGCAACGTCTGGCCGGCCGCCGCGGGCGGGGCGGCCAACCCGACGGTCGCGGCGTAGCCGTTGCTGGTCGGGCTCTCCGGGGCCCAGGCCACCGGGATCGCCGGCAGGTCGAAGAAGTCCAGTTCGGCGCGCTCGGCGCCGTCGAGTGCCAGCCGGCCGCCCGCCACCACCGGGCCGCCGACGAGAGTGGCTGCGCGGCCGGTGATCCGGTCCCGGGCAACGCCGTCGATCAGGTCCAGCAGGACGAGGCTGTCGCGGGCGGCGGGTTCGGCCGGGGACAGCAACCGGACCTCGGTGTCCGCCGGGTCCACGTCCTGCGCGAGTACCGCGGGCCGGATCAGCACCCGGCCGCGGGTGGCGGTGATCCGGGTCCAGGCGTCCAGCACGGACGCCAGGTCGGACTGGCTGCCGGCCCACAGGTCGACCCGGACGTCGACGGCGACCGCGGTCGGCGTCGGCCGCCGATGCCGGACCACCCGGCCCGGCGCGACGACCACCCCGTCGCCGGCGAGTCCCAGCGCGGTCATCGATGCCGACGGCGGCCCGGCCGGCTCGACCGACGACGGCTGGCGGGCCAGCAGGTCGGTGCCGGTGATGACGCCGCGGCGGCCGGAGGCGACGACGAACCGGCGCCGCGGCGCGTCCCAGCGGGCGGTGAGCTGCGCCAGCTCGGCGATCCGGTCCGGGTCGGTGACAGCCGCCCCGGCCACGGTGAAGGTGGACGCGCGCAGCGCCTGCTCCAGGGTTGTCGCGGCGGCCGGTCCGACATCCGGATCGGTGAACGGTTGTCCTTGCCGCGCACCGAAGTTCACGTCGGCGGCGGCGAGCGTGTCGCCGTCCAGCCGCAGGGTCAACGGCCCGGGGGCGGGCACGGTGTCGGCCGGTGTACGGGTCCGGCCGGCCAGGTAGCCGGGCGCCTGCACCGGCAGGTAGACCGCGCGGGGCGGGTCGCGTTCCGGTTCGAGCTCGACGGTCAGCGGCCCCACCACCGACCCGTACGGCAGCGCAGGTGGGCGGTAGGCGGCGTCGGCCATGCCGTGGCCGGCCCGCACCGGCAATCCCGCCGCCCTGACACCCGCCCGCAGGCGCCACAGCAGTCCCGCCAGCAACTCGCGAGACCCCATCGCGGACAACCCCTATCGAGTGATGACGGCTCCACCCAGGGAATGAGCGTGCGGCGGGCCGCTGCCCCTTGTCCACGGAGCGCGATCCAACTCGACCTCAAAGGGCACATGTTCTTCCCAAAAGGGCAGATTCCGGCCAAAAGGGGTGGCATCCCGGCTCGGGCGGGTTCGGTCCGCGGGATCTATCCGGTGTCGGGTGGCCATTCCTCGACGGGTAGCGGGTCGGTGGGGGTGGTGTACCGGTGACCGGTCGGGGTGGTCCAGGTGGTTGCGTCGGTGGTCATGGTGACGCCGAAACCGGCGTGGGTCTTGGCGCGGTGATCACCCCGACACTCGGCACCCAGATTCCACCCCGCGGTCGGACCTTTCGGCCAGGGCACCACATGATCCAGATCGCACCGCTGCCCGGCCACATGACAGACCGGGCTCGTACACACCCCGTCCCGGAACCGCACCGCAGCGGTGAGCTTGCGGGACGGGAATCGTCCCATCTCCGTGACGTCCAGCAGGTTCCCGGTCGGGTCGGTCAACAACCGGTAGAACAACGTGCCCTCGTGCCCCGCCAACGACCGGATCACCCCGGCCGGCACCAGCGCCGACCCGTCCGCCAGCTCGCCCGGGGTCTCGGTGAACCCGAACAACGACTGAACCGACACGATCACCCCGACCGTCACCCGCGGCGGTGCCTGTCCGTGGCAGCCGGTGGGCGGTCCGGCCAACCCGACGGGGTCGGGCTCCGGCTCGTTACGTGGATCCGGCCGGAACGCGCTCACCGGCAGATCCCAACCATCACCGTCACTCCACACCGACCCGCCCTCGACCGACCCGGACCCGGACCCGTCCGCAGCATCCGCGGCACTGTCATCGACACCCTCCGCCGCATCCGCGCCGACATCGTCGCCGGTCTGGTCGTCGTCGGTGTCGTCGTACTCGCAGTCCGGACCATGCCACCCATTGCTGACCCGCCCCAACAACAGGTCCACCAACGCATCCGCCCGCCGCTGATCCTTCGTCCGCGGATCCCCCGGCACGGCCGCCCCCGCCAACGCCTCCAACAACAGATCCACCGACGCCGCCTCGAGCGACGACATGCAGGCGCTCAGGAAACTCACCCCGTCCAGATCCGGCCGGACCGACGCGTACCGTTCCTCCAACGACCGACGAATCCGCTCGTCCACCTGATCCGGTTCGGCACTCCCCACGAACCGGTTCAACCAACGACCCAACAACTCCGGCGTCTTGCTGATCGCCACCGGCACCACCAACATGTTCAACAAACGCTTGGACTCGTCCCGCACCAACCGCAGCAACGCATGATTGATCCGCTCGGCCTTCAACTCGTTGATGTCGCCCGCGATCCACGCATCCCACACGTCCGGCGCCTCGGACTGCAACCGCCGAGTCATCGACACAAGCCGCTGAACCTTAAACCTGGTCGTCGTGACAGCAAGGCCAACCTCGGTGGCCGCGAACTCACCCGCCTGGTACCGCGGATCCACACCCACCGACTCCAACCCGGCGATCCTGTCCCTGTCCACGGTCTTCCGCGCATCCGCGAACTGCACCATCAGCTCCGCCCGCCGCGCCTGCGCCCTCGCCATCTCCCGATCAGCAGCCCTCAACGAGTCGATCAGCAACGCCGCCGACCCGTCCACAGACCCCGATCCACCCACACCCGAAACGTACAACGCAGGTACGACAGTCAGCCCCGATCAGGCAGAACATCCCGAACCCAGCCACCCCGGGCCGACACCGAGCCGTACCGTGGATTCAAGCCCGACGCACCCCACCCACCACCGCGTCACCGGCGAAAGACCGCCGGCCATGCGGCTGTCACCGCCCAGAATGGGCTGGCTTCCTGCATGCTTCGGCTCGCCGGCCCGGCCGGGGGCACGGATGACATCCCGGGTGTGGACGGTCAGTACGTTGCCCGGCCGCCGCTGGCGTCGTACACCGCCCCGGTGGAGAAGCTGACCTGTTCGGAGCACAGCCATGCGATCAGCTCGGCGATCTCCTCGGCCCGACCCATCCGGCCCATCGGGATGAGCGCACGAACCCTGTCCAGCAGAGCCGGGTCGGTCTGCGCGTTCATCGGGGTGACCACCGCCGCCGGCGCGATCGCGTTGACCAGCACACCTGTCGTCGCCAGCTCCTTGCCCAACGACTTGGTCAGGGCGATCACCGCGGCCTTCGCCGCCGAGTACGCGCTCTGGCCCGCGTTGCCCTCCTTGCCGGCGATGCTGGCCATCGTGACGATCCGCCCCCAGCCCGCGGCAACCATCCCGGGCACCACCGCCCGGCACATCAGGAACGTGCCGTCGACGTTGACACGCTGCACGGCCTGCCACTCGTCCAGGCTCAGATCCGCAACAGGCCTTACCGGGCCGACGATTCCGGCGCTGTGCACCAGTATCCCGACCGGCCCCAGCCCGTCGATCAGGCCGGCGATCGCGTCTGGGTCGGTGACGTCCAGACGGACATCGGCGCCGGGTGCCAGGTCGGCGGTGACCACTCGGACCCCGTCCGCCCGGAGTCGGGCCGCGGTTGCCGCGCCAATGCCGCTGGCTCCGCCGGTGACAAGGGCCAGGACGCCATCAGGGAAACTCATGAGGGAATCGTCCCATCACCCACCGACGCGATTCGCATGACCTCGGACCATCCTGTCACCATCCCCGGGGATGGTGTACCGTCGAGGCAGTGCGGGAAGGAGGGCCTATGGCCGAACCTGAGAAGACCGAGAAGATCACGGTGAACATCGGTCTGGTCGATCTCGGCGAGATCGATCTGCTCGTCGGCGAAGGTTTCTACGCCAACCGCACCGACTTCATCCGCACCGCGATCCGCCGCCAGCTCGAATCGCGGGCCGAGGCCGTGAAGGAATCCGTCGAGCGTCGAACCCTGGCGCTCGGCACCGTGCACCTGGACCGGGCGCAACTGGAGGCGTTGCGCGCGGCCGGCCGGACAGTGCGCTTGCGGGTCCTCGGACTCGGAGTCGTCGCCGACGACGTCTCCCCCGAGCTTGCCCTGGCCACCATCGAGAGCGTCGAGGTCCTCGGCGCGTTCCGCGCATCCCGAGCGATCAAGAGCGCGCTGGCCGATCGCATTCGCTGACCCTCCCAACCGCACACTCTGCCCTTCGAAGTGGGTCGACGCTGCCCCGAATCCACCTCCACTCGACAGGAGAACCATGTCCACGCAACGCTTGTCGCTACCGGCTGCCCTCGAGCGGCTCTGCCGCCGGCTATCCGGGCCACTACCCAGCCATCCCACCGGCAGTCCCCGCCTGCCCGACCCCACCGGCATCCTCGCGGAGCTCGGCCTGTCCGGACCGCGTTCGGCGACCTCGCCATCCGGCCTCCCGAACCTCCCCCTGTCGGCACTGCCCGACCTGACCGCGCTGCCTGATCTGACGGCACTATCTGATCTCACGGGACTACCCGGTCTGGCGGGACTGCCCGGTCTGGCGGGACTGCCCGGCTCATTGGAGAACCGGCTCCGAACCGGCCGCGCCGAGCCGGCGCTGGACCAGGCGGCCAACGCCGGCGGCACCCTGCACCGGCTCACCCACACCGCGCCGGCCGGCGCCCGGGACTATCTGCTGTACGTCCCGACCGGCTACCGCGGCGAGCCGGTCCCGCTGATCGTGATGTTGCACGGTGGCACCCAGTCCGCCCTCGACTTTGCCGCCGGCACCCGGATGAACGACCTCGCCGAGCGGGGCACGTTCCTGGTCGCCTACCCCGAACAGTCGTCGTCGGCGAATCCCCGCGGGTACTGGAACTGGTTCCGCTCCGAGGACCAGTTCGCCGGCGCCGGAGAACCCGCAATCATCGCCGGAATCATCGACCGGATCGGTGTCGAGTTCGAGATCGATGACAGGAAGGTATTTGTCGCGGGCATGTCGGCCGGCGGAGCAATGGCGGCGGTGATGGCCGCGGCCTATCCCGAACTGTTCGCCGGCGTCGGCGTGCATTCGGGAATCGGGTACCGCGCAGCGTCCGACCTGCCCTCCGCATTCGCCGCGATGCACGGCGCCGGCGAGCCCATGTCGTGGCCGATGCCGTTGCGCACCATCGTGTTCCACGGGACCGACGATCACCTGGTCGCACCGGTGAACGCCGACCGGATCGTCGACGCCGCCCTGGCGGGCCGATCGTCGCTGTCCCGCCGGCGGGCGATCCGCCCCGCACATGCCGGCACCCGGCCGCACGTGGTCGAGAGTTGGTGTGGTGCTGACGGCACGCCGCACATCGAATCATGGCGGATACAGGGTGGTGGGCACGCGTGGTTCGGTGGGAACCCGGTCGGCAGCTACACGGATCCGATCGGGCCTGACGCCTCTGCCGAGATGGTCCGGTTCTTCCTGGCCGACGGCTCGTGATCACCTAGCCCACATCCGCCGACCCTGCCCAGGTCGATCTCCTGCCGCAGATCGCATTCGGCTGCGGGCACGGCGCCGGTTCGATCCGTCGGGGACGCCTCGGCGAATCGATGCAGGTGTCACAGCCAGTGGTGCCGCCGGAACAGCACCCACAGGATCACGCTCAGGGTGAGCATCAGGCCGATCGCCGCGGGATACCCGTACGCCCAGTTCAGCTCCGGCATGTTGGCGAAGTTCATCCCGTACACGCCGGCAACCACGGTCCAGGAGATCGCGATCGTGCCGTAGGCGGTGATCCTCCGGACGAAGCGGTTCAGCTCGTTCGACAGGCGGGTCTGCACGATCTCCAGAACCTCGCGCAAGTAGTCGCGCTCCATCTCGGCGGAGTTCCGCAGATGGCTGTACTGCTGGCGCAGCAATGCCAGCCTCCGTGGGTCCAACTGCAGGGTGTCCGGGTCGACGGCCAAGGTGTCGATCAGGTTGTCGTAGAGCTCAAACGTCTGTGCGGCGTTGATCCGGATCGTCTGCAGGTCGTGACCGAGTTCGGAGAGGTCCTGCAGCGCGCGCTCGGCGGTCGACGGGTCGCTGGTCGAGGCCACGCCCTCCAGATCGGCGACCCGCCGTGCGGTCGCTGCGATCAGGTCCTCCTGGCCCCGCACCATCACCGACCGGATGGACGCGATCAGCTCGAAGGTCGTGGACGGGACGATGTCGCCGTCGACGATCTGCCGTCGGACGACGTTCAGTTCGCGCCCGACGTCCTCCGGGGAAAGCGCCGCCGTCGCCGGACCGAAGATCGTCCAGAGCACGCGCGGGGTGAGAAACACCTTCAGCGGCTGGAGGTGCAACAGCCCGTCGGAGCCACGGACGAGGCCGTTGATCGCGCTGAAGTGATGGTCCTGGTAGATGTGCAGCCGGGGCACGGGCGTCCGGCTGGACACCTCTCGCAGATCGTCGGGACGTGGCGCCACCGTCATGATCAGCATGCTCATGCCGAACTCGTCGTCGTGATCGAGGTGTGCCCAGAGGACTCCGTCGTCCCGGGCGATGTACTCCGCGATCTGGCCGGGAGGCACCTCGCACATGCCGTCCCGGCTCACCCAGCGAACGTCCACGACAACCTCCGCCCACCCGTCCTCGACCGCTGGTCAGCGTAGCCATCGGTGAATTGCGTGCGCTCGCGGTCCCGGCTATCCGGCTCCCGAGGGCTTCCGCTCGTCACCGGGTCGTGACACCGTGGGCCTGGTGGGTGTCGCGCATGACTGCACGTTGCCAAATCGGCACATGACCTAGGGTCGTGCCCATGGCGACCCTGGTCTCGTTCCACGCCCACCCCGACGACGAATCGATCATCGTGGCAGGCACGCTTCGCCGGGCGGCTGCCCAGGGGCACCGGGTGGTTCTGGTCTTCGCCACCCGGGGCGAACTCGGCGAGGTCGATGACGGATTCCTCGACGACGGCGAGCCGCTCTGGCGACGCCGG
The DNA here is from genome assembly GCA_964476495.1 of uncultured Actinomycetes bacterium. Lineage (GTDB taxonomy): Bacteria > Actinomycetota > Actinomycetes > Mycobacteriales > Nakamurellaceae > Nakamurella. Next base: position 10,302 of record CAYZBB010000017.1, on the reverse strand, counting down.
GTCGCCGAAACCCTTGCCTCCGCCGAGATCCTCGGCGCGGCACGGACCGAGTTCCTCGGCTATGTCGACTCCGGCATGATGGGCGAGCCCAGCAACGACGCCGTCGACTGCTTCTGGCAGGCTTCCGTCGAGGACGCCGCGGCCCGGCTCGCCGGGATCCTGCGGGACGAGCGGGCGGACGCCCTCACCGTCTACGACGACAACGGCTTCTACGGGCATCCCGATCACATCCAGGTGCACCGGGTCGGCGTGCGCGCGGCCGAACTCGCCGGGGTCGAACGGGTCTTCCAGATGACTTTCAACCGCGACCACATGATCCGCGGGATGACGGCGTTCCTGGAACAGGCCCGGGCCGCCGGGATGGAACTGCCGCCGGAGGCGACGCAGCCGCCGCCGGACGACATGGGCAAGCCGGAGAGCGAGATCACCGCTCGCTTCGACGTTTCCGATTTCGTCGACCACAAACGCGACTCGATGCGAGCGCACGCCAGCCAGATCGGCGAGAACCACGGCATGCTCACCATGCCGGACGAGGCGTTCCGGTACGCGTTCGGCACCGAATGGGCGATCCGCGCCGGGCAGGGGCCCGGGATCACCGAGACCGATCCGCTGGCCGGGCTGGATTGACCGGCGGGCGTTCGCCCGAGCACGTGCGGCGACAGGCCGTCCGACCCTGGTCGGCGCCGACCCGACCGTCCTACGATGGGTGTCCGCCTCACCCGCCGCGATGTCGGACCGCGGACGGGTGTCCGCCGCAGGGAGAGTGATCATGCGCGCCCATACCGGAGACTGGCTGATCATCCACAGTCACACCGACTCCACCGTTTCGCGCCGGGCGGAGATCATCGCCGTACCGTCACCCGACGGCGAGCCGCCTTACACGGTTCGCTGGGAGGACACCGGCCACGAAGGCGTGGTGTTCCCGGGGCCCGACGCCACCGTCGTCAGCGGGAACTGAGTCGACCGGCAAGACAGTGGCACCTTCAGTGCGGTCGACCGTCAGCCGATCGACCCCGTGAGGTACCGCTGGAGGGTGGGTGCCACGGCCGTCACGACCTGATCGACGGTCGCCGACGCGAGCGGCTCCACCCCGACGATGTAACGGGCCATCACCAGGCCGATCATCTGGCTGCCGACGAGGCTCGCCCGTAGTGCGCGGTCGGCTCCACCGAGCACTACGGACAGCCGTCCGAGCACCTGCTCGGTGACGAAGTCCCGCAAGAGCACGGTCGACTCCTCATGGGAGACAGCAGATCTGACCAGGATGATCATCGGGTTGTGCGATCCGGTTCGATCCCACTCGGTCAGCAGGCGGCGCAGCAGCCGCTCCCCCAATCCGTCCGTACTCCCGTCGAGGACGCCTGCGAGCCACACTTCCGGGTCGACGGTCGGCTGCATCGCCGCGCGGAACAGCCCCGCCTTGTCGCCGAACCAGTGCCGGATCATGCCGGGGTCGACGCCGGCGTCGGCCGCGACGGCTCGGATGGACGCACCGGCGAAGCCCTTGTCCGTGAAGGCGCGGCGAGCGGCAGCCAGCACATCCTCCCGCGTGTGCCGCTCCCCCACCGGCCGGCCGGGACGTCGCGCCGAACCCGTCATTCATCCATCACCCGGACCACGCCGGTCGCGCCGTCCACGGCCAGCCGCATCCCGGTGGCGATCAGGTGCGTCGCATCCGGCACGCCGACCACCGCGGGTATGCCGTACTCCCTGGCCACCACCGACCCGTGGCTGTTGGCGCCACCCATCTCCATCACCAAGCCGCCGGCGGTCAGGAACAGCGGCGTCCACCCGGGATCGGTCGACGGTGCCACCAGGATCTCACCCGGCTCCAGACGGGCGCCGACCGGGTCCAGCACCACCCGCGCGATCCCGGTGACGCTGCCGGCCGAGGCGGCCGTCCCGACCAGCGTGCCCGGCTCCCGGATCGCTCCCGCGTCCGCCACCGACTCCGGTTCGGTGCCGTCCGACAGCACCACCCGGGGCACATGCCGGCGACCGAGTTCCCGCTGGTAGCGGCTTCGGCGGTCGGCAATCTCCGATCGCAGGTCCCGGCCGGCGGCAACGGCTTTCACCTCGTCGAGGTCGAGGAAGAAGACGTCGCCGGCGGTGTCGAGAGCACCCGACGCGGCCATCTGGTCCCCGATCCCACCGAGCACTCCGCGCGCCCGGGCGAGCGCGGTGATCATCAGGAACTTCGGCATCTCGCGCAGCCCGACCAGTGCCCGGGTCCGGCTCAGGCAGAAGGACACCACCGCACCGCGCAGCCGGCTGCGCCGGCGCGCCCGGCCGACCAGGGTCCGCACCATCGCCTCGGCCTCCCGGGCGCCGTCGGCGAACCTCTGGGAGGGGGTGACCGCGGCCGCGTCCAACCTCAGATAGCCGGCCAGCACCCCGAACAGGTGCGCGGGATCCTCCGACCAGCGCGGCATGCCGAGGTCGATCTCGGCCACGGCCCGCTGCCCGTACCGCTGCAGGAACCCGGCCATGCCCCGCTGCAGCACCGGCGGCAACGTCCCGGCCCGGTACCGCTCGACCAGCTGATGCGCCTCGAGGAGGTCGAACACCTCGGCGGACGCCCCATCGGAACGGACCGCAACCGCGAGATCCCATAACCGCAGGTCCATCTCGGTCGTCACGTTGTCCGGTGCCCCACGCAGCACGGTTTCCACGTCGCCCGAGGTGATCTCGCCCCGCAACAACCGCCACACCAGGCCGAGCGCAGCGAACCCGACCGCCGCACCGGGCAGCGTCCCGGGCGCCAGCGGGAACGCGTCGACGACCAGACCGACTGCTGCGTCGACCCGCCGTCCCACCGGAGCGTCCACGGGCGGCAGTGGGGCGCTCTCGATCCGCGCGAGCGACCGCTGCGCGGCGCGGATCGCCGCGGGCGGGCGGATCAGCGCGCGAGCGGCGACGAGTGGCGCCCGAGTCTGCACCAGCACGTGCAGGATCGCCCGAACACCCGCGCGCCGTGATCCCGGCACGAGAGGAAATCCGGGATCCTCGAACAGCCGGCGAAAGACGACCGCCGACCGGGCCTCCATGACGTCCAGCATCGGCGGCGCGATTGCCCGGCCGATTCTCGACCGGACGACCGGGGTGAAATCGGCGAACACCCGGTCGGCGGCCACCGACAACCCGCCCGGACCGTCGACGATCCGGGCCGGTGGGTGCCCCGCGAGGCACAGGAAGCAGCCGCCGATCACCCGGAAGGTGGCGATCCCCATCGGCGTGATCGGCCGGTGCAGGCCCTGCGCAAGGGTGATGCAGAAGAACGCCCGAAGACCGGTCGTACCAGCGGATCTCGTCCGCTCCGGAACCGGGAACAGGGTGGTGATCGGCCGTGACTGGGTGACCCACAACCGGCCGGCCGGATCGAACGCCCACTCGATGTCCTGCGGTGCGCCGAACGCGGCCTCGATCCGGTCCCCGAGGACGGCCAACTGCCGCACCTGCGCGTCATCCAGGCAGTACGAGCCCGCGGCGCCGACCGTGCGCTCCAATACCCTCCCGGTCGCGGTGTCGACGACGAAGTGGTCAGGGTCGACGCTGCCGGAGACGACGGCCTCGCCCAGGCCCGGCGCCGCGTCGATCACGGCCTGCCGGCGCCGGCCGGTGACCGGATCCGCGGTGAACAACACGCCGGCCGTCCGGGCCTGGACCATCCGCTGGACGACGACGGCCAACGCCACATCGGCGTCGTCGATCCCCTGGCTGGCCCGGTAGGCGACGGCGCGGTCGGTCCACAAGGACGCCCAGCACCGGTGCACCGCGTCGAGCACCGCATCGATGCCGACGACATTCAGGTAGGTGTCCTGCTGACCGGCGAAGCTCGCACCCGGCAGGTCCTCGGCGGTCGCCGACGAGCGCACCGCGACCGGGACGTCGGATCCCATGCGTGCGTATGCCTCTCGGATCGAGACCGCAACCGCATCCGGCATGGGAACCGCCAGCACGGCGGCCCGCACCGCCGCCGCGTCCGCACCCTGGACCGGCGGAAGACCCCCGTCGACGGCGATCCGGTACGCGGCGGTAGGGACACAGAACCCGTCCGGCACAGCGAATCCACCGGCGATCAGCTCGCCCAGATTGGCGGCCTTGCCGCCGACGTCGGGCAGCCGGTCGGCGGACAGTTCGGCGAGATCGATCGTCCTCATCGTGGTCGAGCCGATGGTCATCGAACACCTCCTGACAAATTCTACAGCCGTGGAGTTATTCAGCAGCGTGACAGACAATCAGGACGAACGCAAGGACTTGTGCAGGCTCGTGTGCCGCGCACACGAGCCGTGGTCAGAACTCCTCGTGTGTGGCCGGATCCTGGCCCTGGACCCGGACCCCTGTCTCCAACATGGCCAGATCCGCGAAATCGTCTGCAGAGAGTTCGAAATCGAACAGGGCCAGGTTCTGCCCGAGCCGGTCGACCGACGATGCCTTCGGCACGATGGCAATACCCTGCTGGACGTGCCAGCGCAACAGCACCTGCGCAGGCGACCTACCCACCCGCTCCGCGATCCGGACGACTCTCGGGTCGGCGAGCAGGTCAGGATTGTTCGCCAACGGTGACCATGCCTGGGTGACGATCCCCCGCCGCGCATCGTCGGCCAACTGCTCCCGCTGTGGGAACTGCACGTGCAACTCGATCTGGTTCACCGCCGGTATCGTCGCGCTCGACGCGGCCAGCCGGTCCAGGTGTTCGGGCAGGAAGTTGGAGACTCCGATCGACCTGGTCCTGCCGGCCGCCCGCAGCTCCTCCAAGGCCCGCCAGCTGTCCACATACCGGTCGAGGCGGGGCAGCGGCCAGTGGATCAGGTACAGGTCGACGTACTCCAGGCCGAGGCGATCCAGGCTGGCACCCAGCGCGGTGAATGCACCGTCGTAGCCCTGCTCCGAGCCGCGCAGCTTGGTCGTGACGAACAGCTCCTCCCGCGGGACGCCGCTGTCCGCGATGCCTTGTCCGATGCCCACCTCGTTGTCGTACCGTGCACCGGTGTCGATCAGCCGGTATCCGACGGCCAACGCCTCGCGCACCACCCTGCGCATCGTCTCGTCGTCCTGGCGTGCGGTGCCCAGACCCACCTGTGGCATGGACCGGCCGTCGTTCAGCGTCAGTGTCGGTGTGCTCATGGGTTCATCATGACGCCCTCGAGGCAGCCGGCCCGGGCCGGTGAACTCGCCCGGCAAGATCTGCGAGCCGGCACGGACCGTGACAAGCTGATCCGACGCGGTTCGTCCGACCGCGCGATGTCCGGTCTGTCTCGAGGAGAGTTTCGGTCGTGGGTGACAAGAAGAAGTTGGTCAATCCGGAGCGCCCTCCGAAGATCAAGAAGGCCGCGTACGAGGCGGAACTCCGTCGGCTGCAGACCGAACTCGTCACCATGCAGCAGTGGGTGAAGGCGTCGGGCACGCGGATCGTGGCCATCTTCGAGGGCAGGGACGCCGCCGGAAAGGGATCTGCGATCAAGCGGATCACCGAATTCCTCAACCCCCGGAACGCCCGGATCGTCGCGTTGCCAGCCCCCACCGAGCGCCAGCGGTCACAGTGGTACTTCCAGCGGTACATCGAACACCTGCCCGCCGCCGGGGAGATCGTGCTGATGGACCGGTCTTGGTACAACCGGGCCGGCGTCGAGCGGGTGATGGGCTTTTGCACCACCGACGAGTACCGCAGGTTCCTGCATCAGGCACCGATCTTCGAGCGGCTCCTGGTGGAGGACGGAATCCTGCTGTTCAAGTTCTGGTTCTCGGTGTCGGACATCGAGCAGGAACGGCGGTTCCGGTCGAGACTGACCGATCCGATGCGCCGGTGGAAGCTGTCCCCGATGGACGTCCAGTCGATCTCCAGATGGGAGGACTACTCCCGGGCGAAGGACGAGATGTTCATCCATACGGACATTCCCGAGGCACCCTGGTACACGGTGGAGAGCGAGGACAAGAAGCGCTCGCGGATCAACGTGATCGCCCACATCCTCGAGCATGTGCCCTACGAGCACATCGACCCGGACGCGGTGACCATCCCCGACCGCCCGCCGGTCACCAACTACGTGCGTCCACCGCGGGAGGAGTTCAAGTACGTCCAGGACCACGCAGCCTCGCTGGTCAAGCCGGCCCTGTAGGACTGCCGGCGCTCAGATCGTCATCGCGGACAGCACCTCCGGCACGGCTGCCCCACCGCCGGCGCCGGACGCGGTCACCCGGCCCGACGCCAGCACGTAATACCGCGCGGCCGCACCGAGCGCGAACCCGACATGCTGCTCGACGAGCAGCACCGACAGGCCGCCCCGCGCCGTGAGGTCCATGATGGTCTGCTCGATCTCGGCCACCACGGAGGGTTGGATGCCCTCCGTCGGCTCGTCCAGGATCAGCAGCTTCGGCTCGGTGATCAGTGCCCTGGCGATGGCCAGCTGCTGGCGTTGGCCGCCGGAGAGCAGCCCGGCCTTGCGGCCGAGCAGTTGCTTCAACGCCGGGAACAGGTCCAGCGTCTCGGCCATCAGGTCCCTGCCCCGGCGCCGGCCGTCGGCAATCAACTGCAGGTTCTCCTGGGTGGTCAACTGTCCGAACGACTGCTGACCCTGCGGGACGTATGCCAGCCCCCGCGCCACCCGCTGGTTCGGCGGCAGGCGGGTGACGTCCTCACCCCGGAAAAGGATCTCACCGGAACGCGGCCGGAGCAGACCGACCGCGGCGCGCAGCAGAGTCGACTTGCCGGCGCCGTTGTGGCCCATCACGGCGACCACGCCGTCCTCGGGCACGGCCACCGTGACGCCGTGGATCACGTCCGTCCGGCCATAGCCGACGTGGACGTCCGTCATCTCCAGCATCATGACGACACCCCTTCCACCGGCACCGGCCCTGCCGACTCCTGCGCAGCGGATTCGACCTCCTGTGCCACCTGCTCGGCCTGCACGGCGATCGCCTCCACCGCATCCTCACCGGCGACGAGCGCGTGCCCGGCCGTACCGAGATAGACCTCCTGCACCTTCGGGTCGGCCTGCACCTGCGCGACCGTGCCCTCGGACAGCACCCTGCCGGCCGCCAGCACGGTCACCGACTTGGCGAAGGATCGCATGAAATCCATGTCGTGCTCCACGATCACCACCGTCCGATCCTCGGCGATGCGCTGCAGCAGGCGGCCGGTCTCACTCCGCTCCTCGGCACTCATCCCGGCGACCGGCTCGTCCAACATCAGCAGCTGAGCGTTCTGCACGAGCAGCATCCCGATCTCCAGCCACTGCTTCTGTCCGTGCGCGAGGACCCCCGCCGGGGTATCCGCCAGCCCCGCCAGCCCGATCGTCTCCATCACCTCCGCGACGGTCGACGGTACCGAGGACCGCCGACGCAGCAGCGAGAGCGACCTGCGAGACGCACCTGCCGCGATGTCGAGATTCTGTACTACGGTGAGCTTCTCGAACACGGTGGCGGTCTGGAAGGTCCGGCCGACCCCCATCCGGGCGATCCGGTGAACCTTGCGGCCGGACAGCTGATTCCCCGCGAACTCGATGTAGCCGGTGGAGGGCACGAGCCCGCTCACCGCATCGATCAGCGTGGTCTTGCCCGCGCCATTGGGACCGATGAGGAAGCGCAGGTCGCCCTTGAGCACGGTCAGGTCGACATTGTCGACGGCCACGAAGCCGTCGAAGGACACCCGCAGCCTGGAGACCTCAAGATAGTCGGACATGTCAGGCCTTCACCAGATCGTTCCGCTGCGCCGGTGCCTGATCGGACGGCGGCACGGGGGGTCGGCGCCGGAGCCGGCCGAACACCGCCCCCACCGAGGCCAGGCCGCCTGGCAGGAACGCGACCACCAGCATGAACACCGCGCCCTGGAAGTAGATCCAGAACGACGGGAACGACTCGGAGAGCCCGGTCTCCAGCCACGCCACCGCGATCGTGCCCAACACCGGGCCGAGCAGGGTTGTCCGGCCACCGATGGCGACCCCGATGAGCATCGAGATCGACGGCACGATACCGACATCCGCCGGCGAGATGATGCCGACGATCACGGTGAACAGCGCGCCGGCGACACCCGCCATCACCGCGGCGATCACATACGCGACGGTCTTGATGTTCGCCGGGTCGTACCCGAGGAACCGGACCCGTTCCTCGCTGTCCCGGCACGCGACGAGCAGCTCCCCGTACCGGCTGACGTACAGCTGGCGGGCGACCAGCACCATCACCAGCAGCACCCCGGCGGTGATGAAGTACACCATCTGCTTGTTCGCCGGATCGGCCAGGTTGAATCCGAAGAACGACCGGAACCCGTTGAGCCCGTTGGTGCCTCCGGTGGTGGCCTGGTTTCCGATCAGCAGGATGGCGAAGGCCGCGGCCAGCGCCTGGGAGAGGATGGCGAAATAGGCGCCCCGCACCTTTCGTTTGAACGTGGCCAGACCCAGTACCAGGGCGAGAATGCCCGGAACGGCGACGATGCCGATCAGGGTGACGACGTCGCTGCGGAACGGCTCCCACCAGCCGGGAACGGTGCCGGACCCGTACAGCTGCATGAAGTCCGGGACGCCCGACGGGCCGGCGTCGTCCAGCTTCATGTGCATGGCCATCACGTAGCCGCCGAGACCGAAGAACACGCCCTGCCCCAGGGTCAGCATGCCGCCCCGGCCCCAGGCAAGGCCGATGCCAACGGCGATGATCGCGAAGCACAGGTACTTGCCGAGCAGGTTGAGCCGGAAGTCGGACAGCACCGCCGGTGCGACGGCGAACAGCAGCACCGCTCCGGCGGCCAGTCCGATCCAGACCCGGTACTTGGTCAGGTAAGTCATGCCAGACTCCTGGTCCGCACGTTGACGATGCCCTGCGGCCGGATCTGCAGGAAGACCACGATCGCGACGAACACCAGCACCTTGGCGATGCTGGCCGACGTCCAGAACTCGAACCCGGAGCGCAGCAGGCCAAGGGCGAAGGCCGCGATCACCGCGCCCTTGATCTGCCCGATGCCGCCGACGACCACCACCAGGAACGCGTCGATCACATAGTTCGTGCCCAGGGTCGGTCCTATGGAACCGATCTGGCTCAATGCGACACCGGCGATGCCGGCCAGCCCGGAGCCGATGAAGAACGTCGTGCGGTCGGTGCGTCGAGTGGAGATGCCGGAAGTCTCGGCCAGTTGCCGGTTCTGCACCGTCGCCCGGATCCGCCGGCCCAGTGACGTCATCGTCAGGACCATGGTCAGTGCGGCGACCGCGGCCAGCGAAAGGACCAGGATGAACACCCGGGCGATCGGCAGGTTCACCCCGAGCACTTCCACCGATCCCTTCAGCCAGCTCGGCGCCGGCACGTCGACGTTGGGCGCACCGAAGATGTCCCGGGCAGCCTGCTGCAGGATCAGCGCGACGCCCCAGGTGACGAGCAGCGTGTCCAGCGGCCGGTCGTACATGCGGCGCAGCAACGTCGCTTCCAGGATCAACCCCATCACGCCGGCGAGCAGGAACCCGACCGGCAGCGCGACCAGCAACGAGATACCGGGCGAGGAGAAGACGAACTGCATCAGGTAGGCGGTGTAGGCGCCCGCCATGATGAACTCGCCCTGCGCCATGTTGATGACGCCCATCTGCCCGAAGGTCAGCACCAGACCGAGCGCGATGAGCAGCAGGATCGATCCGACGCTCAGGCCGGCGAACACCTGCGAGATGAAGGTCTCCATCCAGTCCTCTCTTCGTCGGGGCCCCGAAGGATCTGACGGTCAGCCGCCCAGTCCGGTCGCCCACGGATAGCCGGTGAGGTAGGGGTCGGGTTCGATGGGTTCGGGCGAGCTCCACTCGGTGTAGAGCAGGCCGTCCGGGCCGATCTTGCCGATGAGCGCGGTCTTGGTGATGTGGTGGTTGTCCCCGTCGACCACGACGGTGCCCTCCGGCGCCTCGAATGTGGTGCCGTCGGCCGCCGCCTGGATCGACGCGGTGTCGAATGCCTTCGCCTTCTCGGCCATCAGCTTCCACAGGTACAGCGAGGTGTACGCGGCCTCCATCGGATCCGAGGTGACACGGTTCGACCCGTACTTGGCCTTGAAGTCCTCGACGAACTTCTTGTTCTGCGGGCTGTCGATGGTCTGGAAGTAGTTCCATGCCGCGAGCTGGCCGGCAACGTTGTCCAGCCCGATGCCGCCGACCTCTTCCTCGGCGATGGAAACGCTGACCACCGGCATGGTTTCCGGGGACAGCCCGACGTTGCGGTACTGCTTGAAGAACGCCACGTTCGAATCGCCGTTAAGTGTGTTGAACACGGCGTCGGCACCGGCGGCCTGGACCTTGTTGACGATCGTCGAGAACTCGGTGTCGCCGAGCGGCGTGTACT
>CAYZBB010000016.1:0-60602 GCA_964476495.1 uncultured Actinomycetes bacterium | reverse complement strand
TCCCAGGCGCCGGCGTGGTCCAGCTCCTCGGAGAGGGTGCCCATCTCCTCCAGCAACTCGTCGGTGTAGTTCGTCTCCATCTCGGCCAGCACCTCGTTGTACCGGGCTCTCTTGACGTTGAGGTCGCCGAACGCCGACTGGATGTTCTCCAGCACGGTCTTCGACTCGTCCAGCGGCGGCTCCTGCTGCAGGATGCCGATGGTGAAGCCGGGGGTCAGGAACGCCTCGCCGTTGCTGGGGGTGTCCAGGCCGGCCATGATCCGCAGGATCGTCGACTTGCCGGCACCGTTCGGGCCGACCACGCCGATCTTCGCGCCCGGGTAGAACGACATCGTGACGTCATCGAGGATGACCTTGTCGCCCACGGCCTTTCGGGCGCGCTTCATGGTGTAGATGAACTCGGGCACTGTCGTCCTCTCACTGCCTTGCCAACGATCACGGCGCACACACGCAGCGCAATCCCCCGGCCGCATGAGCGGCGAGCGGCGATGCGACGCCGCCCTACAGTGTGCCGGACCCGAGGGTGTGATCCCGACTGACGGTGGTCGCCGGCCCGAATCCGCCTCGCCGCACCCGCACTGTCGTCCCGATGCTCCGCCGGCATCACGCCGCCGCGGAAAGTGGGGTCGAACAATACTCGGCCGTCGCGGAATCGACCTGAACGACCACGACCGGTCGATCCGTCCGGCCGCAGTGGCCGAATGTCGCCATTGTTGCGAGCGTGTTTCCACCATCATCTTTCAAATGCCCGAAACGCACCGGAAACAGTCCGGACATGATTCTTCCTGGCCACCCGGATCAGGCGTCTTTCTGCCGCCAGCAGCACTGTGACCTGCTCGGATGCCGAAGTTTGTGTGAACCGCGCCGAGCGATTTTTCGGCGGGTATCCGCCGGCCGGATATATCTGACCCCTCGATCAAGATATATCTTGCTCTCGCGGCGCGGGCCGTTGGATGCTGTTCGCATCGAATTTCGGTGGCGCCGCTGCCCGATGATTCCTGTGGCACGGCGAGCGTTTTCACCACCGGCGAATGGGGTCGGACCCTCCGCCATTCGTCCGTCGAATCGGCCAACCACCGGGATCCGACGCCGTACCCGGACCACATCTCCAACGGTAGGAGCCAGCATGACCGACAAGCAGGTGCACGACGGTCCCGGCACGGAAGACGCCGGCGTCCACGAGCACCCCCATCACCTGTCCATGCACGATCTGACGCCCGAACACGCCGCCGGCGAGGGCGTCATCAAGCCCGACTACCACCCCCGGCTCACCAACGAGGACCTGGCACCGCTGCGCAAGCAGACCTGGACCTCGTACAACTTCTTCGCCTTCTGGATGTCCGACGTGCACAGCGTCGGCGGCTACATCACCGCCGGCAGCCTGTTCGCACTCGGCCTGGCGGCCTGGCAGGTGCTGGTGGCGTTGCTCGTCGGCATCACCATCGTCTACTTCCTGTGCAACCTGGTTGCCCGCCCCTCGCAGGCCACCGGCACCCCCTACCCGGTGGCCTCCCGGATCTCGTTCGGAGTGCTGGGCGCGAACGTCCCGGCAATCATCCGCGGCCTCATCGCCGTCGCGTGGTACGGCATCCAGACATACCTCGCATCGGTCGCCCTCGTGCTGCTGGCGATCAAACTCTGGCCGGGCCTGGCGCCGTACGCCGAGACCGCGCAGTACGGCCTCGCCGGGTTGTCGCTGCTGGGCTGGATCGGGTTCATCGTCATGTGGATCGCCCAGGCCGTCGTGTTCTGGCGAGGCATGGAGGCGATCCGCAAGTTCATCGACTTCTGCGGGCCGGCCGTGTACGTGGTGATGTTCGCGCTGGCCGTGTACCTGGTGGCCGCGGCCGGATGGGAGAACATCGACTTCAACCTGGCCGAGGACGGGCTGACGCTGACCGGATGGGCGGTCGTCCCGGTGCTGCTCTCGGCGATCGCCCTCGTGGTGTCGTACTTTTCCGGCCCGATGCTCAACTACGGCGACTTCGCCCGGTACGGCAAGACCTTCGGCGCGGTCCGCAAGGGCAACTTCCTTGGCCTGCCGGTGAACTTCCTGGTGTTCTCGCTGCTGGTGGTGGTCACCGCCGCCGCGACCCGGCCGGTCTTCGGCGAATTGATCATCGACCCGGTGCACACCGTCGCCAAGCTGGACAACGTCTACGCGGTCATCCTCGGCGCGCTCACGTTCATGATCGCCACCGTCGGTATCAACATCGTGGCCAACTTCGTTTCCCCGGCGTTCGACTTCTCCAACGTCAACCCGCAGAAGATCTCCTGGCGGACCGGCGGCATGATCGCTGCGGTCGGTTCCGTGCTGATCACCCCATGGAACCTGTACAACTCGCCGGAGACCATCCACTACACGCTCGACACCCTCGGGGCCTTCATCGGACCGCTGTACGGGGTGCTGATCGCCGATTACTTCCTGGTCAAGCGGCGCCGGGTGAACGTCGACGCGCTGTACAACCTGAACCCGGACGGCACCTACCACTACCGCAAGGGCTACAACCCGATCGCCGTCACCGTGACCGCGATCGCCGCCGTCGCCGGCATGCTGGTCGTCTTCCTCGGCTCCGCCCAGGCCGCCGCCTACACCTGGTTCATCGGCGCCGGGCTGGCGTTCGTGCTCTACCTGTCCGGGAGCAGGATGTTCGGCGCCGCCGCGAACTACCCGACACCCGAGCAGCAGGGCAGCGCCGTCTGACCCGGCCGGCTCAGGAGCAGGCCGGGCTCATCAAGGTGATCAACCCGACCACCACCGCGTCGATCAGCACTCGTTGAGCAATCGGACCGCCCCGGGGGCGGACAATGACCCGATGGTCCCTGCGGCGGTGAACGGTCCCGACCGATCCCAGCGCGCGACCTCACCGCTCACGGCGATCCTGCGTGCGGAGGCCGCGGGCCTGTCCCAGCAGGCCATCCTCAGCGAACTGCGCCGAGCGATCCTGTCCGGCGATGTGGCACCGGGAACGCCGGTGCCCGTGGATGAGGTGGCCGACCTGTTCGGGGTGAGCCGCATCCCCGTCCGCGAGTGCCTCAAGACCCTCATCGGTGAGGGTCTTGTCGCTCATCGCCCGCGGGCCGGTTACACCGTCGCCCGGCTCACTCCCCAGGAGTTCCTGGAGCTGTACATCGTGCGGGGTGTGCTGGAGATCGCCGCGCTCTCCGCGGCCGTCCGATCGGCCGGTCCGGAGGACGACCGCGAAGCGGCCGCGGTCCTGGCCGCCTTGGATCGGGCCATCCGCGATCAGGACTACCGTGCCTATCAACGGGAGAGCCGACGGTTCCACTTCGCGCTCGCCGCGCCGTGCCGGATGCCGCGCCTGCTGCACATGATCGAACTGGTCTGGAACCTCACCGAGCCCATCCAGCCGATGGCGCACATCCCCCAGCGGGACCGCGACCAGCTGCACAGCGAGCACCAGGAGATGCTCGCCGCGTTCGCCGCCCGGGACCGCACCCGGCTGCTCCGCATCACCCGGCGGCACCTCGACGAACTGGAGCGGGCCGTGTCGGACCTGTCGACCACGGGCCTGTTCGACTCACCCGGCGGCGCGTGACCGACAGGGCCGGACCGGTCCGCCCACACCACCAGGCCGGTCCGGCAGGCCGCGCTCAACCGCTGCCGATCGGCTCGGCCGATCGATCGGCGGGCATGTCGTCGAGCCCCCACGGATCGTCGCATTCGAGCTCGGGCGGCAGGTCGTCGTGCCCGAGCTCGGCATCCTCCACTTCGGCGGTGTCCATCGGGGCACCGCCGGCCTGTGCCTGAGGGGTGCCGAACGCGTCCGGCTGCTTCCGAGCGATCCGACCACCCACCCGCCCGACGTCGAGCCCGACGGTGTCCGCCTTGACCTCGGTGAAGTACTGGGTGGCACCGTCCCTTTCGAAGCGCCGGGTGGCGATCCGGCCGACAACCACGACCGGATCACCCTTGCGGACCGTGGATACCACCGCGGACGCCAGCGAACGCCAGCAGAGCACCCGCACCCCGAACTCGTCGCCGTCCACCCACCCTTGACCCTCCCGGTCGAACCGTCGCTCGGTCGCCACCACCCGGAACGTGACCCGGTCGCCGGTGACCCCCGACGACAGCAGCGGGTTCGTGCCGACCCGCCCGACCAGCGTGATCGACGCTGCATGACTCATGTGTTCGCCCCTTGGCTTGTCGAGCCGGACCCCACGGCCCGGCGGTCGTCCACCACGCTGCCAGCCGGACAATCCTGCGACCATCGTCATGCGAGGGATGTGGATGGAATTCGGACATGTGGACAACCGCATCGGCGAGCCACGTCCAGGGCAGCGGATCGACGGTCCGCCTCAGAGCCGACCGAACGGTGCGGCATAGGCGAAGGTGCCCGCCAACGACGGCGCGTCCGGCTGCAGGACCAGGGCCTGGAAATGCATGCCCCAGGCGGGATCCGGCGCCCGGATGCCTGCATCGGCGGCCGGCCGGAACCCGAACCGTCCGTAGTACGCGGGGTCGCCGAGCAGCACCAGGGCAAGCTCGCCGGCCAGCCGCGCCCGGTCGATCAGGTCGGTCATCAACGCCCGGCCCACCCCGGACCGTTGTTCCGCGGCACGAACCGCCACCGGACCGATCCCGACCAGCCACCGGTCGGGCCGTGACCCGGTCGGGTCGGCGAGCACGCCGTAGCTGCTGGTCACCTGGCCGACCAGCGCGCCGTCCCGGACGGCAACCAGGCACAGCCCGGGCACCCGGGAGGGGTCGCGGCGCAGCTCGTCGTTCAGACCCACCTCCACCACCACGCCGTCCACCTCGGGGAATGCCTCGCCGATGACCGCCTGCACGGCAGCGGCGTCGTCGGGCTCCTCCGGGCGGACGATCACTGCTCGTCCCTGTCGCGTTCGGCCAGCCGCGCGAGCATCCGGTTGTAGGCCGCAAGTTCCTCGTCGGCGCCGCGGTCACCCATCCGGTCCGAGCGGCGCGCCTCCCGCTCGTCACTGCGGGACCACTGTGCCAGCAGCGCAATCATGACGATGATGATCGGGATCTCGGTGGCTCCCCAGGCGATCGCCCCGCCCAGCCGTTGTTCGGCCACCAGGTCGGTCACCCACGGCAGGCCGAGACCGCTGAAGTAGTCGGTGGCCATCGCGGTGTGCGAGTTCATCAGGGCCAGTCCGAAGAACGCATGGAACGGCAGTGCGCCAAGCAGCATCGCGAGCTTGACGACGGGCGGCAGTCGCCGCGGTGACGGATCCACGCCGATGATCACCCAGTAGTACAGGTAGCCCACGACGACGAAGTGGACGCTCATCCACACATGTCCCACATGCGAGTCGATCATGAGGTCGAACAGGGACGTGAAGTAGAGCAGGAAGAACGACGTCACGAACAGCACGAAGGCGACCACCGGATGGGTGATGAACCGGGTGAACCGGCTGTGCATGACCGAGACGATGCCCTCCCGCAGACCCGGCACCTGATCGTGGCCGGCGGCCGGCAACACGCGCAGCGCGAGGGTGACCGGGCCGCCGAGGACCAGCAGGATTGGGGCGACCATGCCGAGCACCATGTGCTCGATCATGTGCATCGAGAACTGGGCAGCCGCGTAGCGGGCAAGGCCCGACGAGGTGGCGAGCAGCACCATGACGCAGCCCACCAACCACGCCGTCGTGCGCCCCGGCGGCCAGTGCACGCCGCGGCGATGCAGCCGCCGCACCCCGATCAGATACAACACGGCGGCGGCGACCGCGGCGGTCCCCAACAGAGCGTCGAACCGCCAGTCGGCGAGCAGACTGATCACCGTCGGCGGGCCGTCCAGCCGATATCCGAGCGCCAGTTCCAGGTCGGAGGGTGCGGCGCCGGTCGGCGGTGGCGTGGCCGTGCGGGCGAGGGCGGAGGCCACGCCGATGGTGGCGGCCATGATCATCACCTCGACCACGGCGAGCCTGATGAGCGGCCGGCGTTCGCCGCGACCGATCGCCGGCAGCGTGCGGCGACGGTGCAGGTAACCGATGACACCGAGGATCGTCAGCAGACCGGCCTTGAGCAGAACGAGCCTGCCGTAGGCGGTGGTCCACAGATCGGAGAGGTAGCTGATCCTCACCCACGCGTTGCCGAGGCCCGAGACCGCGACCGCGATGAAGGCGATCAGCGCGATCGACGAGTACCGCCGGGCGACCACGTCCAGGTGGTCGACCCGCTGCCGTGCCAGGCCGACGAGGGCGACCAACCCGCCCACCCACAGGCTGATGCCGACCAGGTGGTAGATCATGCTGTCCACCGCCACGTCATGGTCGCCCGACGACGCGGAATGACCCGAGTCGGCCTGCGGGACGAGCGCGGTCAGCGCCAACACCAGAAGGGCGGCCGCCCACCCCGGGTGCAGCACGGCCCTGGCGAGGATCGCGACGAGCAATGCCGCGATCCCGGCGATCAGTGCGGCGCGGACGCTGTTGAGCGCCGAGATGCCGCCGATCACCCAGTCTGCCGACAGCGACTGGTCAACGGGGCGGCCGAGGGTGTCAGACAGGATCAGGGGAATCAGCGTGAACGACCCGACCGCCCAGACCGTCGCGGACAGGGATGCCGCCTTGATCGCCCGGTAGCCACCGACGTCAAGGAATCCGTTCCGCTGCGCCGGCGCCAGCCATGCCGCGCCGAGCAACCAGCCGACCGTCAGCGCCGCGGCCACATCGACGACAGCCTTCACCGCCGGCAACGCCAGCGCGGTGAACTCCCCGGCCGTCGGCAGGCCCGGGATCTCCGCGCGAGCAGGCACGACGGCGATGAGCGCCGCGGCGACGCAGCCGGCGATGACCGCCGCGGCCAGCACCAGTGCGGTGACCGACCAGGGATCGCGCCCCGGGTCTGGATTCGGGTCGGCCGGCACGCTCGGCGTCACGTCACCGGCGCCGGGTGACGTCCACTTCGGCACGACCTCACGATACGTCGCCGACCCCGGCCGCCCGATCAGCCGGGAAAGCCCCCGACTGCCGGAGTCAGGCGTCCGAGGTGGCGCCGAGGAAGGCCCGGGCGTATGCGTCACCGGTCAGCGTCCGCGCCGGGCTGCCATCGCCCACCAGGCGTCCGGCCCGGAGCAGGACGCAGCGCTGGGTGGAGGCCGCCGTCGGCACGTCATGGGTGGCGATGATGACCGTGACGCCCCTGCTCACCTCCTCGCGGATCGCCGCGGTGATCCAGGCCCGCGCCTGCGCGTCGAGCCCCGCCTCGGGTTCGTCGAGCAGCAGCACCGGCGCCTGCTGGGCCAGTGCCTGGGCGAGCAGGGTGCGCTGCCGTTGCCCGCCGGACAGCGCCGCCAACCTTCGCCCGCGGAGATCGGTCAGACCAAGCCGGCCCAGGCATTCCTCGACGATCGCCCGGTCCCCCCGGCGCAGGCGCCGCCACGGTCCGCGGTCCGCCCACCGGCCCATGGCGACGGCGTCGCGCACGGTCAGTGGAAGCCGGTCGTGGACGGCGGTGCGCTGTACGACGAAGGCCACCCGGTCGGGCACCCCGGCGATCGTCCCGCGGGACGGGGCGGCGATTCCGGCGACCAGGGACAGCAGGGTCGACTTGCCGGACCCGTTGGGACCGAGCAGCGCCAGGCACTGTCCGCGGGGCACCGTCAGGCTCAGTTCGTCGACGGCCGGCCGCTTCTCGTACGCGAAGGTCACGGAGTCCAGCGTGATCGACCCGGAACTGTCAATAATCGTTCTCATTGTTGATTAGAGTACGACCTCGTGTGGGTCATCACCGAACCGATGTCGGTCGAGTTCATGCAACGCGCGCTCTGCGGCGGAGTCATCGTCGCCGTGCTCTGCGCGGTGGCCGGCACCTGGGTGGTCCTGCGCGGCATGGCTTTCCTCGGAGAAGCGCTGGCGCACGGCATGTTGCCGGGCGTGGCCACGGCGGTTCTCCTTGGACTGCCGGGTCCGGCGGGAGCCATGGTCGCGGCCGGCGGCATGGCGGCCGGCATCGGCCTGATCGGTCGACGCGGGCGCCTGTCCCAGGACACGGCGATCGGTCTGCTGTTCGTGGCCATGCTGGCGCTCGGGGTCGTCATCGTGTCGTCGGTCCGGGCGTTCCCGGTCGATCTGAGCGCGATTCTGTTCGGAGACATCCTCGCCCTGCAGTGGCCCGATGTCGTCGTGATCGCCGTGACGGCGGCACCGGTCGTGGCGGTATTCATGCTTGCGCACCGTCCGCTGACCGCCCTCTCCTTCGATCCGCGGGTCGCCCACACCCTGGGCCTGCGACCGGGGCTCGCCGGCGCGGTCCTGCTGGGCGGAGTCGCGGTGTCGATCGTCGCCTCGTACCAGGCCGTCGGCACGCTGCTCGTGGTGGGTCTGCTGGTTGCACCGCCGGCCGCCGCCGCCCTGTGGTCACGCAGCATCGCCATGATGATGCTGCTGGCGGCGGCCATCTCGGTGTCCAGCGTGATCGTCGGCCTCCTCGTGTCCTGGCACGCAGGCTGGGCCGCAGGCGCGTCGATCGCGCTCGTCGCCATCCTGGGGTTCGTCGTCTCGAGCACCGTGCGGGGCCGGGTCGCGGTGGCCTGATTTGTAAGTGAGAATGTTTCTCATTATCGTGATGACACCATGCGTATCCTTCCCACCTCCACCAGGACGGCGGCCGTCGTCACCGGGGCCGCCCTAGTACTCACCGCGTGCGCAGCCACGGGCGCCGGGTCGTCGAGCGCGCCCTCGGACACGGGGCCGTCCGGCGCGCCACACGGCTATGTCGAGGGCGCCCAGGAATTGACCGAACCCCAGAACAGCCTCGTGCTCGCCGACGGGCAGGGAGCGATCACCCTGTTCGATCTCGTTTCCGAGACGGCCACCGCCCTGCCCGATTCCGGCGCCGGAAAGCTCGAGGAGCTCGCCGGCGACGGGCGTCTGGTCTATCCCGTGCGCGCCGATGGTCCGCGCGTCACGGTCGGCGTGATCGACACCGGACTGTGGACGGTCGACCACGGCGATCACTTCCACTATTACCGCGCCGACCGCAGGGTGGCCGGAACCCTTTCCGGTGACGGCACTCCGGTCATCCGGGCGGCGGACGGCAAGACCGCCATCCTTTTCCCAGGCAGCGGCGAACTCTTCGTGCTCACGCACGACGATCTCGCGGCGGATGGGATCGGCGCGCAGCCGACCGCAACGATCGTCCCGCACGCGGGCATGCTGGCGCTTCCGTATGCAGACCACATCCTGGTGACCGCGCCGGCCGCCGCCGGAACCGCCGGCACCATCCAGGCTCTCGACGAGGCCGGGCACGTGGTGCCGGGAGCCGGGGCCTCGTGCCCCGAGGTCTCCGACGCGGTGCCGACCCGGGCCGGCGCCGTCTTCGCCTGCGCGGACGGCGCCCTGCTGGTCACCACCGCCGACGGCGCCCTCGCCTTCGAGAAGCTTTCCTACCCGGCCGGCGTCGCGCCCGCCGCCAGGACGCTCGACGGCCGTACCGGTCGTCCCGCCGTCGCCGGCGCTGCGGGCTCGTCCGGTGCCTGGCGGCTGGACACCCGCCGACGCGAATGGACGTTCCTCGCCTCCGACCAGCCGCTCGTCGCCGTCAGTGCGGTGGGCGACAACGACTCTCTCACCGTCGCCGTCGATGCCGCCGGTCGGATCAGGGTCTTCGGGGCCGACGGCAGCGAACGCGCCACCAGCGAGCCGGTACTGGCGGCCTCGGCAAGCGATGCCGACGCGCGACGGCACATCCGTCTGGTGGTCGATGCGCAGCGCGCCTACGTGTCCGGACCCCTGGAGGGTGTCGTCCTGGAGATTGACTACCGCGACGGTGCCCGCATCGCCCGGACCTTCGACGCCATCGATCCGCTGTTCGTCGAGCAGGTCGGCTGATGCGCCGCACACGCCTGCTCGTCGGATTGGTCGTCGGCTTGATCGTCGCCGTGCTCGTCGCGAGCGGTTGTTCGGGACCCGACTCGACCGACCGGCCCACCATCACCGTCACCACGACCATCCTCGGCGACGTCGTCGGCGAGATCGTCGGCGACCAAGCCGACGTCGTGGTGCTCATGCCCAGCGGCGCAGACCCGCACTCGTTCGCGATCTCGGCCAAGGACGCCGCCCGCCTGCGGGAGGCGGACCTGTTGGTGTCCAATGGTCTCGGTCTCGAGGAAGGCATCGCCACCCAGCTGGAGTCGGCGGTGGCCGACGGGGTGCCGCAGCTGAGCGTGGGCGACCACGCCGACCCGCTGGACTTCGCCGTCGACGGATCGGCCGGGCTGCCGGACCCGCACTTCTGGACCGATCCCGACCGCATGGTCCTGGTCGTCGACGCCCTCGACGACGCCCTCGACCGGGTTCCCGGCATCGACGCCGACCGACTCGAGCAGCGGTCGAACGCCTACCGCGACGAGCTGGCGGTGCTGGCCGGCGAGATGGAGGCCGCGTTCGCGACCATCCCGCCGCAGCACCGCGCACTGGTCACCAATCATCACGTCTTCGGCTATTTCGCCGAGCGTTTCGACTTCCAGGTCGTCGGAGCCGTCGTCCCCAGCGGTACTACGCTGGCCGCCCCGAGCGCGTCCGATCTGGCCGACCTGGCCGCGGCCATCCGCGCCACCGGGGTGCCGGCGATCTTCGCCGACTCGTCGCAGCCCGACCGACTGGCCCAGGTCGTGGCCGAGGAGACCGGCCTGGACATCGAGGTCATACCCCTGTTCACCGAGTCACTCTCGCCCGCCGGCCAGGGCGCCGAGACATACCTGGACATGATGCGCACCAACACGTCGCGCATCGTCGACGGCCTCGCCCGCTGAGCCGGGCCGCACCCTTCCGCACCACCACCCACCACGAAACCACCCACCCACGAAACCACCCACCCACGAACCCATCACCATCCACGAAAGAGGAGAACCATGTCCATCCAAGTCCGCGCACGCGTGGCGACCGGTGCGCTCGCCGCACTCGTCCTGACCGGCTGCGCCGGCGCCAGCACGACGCCGGCGTCGTCGAGCTCCGAAGAACCCGCCGCCGTGTCCAACGGCGCCGCGAGCGCCGGAGCGCAGGAAACGTCGCTCGGTGGCGGTGCTCTCGTCGCGTTGACCTATGACGGCGGCCTGCTCGTCCTCGACGGCACCGACCTGACGACGATCGCCGACCTGCCCAAGGACGGCTTTCTGCGGCTCAACGGCGCCGGTGACCGGAACGGACACGTCCTGGTCACCACCGCCGAGGGTTTCCAGGTGCTCGACACCGGCCTGACGTCCGGCGCCGCCAAGCTGACCGACATCGTCTTCCCCGCGGACACCGCGGGCCACGTGACACCGCACGCCGGGCGCACCGCACTGTTCGCCGACGGGACGGGTGACATCACGCTGTTCGACAGCGACGAGCTCGACGGCACGACGCGGCCGGCGGTCGAGACGATCAAATCGGCGGCCGCACACCACGGGGTCGCGATCGAGCTGTCCGACGGGACGGTGCTCGCCACCATTGGCACCAGCGAGAGCCGCAGCGGAGTACGCGTTCTCGACCAGCACCGGAACGAGATCGCCCGCAACGAACAGTGCCCGGGCGTGCATGGCGAGGGCGCCGTCGCGGACGAGGTGGTCATGTTCGGCTGCGAGGACGGAGTCCTGCTCGTCAAGGACGGCTCCTTCGTCAAGCTCGCCGCACCCGACGAGTACGGCCGCATCGGCAACGCCTACGTGACCGACTCGAGCGCGGTCGCGGTTGGCGACTACGGCAACGACCCCGATCACGAGGGATACCTGCTGTCGGACCTGGCGTTCATCGACACCCGGGCCGAGACCCTCAAGATCGTCGACGTTCCCGGCGACGGCGGATACACGTGGCGCGATGTCGGCCGGGACGCGCACAACAACGCGATCGTGCTGAGCTCCGACGGGTCGCTGTACAAGCTCGACGAGTCCGGCGCCGTGATCGACTCCTGGAAGGTCATCGCCCCCTGGCAGGGCCCGGTGGAGTGGCAGGATCCACACCCCGCGCTGAAGGTCGTCGGCGACGTCGCCTACGTCACCGAACCGGCAGCGAACCGGATCCTCGCGATCGACCTCGAGTCCGGCCGGACGCTGGCCACCGGCTCGCTCGCGCAGACCCCGAACGAAATCGCCGTCGTCGACCGGTCCGTGAGCTGATCCGAGTCTTCGCACGACGGTGAGGTGGGGCCGGTTCCGTGAGGCCCCACCTCACCGCGACTCGGCCGGGACGACTTCCGCCAGTCGAGGAAGCCGATGCACCCGAAGGATCGCCCCGAGCACCGCCGAGGCGCCCAGCCCGACCAGCGACAGGGCCACCGCGACCCGCGTGCCGAAGGCCTCGGCGGCCAGTCCCCCCAGGGTGGCGCCGACCGGTGTGGCGCCCCAGGCGATGAGCCGCGCCGTGGTGTTCACCCGACCCTGCAGCCGGTCGGGAGTGATCACCTGGCGGACGACGATGCCGTGCACGATCGCGGCCGTCATCCCGAACTGGTACACGACGAGGATCGCAAGTGCCCAGGCCGGACTGCTGACGAAGATCAGCCCGACGACCGCGAGTCCGGCGATCAGCAGGGCGGTCAACGTCAACCACCCGATCGCGAACAGCCGCTGCCAGCGGGCGAGCGTGGTGCTGGCCAGCAGGGTGCCCACCGCCGTGGCAACGTAGAGCAGGCCGATCAAGGCATCGTCCTTGGCGACGCCGAGCTGTTCGACCCCGATCACGACCAGCAGGCCGGTGACCACACCGCCCGTGACGGACACCCCCACCCCGAGCAGGGTCAGCGCCCTGATCGCCGGTTGCCGCCACACGAACCGTAGGCCCTCGCCGATGTCCGTGGTCAGCCCGCGCCAGGCGGATCCACCCGCGCGGGTTCCGACGACCGGCTCCACCCATCGGACGAACAGTGTCAGCGTCGCCGACACCGCGTAGCACAGACCGTCCAGCCCGAGCACCAGGGGCGCCCCCAGGGTCGCGGTGAGCAGCCCGCCCACCGCCGGTCCGCCGAGCCCGACCACGGTGCTGACGGTCACCATCAGCGAGGTCGCGGCCGCGATCCGGGCGCGGCCGACGATCAGCGGCAGCGCGCCGAACCCGGCCGCGTCCTGGAAGACGAACAGGGTCGCCACACCGATGGCCACCCCCAGAACCTGACCGAAGCCCAATCCACCGACCACTGCCGCGGCCGGGATGCTCGCCGTGAGCAGGGCGCCGGAGTACCCGCAGACCACCATCACCGTCCGCCGGTTCATCCGGTCCACCATCGCGCCCACCGGCAGGCCCAGGATCAGGTAGGGCGCCGCCTCCACCGCTGTCAGCAGCGCGGTGAGCGCGGGGCTGCCGGTCAGCTGGTAGGCCAGGATCGGCAATGCCACCAGGCTCAGCGCGCTTCCGACCATGGCGACCGTCCGCGCCGCGAGATAGGTCCGGAACGCCGCCAGGCTCAAGGCACCGAGAGTGGGGCCGCCGAATCGGAGGCCTTTCACGGCAGCCCCTCTCGTAGTTGATAACGATAATCGTACGGTACTGTCACCGAGTGCCGACCCGTGTCCCAGCCCGCTCGGCGGCTCGAACGACGCCGCTCGCCGGCCCGCTGTTCGCCCGGCCGCACCGCTTCGGCGTGCTCACCACCGCGTTGCTGGTCGGCATCGGCGCCGTTCTCACCCTGTCGATCTCGGTCGGCAGCGTGCCGATCCCGCCGGCGACCGTCTGGTCGGTCGTGGCCGATCACCTGGTCGGCCGGACCCCGGCGGTCGATCCGGCGGTCGACCAGATCGTCTGGACCGTCCGGTTGCCCCGGACGTTGCTGGCCGTCCTCGTCGGGGCCGGCCTTGCGGTGGCCGGCACCGTCATCCAGGCAGTCGTGCGCAACCCCCTCGGCGACCCGTATCTCATCGGGATCGTGCCCGGAGCGGGCCTGGGGGCGGTGCTGGTCATCGTGTTCGGATCCGTTGCCGTCGGCGGGCTCCCCCTGGCCGGCGCGGCCTTCGTGGGCGCCATGCTGGCGTTCGTCGCAACGTTCGCGCTGGGCCGGCAGGGTGGGCGCTGGCCACCCACACGGCTGGTCCTCGCCGGCGTCGCCGTCGGGTACCTGCTGTCGGCCGGCACGTTCTTCCTGCAGACCCTGGCCACTCCCAATCAGGTTCAAAGGGCCCTGTTCTGGTCATTGGGCAGCGTGTCCGGGGCGACGTGGCAGGACCTACCACTGCTGCTGGTCGCCGTCGGGGCCGGCACGACCTGGTTGCTGGCCAACGGGATCCGGTTGAACGCGCTGGCCGGCGGCACGGACCTGGCGGGCTCGCTGGGCGTGGACGTCGGCCGCTTCCAGCTCCAGCTGATGATGCTGGTCGCCGTGCTCACCGGGACGGTGGTCGCGGTGGTCGGTGGTATCGGGTTCGTCGGGTTGGTGATCCCGCATGTGGCCCGGATGCTGGTCGGCGCCGACCACCGGCGCGTCCTGGTCACCTCGGCGCTGGGCGGCGCCATCTTCCTGCCGCTGGCCGACGTCGTCGCCCGCACCGCGCTCTCGCCCGCCGAGCTGCCGATCGGCATCGTCACCGCGGCGGTGGGCGCGCCGTTCTTCATCTGGTTGCTGTCCACCCTCGGGCGCCGGGGTGCGATCGGATGAGGACCGACATCACCGCCCTACGAGTAGATCTGGGCGCCGTCCGGATCGTGGACGGCGTCGACCTGACGGTGCCCGACCGTGCCTTCGTCGGTGTCCTCGGCCCCAACGGATCCGGCAAGACCACCCTGCTCAGGACCATCTACCGGGCGCTGCGACCGACCGCGGGTGCGGTCACGGTGGGCGGCGACGACGTGTGGGCCCTGTCGCCGCGGGAGAGCGCGTTGCGCACCTCGGTCGTCCTGCAGGACGACATGCCCGAGTTCCAGTTCACGGTGCGGGAGACGGTGGAAACGGCCCGGGTTCCGCACCGTGGCCGATTCCAACGGGCCGGTGCCGAGGACCGGGACGCCGTCGAACGCGCGTTGATCACCACCGGTGTTCGGCATCTGGCCGAGCGTCCGCTGGGCACCCTGTCCGGCGGCGAGCGGCAACGGGTGTTCCTGGCTCGGGCACTGGCCCAGCAGACCCCGGTGATGGTGCTCGACGAGCCCACCAATCACCTGGACATCGCGGCGCAGATCACGCTTCTGGAACTGCTCAGGGACCTCCCGCTCACCGTCGTCGCCGCCCTGCACGATCTGAACCTCGCCGCCGCGTACTGCGACCGGCTCTTCCTGATCAAGGCCGGCCGAGTGGTGGCCAGCGGAACCGTGGACGAAGTCCTGCGACCGGCAATCCTGCGCGACGTGTACGGCGTCGCCGCCTCCTGCACCGTCAACCCACTCACCGGTCGGCGGGCGGTCCACTTCGGTCCCCCACCCGGCTCGTTCGCTCCCCCGCCCGACTTGTTGCCGCCGCCCGAACCCGACGCCGCGCAGACCGGCGCCATCCCCACGCCGGCCCCGAACGGTCCGGCGCTACCGCATTCACACCACGAAAGGCCCTTGCCATGACCAACTCCCGCACCCGCCGCGCCGTCGCGCTGCTGTCCGCGGCCATCGCGGTCGGCTCCCTGACCGCCTGTGCCGGCGGGCCCGCGGACGCCGTGCCGCCGAGCGCATCGAGCTCACCGAGCGCCGCGGCCGCCGCCGACGTCCGGCCCGCGACCTACCCGGTGAGCGTCGACAGCTGCGGCCGAGCCTTCACCTACACCGCGCCCCCGTCCCGGGTCGTGCTCGGTTACCCACGAAGCCTGGAGACCCTCGATGCGCTCGGTGTCGGCTCGAGCGCGTACGGCTACACCCTCGGCGCGTACGACGCGCTACCCGCCGGCTACCCCGACACCATCGTCGAGGTCTCCCCCGACTACGCCCCTTCCAGGGAGGCCATGATCGCTGCGAAGCCGGACCTGTACCTGGCCAACGACGACGGCCAGGTCAGCGGCGAAGGCACGGTCAGCCACGACGATCTGGCCGGCATCGGGGCCAATGTCTACGTCCTCGGCCAGTACTGCAGCAACGGGAACTCGCCCACCTCGCTGGATGCCGTCTACGACGACATCGACCGCCTCGGCTCGATCTTCGGGATCCCGGAGCGGGCCGAGGCGGTCAACCAGGACCTGCGCGGGCGGGTGGCGGATGCCGCCGCCCGCAACCCGGGCGAACCGCTGCGGGTGGGATTCCTGCAGGTCTACGACGGGCGGATCTACGCCAACGGCGGCTATCCCGTCTCCGGCATCCTCACCGCCCTTGGCCTGACCAACGAATTCGCCGATCTGTCGGGCAGTTTCACCGAGCTGACCAGGGAGGAGGCGCTGGTGCGACGGCCGGACGTGCTCTTCGTCAACTACATCGGAGCCGCGAACGAGCAGGCCGCCATCGACGAGGTCCGGGCCGCCCTGCCGGATCTGCCGGCCGTCCGCAACGACCGGGTGTACGGATCCGACGAGAGCGACTACCAGGCCGGCGGGGTGAGCATCATCGCCAACCTGGAGGACGTCGCCGATGCGGTCTTCGGCTGACGCCCTGGGGCGCGTGCCCCCTTCGCACGCGCCCCGAGTCGGCTGCACCGGTGCTCACCCCGCGCGCGGCCCGGTGGTCGGGTAGGGCAGCAGTGCCATCTCCCGCGCGTTGCGGATCGCCCGCGCGACCTCCCGCTGCTGCCGCTGGGTCAGTCCGGTGACTCGTCGCGAGCGGATCTTCCCCCGGTCGGACACGAAACGCCGCAACAGCAGGGTGTCCTTGTAGTCGACCCGATCGACGCCGGCCTCGATCAGTGGATTCCGTCGCGGACGGGCCGGCCGCTCCCGCCTGGTCATCGCTCCTCCCGGAAGTCCACGTGCCGGCGCACCTTCGGGTCGTACTTGCGCAGCACCAACCGGTCAGGGTCGTTGCGCCGGTTCTTGCGAGTGACGTAGGTGTATCCCGTGCCGGCAGTCGACTTGAGCCGGACCACGGGTCGGACGTCGTTGCGAGCCAAGAGTCTCTCCCCTGCTATCGTTAGATCGATAATCGTTCTCATTATGGCAGACGGAGACTTCTCGATGCGCGAGGGCATTCATCCCCCGTACCACCCGGTGGTGTTCCGGGACGCGGCGACCGGCGACGAGTTCCTGACCAGGTCGACGGCGACCAGCGACACGACCACCACCTGGTCCGACGGGCGCTCCTACCCGCTGATCACCGTCGACGTGACCAGCGCCTCGCACCCGTTCTGGACCGGGGAGCAGCGGATCGTCGACGCGGCCGGCCAGGTCGAGAAGTTCCGGCGCCGGTACGGGTACCACCGGCCCGCGAGGAAGGACTGACGTGGCCGTCCCGAAACGCCGGACCTCCCGATCCCGCACCCGGTCCCGGCGGGCCCGGTGGACTGCCGCACCGCCGACCCTGGTCCCCCTGGTCGTCGCCGGACGGCGGCACCTGGTCCCGCCGCGACTGGTGGCCTACTACCGGCGCTTCCCCGAGGAACTGCCCGGCTGAGCGAATCGCCACCAGCGCATCACCGACATCGGAAGGAAGATCCATGTCCGCACGTTGCCAGGTCACCGGGGCCGAACCCGGCTTCGGTCATCGCATCTCGCACAGCCATCGCCGGTCCAGGCGGCGGTGGAAACCCAATCTGCAGCACCACCGCTTCTACGTGCCCAGCCTGCGCCGCACCGTACGGCTGCGGGTCAGCGCCAAGGGGCTCAAGATCATCGACCGCCGCGGGATCGACCCGGTGGTCGCCGAGATCCTCGCCCGCGGCGAGAAGGTCTGATCCGCCATGGCCAAGAGATCCAAGATCGCTCGTGACAGGCAGCGCCGTGAGGTGGTGGCGCGCTACGCCGAGCGGCGGGGCGCCGCCAAGGCCGTCCTGCGTGACCCGCGGGCAACCGCGGAGCAGAAGGCACAAGCCTCGACCACTCTGCAGCGGATGCCGCGGGACGCCTCGCCAACCCGGCTGCGCAACCGGGACGCCATCGACGGTCGACCCCGCGGATATCTGCGCGCCTTCGGTCTCTCCCGCATCCGGATGCGGGAGATGGCCCACCGAGGTGAGCTGCCCGGTGTCCGCAAGTCGTCCTGGTGAGGGCCCGGTGCCGAGCCGCAGGACCGGCGGTAGGCGGCCGACGACCACGCCGCCGGTGGTCTACCGCCGGTGACGTGGCTCCGGCCCGCGTCAAGGGGTCGCCGGCGGCTTCGGCTGCGACCGGCCACGGCGCTATCGATGGTGCCGGCAACGTCATGCCAGACTTGCCCGATGAGCCCATCCTCGGGAGCCAGGGCGAGGCCGGCGGCTGCACCGACCGACACTTCCGAGCCGCCCGACACTTCCGACGATTCGCCCGCCGATTCGACCCGCACGGTGGGGGTGACCGAACCCGAGGCAGTCGACGAGTGGGCCGAGCTGTTCCAGGCGTTGGCGGATACCAACCGGCTCCGGCTGCTGCTGGCGATCCATCACACGCCGGGGATCAACGTCACCGACCTCGCGCAAACGGTCGGGATGGGCGCGAACGCGACCTCACATGCCTTGGCCGCATTGCGACTGCGCGGGGTCGTCCGTTCCGAGCGGGTCGGCCGGGAGCGACGCTGGATCATCGCCAGTGATCCGATCCACCAGCTGCTGCACCAGGTCGGCGCCACGCACTCCCCACTGCACCCCGAACACTGACCGCTCGGCGAGCATCAACGCAGCGGCGCGGCTACACCGGCGGTGGCCAGTTCGGCGATGTCGCGGGTCTCATCGGCCCAGTGCCGCAGCAGGTTCCGATCATGGGACACGACCAGCACCCCCGTGCCGGAGCCGGCCATGGTCCTGACCAGATCGGCGATGCTGGCGGTGGTGGATGGATCGAGCATGGCGGTGGCCTCGTCGCACACCAGGTAGGCGGGCTGCATGGCCACCGCGCGGGCCAGGCAGGCCCGCTGGAGTTGCCCGTCGGACACCTGGTGCGGGTAGCGGGTGAGCAAGTCAGGGGTCAGCCGGAATTGCTCGGCGAGCCGGTCGACCGTTGCGCCGGTGGCCAACTTGCCTGTGCCGGAATGACGCAGCGGCTCGGCGATGATCCGGCGCAGCGTCCACCGTGGGTCGGCGGCCGCCCTCGGTGACTGGAACACCATGCCCACCCGACGGCGCAGGTGCGCCGGGGCCTGGTATCCCGCTGCGGCAACGGCGGTGCCGTCGATCGTGACGGTGCCGGCGACTCGAGGGTGCAGCAGGGCGAGGACCTTGGCCAGGGTGGACTTGCCGCTGCCGGACGGGCCGTGCAGACCGATGATCCGGCCGGGACGCACCTCCAGGTCGACGCCGTGCAGGACGGTGTGGTCGCCGTATCCGGCGACCACACCGGCGGCGGTCAGGCTCACGACGGCGACCTCGAGGTCGTCACGGCGTCGTCGACGTTCCGTTCCGGTGGCCCGGCGCCCGGCTCGTCGGCGCCCCGGCCGCAGCTGACCCACCGGTCGGCACCCCGGCGCTCCAGCGTGAGCACCCCGTTGCAGGCACCGCCGGCCCGCCGGTGCCAGGCGCAACCGGCCGGCAGGTCGGTCAACGGCGGCGGATCACCGGGCACCGGATGAAACCCCCTGTCCGGCAAGGCCTTCCACAGGGCGAGCGGGTAGTCGTGCAGCGGCTGGGTGAGCACATCGGCGGCCGGGCCGACCTCGACCAGGCGGGAGCTGACCATCACGGCGACACGGCCCGCCACCGTGGCGCCGATGGCGATGTCGTGGGTGATGAGCAGCACCGCCCGCCCGGCCGCCGCCTGCTCGGCAAGCAGCCGCACCACCAGGGCGGCGTTGTCCGGATCGAGACCCGCGGTGGGTTCGTCGCACACCAACACCCGGGGTTGCCCGGCCAGGGCCAACGCGACCAGCACCCGGTGCGCCATGCCACCGGAGAGCTGATGCGGGTACAGGTTCCACACCCGGTCCGGATCCAGCCCGACCTCGGAGAGCAGGTGCACCGCCGGCACGGTCCCGCCGAGGGTGGTCACCGCCTCGGCAACCAGCGTGCCGACCGTGCGCGTCGGGGTGAGCGCGGTGGCCGCCGACTGCGGCACCAGGCCGATCCGACGTCCCCGGATCCACCCCGCCAGTTCGTCGTCGGACAGCCCCAACAGGTCCACGGCTCCCCGGTCCGGGTCTGCCAGCTCGACCCGGCCGCGGACCCGGGCGGTCGGCGGCAGCAGCCCGACCAGGGCGGCGGCCAGCACCGACTTGCCACAGCCGGACTCGCCGGCCAGCAGCGTGACGGTGCCCGCAGGTAGCTCGAGGTCCAGATCGGTCACCGCATGCACCCACCGGTCGCCCGGCAACCCCAGCTGCACCGAAAGTCGCCTGATGGACAGCGCGGTCATCGCGCACCACCGACGCCCAGTTCGGTGTGCCGGTGCGGCAGCAGCCGGTCCCGGGCCACCGCGGACAGGCCCGCCGTGGCCGCGGTGGCCAGGATCAGCGCGATCGACGGGAACACCAGCATCCACCACTGGCCGATCAGGATCCGGGTCCGGGCGTCCTCCAGCAAGGTGCCAAGGCTGGGTCGGTCCGGCGGCAGACCGACCCCGAGGAACGAGAGCGCGGATTCGTGCCACACCGCGTGCGGCAGCAGCAGCGCCACCGCCAGCAGCGCCTGCGGAGCTACCGCGGGCAGCAGATGATCTGCCGTCACCCGCCACCGGCTCCCACCGAGGGAGACTGCCGCGAGCACGTAGTCGCGGGTGCGGACGGTCAACGCCTCGGCGCGGACGATGCGGGCCACCTGGGTCCAGTGGGTCAGTGCGATCGACGCGATGACCGCCAGGATCGCGCCCTTCCACATCGACGCGATCACGATGCCGAGCAACAGGTGCGGCACGGCGTTGATCGCATCGACGCTGCGCATCAATACTCGGTCCGCCCAGCCGCCGAACGCCGCAGCGGCCAGCCCGACCAGGCAGCCCAGTACCGTGGCGGCCACCGCGCACACGGCGGCGATCATCAGGGAGACCCGCATCCCCTGCGCTACCCGAACCAGCAGGTCCCGGCCGGATTGATCGGTGCCGAAGACGTGCGCGGTCGACGGCGGCTGGTTCGCCACGGCCAGGTCGGTGACCCGTGGGTCCACATCGGCGACCCACGGCACGAGCACAGCGAATCCGACGAGAAGCAGCAGGGTGCCCAGGCACAGTGGCAGGACCCAGCGGCGGGTGCCCCCCGGGATCCTGGCCGGCCGCCAGATGACGGCCGCCCGCCATCGGCGAAATGGGGTGCCGACGATCGCGCCGCCCTGTTCGTCCGGCCTCTCGGCGACCGTCACGGGGTTACTGCTCATCGGCGCTCACCCTTGGATCGGCGATCGTGTAGGCGATGTCGGCCAGCATGTTGCCGATCAGCACCAGCAGTGTGGTCAGCGTGGTCAAGGCCGCCAGCAGCGCGAAGTCCATGGTCCGCGCCGAGGTCACCGTGGCGGCGGCGATGCCGGGCCAGGAGAACACCACCTCGATCAGCGTCGCGCCGACGACGAGTTCGGGGAGCCGGACCCCGATCACCGACAGGAACGGCAGCAGGGCCCCTGGCAGCGCGTGCCGACGGATCACCACCCGGTCGGGCAGGCCACGGGCCCGGGCGGACTGCACATGGTCGGACGACAGCGCGGCCAGCATCGACTGCCGCACGTTCAGCAGCAGCCACGGCACCTGGGAGACGGCCAGCACGGTGGCCGGCAGGATCAGGTGCTCGGCCACCTGACCCACCGAAACGGCGGCGGTCGCATCGGTGGCTCCCGCGGCGGGCAGCAGGGGCCACGTCAACGCGAACAGCAGGATCGCGCCGAGACCCAGGACGAACGTCGGGATTCCCTGCAGCACATACGCCATCGGGACGACCGTGCGGTCGACCAGACCACCGGGGCGGGCCGCCGATCGCACGCCGGCGGCGACGGAGATCAGCACGGCCAGCGCGAGGGCGGTCCCGGCCAGCAACAGCGTCCACGGCAGCCGCTGCGCGATCACCGTAGCCACCGGCTGCCCGTAGGAACGGGAAGTCCCCAGGTCGCCGTGCAGGGCTGCGCCGGCCCAGTCCCACCACCAGTGGATCCACGACCGGTTCAGGCCCAGTTGGTCCCGCAACGCGGCCGCCTGGTCGGCACCGACGGTCAGGTACCGGTCGCCGAGATACCCCGCGAGGGGGTCGAACGGGGACGCCGCGGCCAGGGCGAACACTGCCATCGAGACCAGCACGGTGATCGGGATCGCGATCAACAGCCGGCGCACGGCGAGCCGACCGGCGGCGACCCATCGCCCTCGCCGGCCGACCGGCGAAGGTTCGAGGGCCTCGTTGTCGGCCCGCAGGACCCGTGGGATCACGCGGGCACCCACCGGGTGATGTTCCACCACGGACCCCAGGACACCACGCCGTGCGCGTGCGGTTCCAGGATCGGCGTCCACCCCGTCCACCCGGTGTCGTTGCGCACCACGTAGACGTGGTCGATGAACGCGAGCACGACGAACGCCGGATCAGCCAGGTACTGCCGCTGCAGATCCTGGTAGATCCGGGCCCGCGCCGCCGGGTCCAGGGTGTTTCGGCCCTGGACGAGAAGCCGGTCGATCACCGGATTCACGTACTGGCCGGGGTTGTCGTACGAGCCCGGCTCGCCGGCGAACGTCGACGACAGCATCCGGTACAGGTTGCTGTCGGGGTCGTACGGGGTGTCGCCACCGCCCCAGATCACCGCGTCGGTGCCCAGCCGCGGCCCGATGTCGTCCCAGGAACCCAACCCGTCCAGCCGGACCGAAATGCCGACGTTCAGGGCCTCGCCGGCGAACGCTGTCGCCAGGTCTCGGCGCAGCGTCTCCGGTGCGTAGTACATAAGGGTGAACTCGGCGCGCTGCCCGTCCTTGACCCGGATGCCGTCCGACGCAGGCACCCACCCGGCCTCGTCCAGGATCCTGCGCGCCTCGTCCGGATCGAAGGCGAACTCCGCCGCCGGGTCGTAGTAGGTGGTGAACACCGGCGAGAACGGGGTGCTGGCGGCGGCGCCGTGCCCGGCCAGCACGGTCCGCACGATCGCCTCCCTGTCCATCGCCCGGTTCAGCGCCTGCCGCACCGCCGGGTCCCCGGCAACCGGGTCCCTCGCGGGCAGCACGACCGACCGCCAGTCCGCGGATGGGTTCGAAATCACCGTGAACCCGGATGATTCCGGGAATCCCCCGGCCAGCTGCGGCGGGATCACCGTGCCGTCGAAGTCACCGGCCAGCATCCGCTGGACCCGGGTGTTGTCGTCGGTGACGTTCACGACGGTCAACTTCTTGACCGGAACCTGGCCACCCCAGTACCGATCAAATGCCTCGAGCACGGATCGGTCCGGCCCGGTCGACACCAGCCGGTACGGGCCGGTGCCGACCGGCGCCGTATTCAGCGCTGACTGCTCCACCGGCACCACCGGCTGCAGCGCCGACGCCGGAGCGATGCCCATCAGCAGCTTGGACGGGAAGGCCGCATACGGTTCCTTGAGGTGGAACACGACCGTGCGATCGTCGGTCGCCTCCGCCCGGTCGAGCATGTCGTACATCGAGGCGACCGGTGCGGCCGCGGCCGGGTCGATCGCCGTGTTGTAGGTGGCGGCCACGTCCGCGGCGGCCAACGTCGACCCGTCGTGGAAGCTCACCCCGTCCCGCAGGGTGACCGTCCAGCTGGTCGCATCCGCATTCGACACCGGCATGTCCGCGGCGAGATTGGGCACGAAGGCGGGCTCCCCATCCTCGGTCGCCGACAGTCGCAGCACGCCGTCGTACACCTTCGAGGTGTAGTCCGAGTCGCCGTTCAGCGGGTTCCATGTCGCGGTGTCGTACCCGTCCGACAACACCAGCGAGGTCTTGGCGGTAGGCGCTCCCGGGGCGGCCGACCCGGATGACCTCGACGGCGCATCGGGGTTGGAGCATCCCACGAGGACCAGCGCGGCCACCGCCAGTGCGACGATCGCCGGTCGCCGAAGGTGGGTTCGATCCGGACTCATCGTCATGCCGGTCACCGGCTTTCATCACTGCGTCCACACCGATAGGGACTCATCGGAACATATGATCCGACAAGGAGGCGATTTCGCCAAGGGCGGGGTGCCTCCCGCCATACGGCGTTCGAATGATCCGGCCGTCGGGGAGGAGACCGGCCTCGTCGCTGTCGACGCGGCGATGACCCGGTGAAGGAACGTCTAGCGGTGCGCCCGGGGAATCCTGTGGCCGAACCGGCCACGGCCGGCCCGCATCCGTGCATGACGCATCACTGCCCGGAGCGACCATCGGCCGTCGCTGTCGAGGAATGTTTCAAACCACGCCCACGGTGGTACGTGCGTCGGGCTGAACATTGCTCGGACACGCGGGCCGCACAGAAGGGAGTACGTGATGGATTGCGATCGGGGGGACGAGCCGATGAGCCCGAGAACCGACGCCGGGTTCGCGCGCGCCGGCATGCCCGCCGGCCGATCCCGAGGATTCATCACCGACTGCCAGCGCAGTGCCGCATCGGTACGGGACAGATGTGCCCGTCTGGCGTTGTCGGGCCCGACTGCCTGCCGGACCACACCGGCAGGGGCGTTCGGGCAATGCGGCGGGCGGTGTCGATGATCCCCAACCATCGGGCCGAGGTGATTGAGCCCCACCGATTCCGGGTACCGGCTGACTGTCGACAATTCCCCGAGGAGGTGCGATGTCACTGTCACGGCAGGAACGACGAAACCTGAAGGAGATCGAGTCGGGACTGCGGTCGGACGACCCGGTGTTGGTCGACAGGCTGACCGCGGCGGCCGCGGAGGTGAGCGCGCCGGTGGGATGGGGATCGCCGGCTCCGCTGCGCCCGGCCGACCGGTGGCGCGAGCGACTGTCCTGGCTGCTGATGTTCATCGGTGCGGAAATGACGCTGATAGGCTTCATCTCGGCCCGCGGGCTGATCTCGGCAGGCACGGTCGTGGGCCTGTACGGGTTGGTGATCCTGATCTTGGCATCCGTCGCGGCTGCACGCGGCCTGGCCCGTCGTCGGCAACGGCGCAAGGCCCGTCTTTCTTCGTAGTAGGGCTATCGGGGTCGCGGCAGCATCGCATGACCGCCCCCCAGACGGACGCGATCATGCCAGTTGCGCGCGCATCCGGTTCAGGATCGACCGCAGCAGGCGGGAGATCTGCATCTGGCTCACGCCCATGTCGGCGGCGATCTCACTCTGGCTCAACCCACCCACGAATCGCAGGACAAGCATCCTGCGCTCCCGGGGAGAGAGTTTTCGCACCGCGACCGCGACGTCGAACCGTTCGTCC
Organism: uncultured Actinomycetes bacterium; assembly: GCA_964476495.1. Lineage (GTDB taxonomy): Bacteria > Actinomycetota > Actinomycetes > Mycobacteriales > Nakamurellaceae > Nakamurella. Next base: position 35,404 of record CAYZBB010000016.1, on the reverse strand, counting down.
ACCCGATCCATTGCCTGTGTCGCCGCATCGCACCGTATCCGGGCGGTTGCGGCACCATCGTCGGCGTCGGCAGTCACCGGCTGACAGACGCGTGAGGCCAAGCGTTGTCGACGCACCCTCTCCACGCTGGTGCCGGCCGCAACGGCGACCTCCTGGGCCGAGGGGATGAGCCCGCGACTTTGCACCAGGTCCTCCTCCGCCGCCTGGTGCATCGCCAGATCCTCCTGGATCGAGCGTGGCATCCGGATGGGGCGGCAGTGATCCCGGAAGTATCTCTTGATCTCGCCCTCGATCGTCGGGCTCGCGTAGTGCGTCAGCGCGGGATCCAGCTCTGGACGCCAACGCCGAACCGCCTTGCACAGGCCGAGTCTGGCGAGTTGGACGAGGTCGTCATCATCGATGCCGCGTCCGTGATAGCGGCGGGCGATGGCGTCGGCGAACGGCCGGAACCGTTCGACCACGGCAGCCTCGCACCGGCGCAGCGCTGCGGCGTCTCCCGAGCGACGGGCGGCGGCGAGACGTCCGAGACACTCACGACGGACGGATGATTCGTCGTTCGCATCTGGGGCAAGATCGGGACTCGGGCATGACGAAACGGATGGTTCAACCTGCACAGCCATGACAGCCCTTCCAAGAAAAGGGTATTGGCTGGCACTGGGCTGAACCAGATGATTCATCATCCGCCGCGTCGCACGGGAATGCAAGGCCCGCAACCATCGCGTTGACGAATCACCCAGCTGACCAACGACTCCGACGGGTGGTGATCTTGTGCGCACCAACCTCTTTGCCCACGATGGCCACCTTGCCGTAGGTCAGAAGCCTCCCTGCTCTTCTGTTTCGGACAACTCGGCATGCAAGCGTTCGACACGCGCCGGCAGACGCTGCTGTGCTGACCCATCCAGGTCGGAGTGGCCAGGACGAGGATGTCGGCCGTCAGGATCCGCTGCCGGATCTGCGGCCAGGCATCGGCCTGGCCCATGTCCCACCTCGACTCCCGGCTTGACATCGTGGTCGCCGACTCTGATCGTCGATCCGTCGACGCCGTGTCCGGCCAGGTGTCGAGCACCTGCGTGGCCGGCAGAACTTGCTGGACGCGTCCTCGGGGTCGGGTCCCGAATTCGGTCATGTCAGTCCTGGTCCCCAGTGATCGCCGGCCCAATCTCGACGATCCCGCGGAGGTGCACGATCGTGGGCACGGAGGTTGAGCCCCCGCCCCTGTGGGCACTGACCGCACGACGACCCGAAGGATGCGCAAGGTGGATGAGAGCGACGAGGCCCGCAGGCAGCGGCACGAGACCAAGCTGCAACAGCTGGACCGCAACTGGGCGGATCTGCTGCAAGAACTGCGGGTGACGCAGACCGGCGTCCAACTGCTCACCGGGTTCCTGTTGATCATGCCCTTCCAGTCCCGGTTCGGCGAGCTCAGCGCCTTCGCGCAGACGACGTATCTGCTCACGGTGGCCGTCTCGAGCGTCGCGACGGCGTTCCTCATCGCGCCGGTCAACCTGCATCGCCTGCTCTTTCGTCGCCACGCCCGACGGGCCACCGTCCAGGTCGGGCACCGACTGGCGTTGGTCGGGATCGTGCTGCTCGGAGTGGCCATGATCGGTGTCTGCCTGCTCGTCTTCTCCATGGTTCTCGGCGAGCCGATCGGTGCAGTTGCCGCGGGCGTCCTGGGCGTGTTCCTGCTGGTGTTGTGGGTCATCGTTCCGTTGCGTCTGCGCAACAACGACACCGAGCCGCACGAGGACCCCGCGGAGTGACCGAACCCAGACTCCGAGCTACTGAATGAAACAAGCCACTGATGAAACACGCCACTGATGAAACACGCAGCGTTCAAACCGTGACCAGATCGACCTGCAGCGCCCGGTGGTCGGACAGGGTCAGGACGCGCGCGCGGCTGCCGGTGACCCGGCCAAGCTCACCACGCAGCAGGATGTGGTCCAGTTGCCGGTCGGGCTCCACAACCGGAAATGTCGGATGCGCGGCGAGGGACCGGTATCCGGTGACCCGCGCCGGGATGGGTGAGTCCAGGTTCAGGTCACCCATCAACAGCACCGGATCGTCGAAGACGGCCAGGTCCCGGGCGAGGCGTCGCAGTTGGTACCGCCCCAAGCCGGGTACGAAGGACAGGTGGGTGTTGGCCACCACCACGGGGCCGGCCGGCGTCCGGAAGGTGCCCACCACGGCGGTGCGAGGCTCATCGTGCACGACGATCACCTTGCGTGGGCCCGGTAGCCACATGGGAAACCGCACCGGGATCCTTGGCAGACGTAGCAGTTGCCAGTTCGACGCCGGATAGCGGGACAGCAGGGCGATCCCGTACGACGCCCCCTCCGGTGTCTCCTCGCCGGTCGCGGCCACCCAGGTTGCGCCCGGCGTTCCCGACAGCGCCGCGGCGAACCGTTGCGATCGGGCACCCAGCGCCTCCGCGGCGACGGCGGTCAGGTCGGCAAGGTGGGACCGCTCCTGCAGGTGATCGACCTCCTGCAGCGCCAGCACATCGGCGTCGAGGGTCCGCACCGCTTCCGCGAGCCGGTCCAGCCGGACGGTGCCATCCTTGGTGGATCGACCGTGCAGGATGTTGAAGGTTGCAAGCCGCATTCGGGGAAAGTACCCACCATGACCACAGCGCACTCGACGGATCCGGAGGACTCCACGACGCGGCGACTCCGAGTCGCGTTGAGGATGTCAGCCTCGGCGCTCAAGGCCGATTCCATACCATTTGCGCTGGTCGGCAGCTACGCACTCTGGATACATGGCGCACCTGAAACCACTCACGACGTCGATCTGGTCGTGGCCGAGGAATCCGTCGACGACGCGGCGCGGTCCCTGGCCGAGGCGGGGTTCGACGTCGAACGTCCACCGGAGGACTGGCTGTTCAAGGCTCATCTGGACGGCGCCATGGTCGACGTGCTGCACAGGTTGAACGGGGTCCCGGTCTCGCCCGACCTGCTCGGGCTGGCCGACGACCGGGACGTCCTGGGGCTGCGGATACCGGTCATGCCTCCGACTCAGGTCATCTCGACCAAGCTGAGCGCGTTGTCGGAACGGTACTGCGACCTCGGCGACCTGCTGCCAGCGGTTCGCGCTGTCCGCGAACAGTTGGACTGGGACCGGCTGCGTGCGGAGACTGCGCAGAATCCCTACGCCGCGGCGTTTCTCTTCCTCGCCACGGAGCTGGGAATCGCCCCGACCCCGATTTCGGCGGGATGATCGTTGGCGCCTCGACCGGTCCCCGATCGGTAGGAGCGCCGCGCGGCGGAGTTTGGTCGCGCCGCAGCCGGGAACCATCCGACCATGTCTGATTCGGGCGGCGATCGCCATCGGCATCCAGCGCACACCATCGAGTACCCCGGTCGGACCGAGGACATGGCCGAGCGACCGCGCGACGAGATGCGCGGGTGGGTGGGCAGCGGGCTGCTGGCCGGACGGCGGGCGCTGATCACCGGCGCGGACTCGGGCATCGGCCGGGCAGTGGCCGCCGTGTTCGCCAAGGAGGGCGCCGAACGGGTGGCCTCATTCGGGCAACAGGCACCGATGGGCCGCGCCGCCCAGCCGGACGAGATCGCGCCGTCGTACCTGTTCTTCGCCGCCGGGCGAATGTCCTCGTACTACTCCGGAGAGGTACTCGCCCCCATCGGGGGTGAAACCCTGCCCGGCTGACCCTGTTTCGACCAACGAAGGGATCGCACATGCCCAAGAAGGACCCCGGACCCAGTGTCAAGGACAAGGGGCTCTACGAGAAGCTCCGCGACGAGGGCAACTCGAAGGAGAAGTCGGCGCGCATCGCCAACGCCGCCGCCAACTCCTCCCGCAGCGAGGTCGGTCATCGTGGTGGCTCGTCGCCGAGCTACGAGGACTGGACGGTCGAGGACCTGCGCAAGCGGGCCGCCGAGGTCGGCATCGACGGTCGCTCCTCGATGAACAAGGACGAGCTGATCGACGCACTACGTCACCATTGACGAGACCCATGGCGGCGAACTCTTCGTCGCTGAGGAGGCCGGCCGAGCTGATCGACGCACTACGTCACCATTGACGAGACCCCTCAGCTGCAGGCTGACCACCGGCCGGATTCGTCGCCGATGATTCCGCTGAATTCCGTCGGATCAGGGAACTGAACGCCGGATCGCATGCGCGGCAGGGTCGTGGCCGAGCAGTGTTCGGAGCATCTCCTTCCCGAGTTCGGCCCCCGTGCGGCTCTTGGCCTGCGGCTTGCGGAAGAACTCGATGAGTTCATCGTTCCCGGCCCGCTGCGCGTCCTTGATGTAGGTCTCCAGCCGCTACGCGTTCTCCAGGCAGGCCTGGGTGAACCGGATGACGTTGTACTCCTGGTCCAGGTCCCGGTAGCGTTTTCGCAGTCGTGGTCATCGACTGCTTCCTTTAAGATCAATTCCTGTTTCCCGTGCACGAATCCGAGTACCCGACCGGATTCGGTGACAAGAGCGGTGATTCGCGGGTGGTTGCGCCCTGCCGAGCCCGTCGCCGTCGAAGTGTCAGTGCTCCGGGCGCCACATGTCGATCGACTGGTGGTCGGGGGCGAATCCGTTGTTGACACCCCAGAGCACCGCCTGGGTGCGGGTACGTACGCCGATCTTGCGGTAGATCGAGCGGATGTAGGACTTGACCGTATTGGGGCTCAGAAAACTGAATTCTGCGACCTCGGCATTGCTCCGTCCCTGGGTGATCAAGGCCAGGATCTCCGATTCCCGGTCGGTCAAACCCTCGCCGCGACCGGGCCAGTTCAGTCCCGGCGCGCTGAGCGCGCGGCGGGGTGGTTCGCTGATCACGATCCGGCCGGCATGCACTGCCTCCAGCGACTCCACCAGTTCGCGGGCCGACAGCGATTTGGCCAGGTAGCCGTGCACCCCAAGGTCCCGTGCCGCCTTGATCAGGCGCGGATGGAAACTCCAGGTGTAGATCACCACTCGGTGCGTGTGAGGATTGTCCAGCAGGGCCTGGATGTCGTCGCGGTCGCACTCCGGCTGGGCAAACGTGTCGTACAGGGCGATATCCACGTGCTGGCTGACCGGCCGACGGGCGTCCAGTTCCACCACGGCGACCCGGTCCCGGTATGGCGTCAGCATCTGAGCCAGCCCGAGCACCACCACCTCGTAGTCGTCGACCAGCGCGATCTGCGCGGCCGACGGTTCCGATCCGCTCATCCCGGCACGATAACCATCCTTAGGGGTGTACCGCACCACCCCTAAGGATGGTTGTCTTGCGCACGGACGGGGAAGGGACGCGGGCGACCGCCTCAGGGCGAAAGGGCGACGGATGCGCCACTTGGTCGCACGCCGGGACGGTCTGGTTGTGGCCGGACCGCGTGAGAGATGACCGGACCCACGTGCTCTCGGAACGGTGCGACGGGCACCGCCGCCGCGGACGGCATTCTGCTTCCCGGTCCGAGCCTGGACGGGCAGGTTCCTGCCCCACCGACGGTCACTGCGCTGGTCGTCGCCGAGGCCGTCCGCACCGCGGCCGGCCTGTCGTTACCCGACGGCGCGCGCCTGCTCATCGAGCTGGCCCTGGCGGATGGACCGTGGACGGCCGGCGCGCTATCCGGATGGGGGGGCGACGTCGGCCGTCCGCGGACGCGCGCCAGCACCGGTCCACTCGCCGACCTGTGCGAACATCTGCAGTGGGAACACGTGCAGGGCCCCACCTACGATGTCCTCGGGACAGGGTCGCAGACCGAGATCCTCGCCGCAACGACCGACGACACCCGCTGGTCAAAGTGGGCACCGGCGGCCCGAAACCTTGGCGCACATGCGGTTCTCGCTATCCGCCTGCACGTCGATCGCCCCGTCGGTGCGCTCACTTTCTATGCATCCGACCGCGAGGCCGCCGACCACGCCGGACTTGCGCCGGTCCGCACCATCGCCGCGTACCTGTCGACACTGGTACGCGCCGCCGACACCGAACGCCACCTCGAACGCGCACTCGCCACCCGTACCAAGATCGGTCAGGCCGTCGGAATACTGATGCACCGATACGCCATCTCGAGTGACCAGGCCTTCGGCCTGCTGCGCCGCACGTCGCAGCAGCAGAACATCAAGATCGTCTCGCTGGCCGTCGATCTCGTCGACTACGGGGTGTTTCCGGCGCGGGCCGCAGGCTAGCCGGCCGATCAGGTGCTGGTGATTGCCTCCACCGTCTCCCCGACGTCGGAAGCGGCAGCATGCGCGGCGATGTCGGACTCGGCGATGATCCCGACCAGTCGGTGCCCGTCGATGACCGGCAGCCCCCGCACCCGGGACGGTCGGTCCGTCCCCATAGCGTTCCTCCCGCCGAGGTTCTCAAACCGGTCGGCCGCCAGAAACACCGGTTTCATCGCCGGCCGGGGTCGATCGTGACCTCCGCCGGCAACGGCACCTGTTGCGTCGACAACGATTCCGCGGAGGGAGCAACCCATTGTCCCTGAACCAGTTGTCTCGGCACTCCCAGGGCGTCCACGATCGCCGCGCCCTCGGCCAGGGCATCCAGCCGGCCCGGGTCGGTGATCATCGATGGTGGCGGTCGCCAACCCGCTTCGAGCACCGCGTCGGCGTAGCTCTCATGACTCGGAGCAGGCAGGCCGGCGGCCGCTGCCGCATTGGCGGACGTCCGCAGCACGGACACCAACTCGTCCCGCATCGCCCGACGCGCAACGTTGTCGCGCTCCGATTCGACGTCCATCTCGGCACCGCTCCTTCACCCGTTGCTGCTGATGGTCACCCGCACGGTCGGGTCCGAAACACCCACGATCGAGGCTTCAGCAGATGCCGGCACGCTCGGGGGCCCGGCGCGGATCATCATGGCGCGGATCATCATGGCGCGGATCATCATGGCGCGGATCATCATGGCGCGGCCATCAATGCCTGCCGGGCGGCCTGTTTCATCCTCCTGGGACTCTTGGTTTCCCGGTTCCGCCCGCATTCGCATCAGTCTTCCTCCCCTTGGACATCCCGGCCGTCGCCCCCGCCGCCCACTGCCCTCCGACCCGGCCCGACGTTTGACCGATGGGCGGACCGGGGATTGCATATGCGGCTCGCTCCTGCAGAAAGGAACACTCATGTCGACCGATGCGATCGTCCTGCTGCGCAACGACCACCAGCAGATCCGGCGGCAGTTCAAGCGCTTCTCGGAGGCCGGGGACGCCGCGACGGCGGCCAAGGGAAGGATCGTCGACAAGATCATCGAGCTCTTGACGGTCCACACCTACCTGGAGAACGAGGTGATGTATCCCGAGGTCCGGCGGCTGCTTCCCGACCTCGAGGACGACGTGCTGGAATCGTACGAGGAGCACCATGTCGCGGACGTCCTGGTCGCCGAACTCGCCGGCATGGACGCCGGCGCGGAGCGACTCGACGCGAAGGTGACTGTGCTGATCGAGAACGTCACCCACCACATGGACGAGGAGGAGCAGGACTGGTTCCCCCAGGTCCGGGCCGGCCTGGGACGAAAGCAGCTGCAGGAACTGGGCGCGCGGATGATCGAGCTGAAGGATTCGGCTCCGACGCGTCCGGCACAGCCGAGCGCGATCAAGAAGGCCGTGGACGCCGTTCTGTCCTGAGCGATCAGCCGGTCGCGGTCTCGGCGGCCAGCACCTCGACCCAGTCGAGACGGCTGTCGGCATCAGAGAACTCGATGTCGAACCGGCCGCGCTCATCCCGACAGCCGAAGTAGGCGATGCCGGCCGATTCCGGAGTCCGCGCCGTTCACGATCGCGGTGGCGGTTGGAAAGTCACGCCTTGAAGGTTCCGTCCGATTCTCGGCGTCAAACGTATCGGATCCGACGACTCGCGGACGGATTCACGGCGGCGGCTCGGGGCGGTGAGTCGGGGTGGCTCGCAGCGGTCAATGCCGAGGAGGGGGAGGTGGCTCCGCATCCACCACGGTGACGTGCCGACCACTCTGCGATCGAAGGCGCCTGATCAGGTTCGCCGCACGGCGGCGATTCTGCGGATCCGCGGCCTGGCGCTTCAACTCCTGCAGAATGCGTTGTCCGGTCGGGCTGCGCAAGAAGGAGTACACGGTGCCGACGGCACCCAGCTTGGACAGGATCCCCATTGTTCACGCCTCTCTGCCGGTGCCCATCGACACGATGGCCGACCGCGACCTGCGACGACATGCCCTGCGCGGCCGAGCATTCGTCGACGATTCACCGTTGGTATCAGGTACCCGATATCGATGTCGGTATCAGCGTCGGCCAGGGGAACCGCTGTCAGGCCGGCTACGGCGTTGATATGGCTGGTGATGGGCTTGTTGATGACCGGGGCCGTACTGGCGTTCCTGCGGACAAGGAATCGCACCGTGCTGCCCGTCAGGTCGTATGGGTCGCCGTCTGCATCGGTGAACGCAAGGTTGAGGGTGAAGTCTTCGCCTTGAACTATGGTGATAGTGCCTGGGGTCATATGACCTCATATTAGCAAAACCGCGTCAGAGTTTATAGCGAAACAATCTTCTTGACGAGATCTAGTTGCTGTTTGACTCCGTGTCGCGTGAGCTCTTCGCAAGAGTCTCGTACCACTCGTCCGAATGCGGCGGCAAGTTGGCGATGGCAGTCGCAACAACTTCTTTTTGGAAGCGCGTAAGTCTCCTGCCTGACATGTACTTGTCAATGCAGTGTTCTGCCTCTTCGTGACTCAGGTTGTACTCCGCCATTGAGCTTTCGATTGCCTGATCGCGCCACTCGGGTATGTAGTTTTCTGGGTCGCCGTGAAACGGGCCAGCCAGTGAGGTTGGATCGCCAACTTGATGGCTGGGGAACACCCACTTGAGCCAATAGATGGGATGCCTGACTCTGATCAGAATGCGCCTTCGCCGAAGTGACCAGGGGGTCGGAGTCAATCGTGTCAGCTTACCCATCATGTCGCGCTGCCACGCGATACCTCGGTTGTCTGTGAACTCAATATAGTCGGGCGGAACTATCGAAGACATCCTTAGCTCAGTCTTTATCTCGTATACCATCTCCGGAGCAAGGGTGCCGATGAAGAAGCGCTGTTGCGATGCCTTTCCGGCCCGCTCAATTGTCATAGCGAACCGATACACGGGCAAATTGCTTGAGTTCCGGACGGCGATAATTGCGGGAGTCGTTGTGTGGTCGGTGTCGAGGAACCAGGCCGCCACCAGGTCGGCTTGGCTGGATTCACTGTTGATCACGCTACGCCGGTACGCCAGTGCCGCGACCATGACGGAGATTCCCGTCAGCAAGCCGCTGACCCATGCCGACACCGGCCCCCACTGCACTTGGCCCAAGTCGTCGGGCCAGTACGGATCCATCCAGTCCATCGGGCGATTGTCGCACGGGCCGGGGTACGCTACTAAGCGCGGACTATGCCGCCGTGTGTCTTGGGGGATTATATGCAGCAGTACGAGTACGCCCAATTGATCGAGTACGTCACCTACAAGGGCGCGTTCCTCAAGGGGACGCCCGTGATGGCCTACTTCCTTGTCCTTGAGTCATCCGAGCAGCTACTGAAGCCGCTGTGGCTCATGCACGCCATGAACGATATGGGCCGGGCGGGATGGATGGAGTACCGGGTTGACGTGCCTCCACCTGGCTCCCCTCTGACCATGACACCTGAGCGTGTTAGCCAGTTCAAGGAACGGCATGGGTGGATTCCATCGACGCAGGCGCTGCAAGCAACGAGGTGGTTCAGGCGGGAGTGGGCCAGTTGATTCCCTGGGACGAAGTACTTGACGAGTGTGGTATATAGAGACTTCGCCAGTGGCTTCTTTCCCCCACGGATGACTCTGATAGATGTCCCAATGAGATTCAGTTCGTCTTGTCTTCCTCATAGGCTCAGGGTTAGTTCATAGTCAGCGGACTATCGAGCGAGAGTAATCAGGACACTCCAAGCGAAGGGCGGGAACACAGGGCGGAAGTTGTTAAGGTACTACCACATTGAGACATCCGGCTCTCCAAGGGCAGCCGGAACCCTATCGATCTCGTTCCCCGTACACTGGGGCCTGTAGCGGCTGATTGAGGATCTTCCCCTCTGATATGCCCGCTCGGAGCTGAGACTGCTCACCTGGTCATCACTCATGTACTTGCGCAAATGAACCAGATAACGTATCGTAAAGATACAGTTTGAAGAGACCGGGCACCTCGAAAGGGGTGTCTTTTCTTAACCCGGTGACATTTGCTAGCGAGATATCAGTTTGAAGAGACCTCGCTGATTCAATCTTCCCACAAGTCCGTGTAAACGTCCAGCGGCATTAGCGCGTGGCAAAGACCACGGAGTCAGCGAGTATCAATTGCCCATGTGCCTCACAGGGTGTTCACACAGTGCGGACGCTATAGTCCTTTCGATCCACTGATTCGGTTTCTGAGCTTAACAAAAAGGTCTGGGGCGCCAGCCTCGGGCGGCACCTCCGGTGCCAGAACTCCGGCGTAATAGCGGAGCTGTCCTGCTGTAAGACCGATCAAGAAGGGGAATCAGATGCCTGGTTCGAGCGAGGACAAGAACAACATCGGCGCGCTCGTCGTGATTGGAGCGGCGGTCGGCGCGCTGATGGTTAAGGCCCTTGGCGCTCGCGCTCGCCGCAAGTCAATGGAGTATCAAGGCGGCTACTATCAACCACCCGAGCGGCGGCCATCCGGGTTGAAGCCATCTGATCCGGACTTCTACTCGGAGGGATGGTCAGCACCAGCTGTTCGTTCGGGAGGCGGCCATCACGGCGGCGATATTCTTTGTCAACTTCCGCTGTCAACGTGGCTTACAACGCCTACTCCGCCCGGATTCAATCCTGGGCCCTACACAGTACCAGGCCCCACCTTCGCGCAGAAGCTAGCCAGCGATCGGGACTGGCACCGTCAGCAGCAATGGCTCCTTGATTCGGCAATCGCGCAGAATCCGCACTACAACGAACCGGTACCGCCCGGATTCACGCCAAAGCCCCACTACAATCCGCAGACCGGCAGGACGGAATACAGGTAACAGTATCCCTCAGCCCGACCTGACGCGGAACACATACTTGCTCTTTGTCAGAATAGTCGTGATGGCATACCTAGCGCAGTCCGCGGCGTCATCGTTCTCCTTGACCGGCTCGTCGAGCGAGTTGTCCTCCTTGTCGAGCTTCCAGCTGTAGTTCTCCAACTCCCAGGCAAGGTCTTCACAGCTCGGGTCCATGGTGAACGTGCCCTTGCTCAGCAGTGACTTGGTCTTGTTGATGCCTTCCAGCACTGAGCCTTGCCCCTTGACGACCGGCTGAATCCTGAGATTGAGCTGAGTGTTCAGGGTGTCGATGGCCAACGGGTCTTCCGAGTCGGCCACCTGGATGTCCAGCTTGGTGTCACCGATGAGGTCGCGGATCTTCTGCTGGCGCTGTGCGTCGCTCAGCTTGCGCTCGTACAGCATGCGGTCGAGGTGGACGCTGTCGTCGCTGCCGATGGCGAAGATTCCGGCGGCCAGCGGGTGGTTGTAGCCGAAGTCGATGGCCAGCGCCCAGCGGACAGGAGTGAACGGACACGCCTTGACGTGCTTGTCCCGGCTGAACTCCTCGTAGATGAGGCCTTCCATCTTGTGGTACTCGGCCAGCATCTCCTGGGCGAACTGCGTGGCGGTCATCTCGCCGCGCATCTCCTCCAGTTCGTCGGCGCTCAGGAACGGATTGTCGAAGCTAGTGAAGTGGAAGACGGCATAGTTCTTGTTGGTCTTGGAAAGCTTCTCCAGGCGGTAGAGCGACTTGTAGCCCTTGGGCGTACCCATGAACAGCGCCGAGCCGCGGAAGTCGGTCAGCGTGGCGCGGATAATCTCGCGCCAGTGCTTCTCGAAGGCGCGCATTGAGTCCAGTTCGTCGAGAACCACGAGGCTGTACTTCTTGCCGCGCGCGGTCTCGATGTTCTCCCAGCCGAACAGTCGGATACGGTTCAATGTGCCGTCTGGACGCTTCAGGGTGACTTCTAGGCGCTGTTCATTGTGGGAGACGTAGTTGGCCGTGCCCAGGCACTTTTCGAGCAACTCGGCCCATACGATGTCCCTGGCCTGGTCGCGGGTGGTGGCGAAGTAGGCGACAGGGCCGGGCTCAAACAGACAGGCGCCGACCATTTCTTCAATGGCATAGGTCGTTTTGCCGAAACGCCGGCCACAGCGTAGGACCTTAAACCTTGCTGGGCTCTGGGCTATCTGTCTCTGCGCTTGATGTAGCTGCGCCATTCGTTCTGCGTTTTAGGATTGCCCCGTCTAGGCCGATAGGCATCAGTGGAGCGTCTTTGTCGCCGGCCAGGACTTGCTTGTCAGTCCACGGCTGGTACTTGCCGTTGTAGTTGTTCTGGAGGTTGAACTTAGCGCCGTTGGCGTAAGGAGACGCTAACAAGCCTTCCCAGCACTCTTCGCAGCGTTGCTTGGCAGCCCGTATCGAGTCACCAAAGTCGTCACGGAGACTGTATTCCAAGAGCGCTTGGCGGCTCAACCCGCAGGAGCGTGCAAGGCCGCTCATCGTGTAAGGCTTCTGTTCTGTGAGCACTTTGCGAACCTGAAACGTCGTCTCGCCGTTCGCGTTCACACCGCTTGCGACCATGTGCTCCTCGACATGTGGGTCTTGCTTGTCGAAGTAGAGCTGGATGGCCATGTCGAGTTCTTCGACTGTCTTGAACTTGAGGGGCCGGCCGACTGGATTGCTAGGCGGCTCCTGCGCGCCGCCGGACGCCGATGCGTCAGTTTGTTGTATATCTTCTGCCATGTATTACACACAATAACATCAATTCGCGCCCGCCATCAATGTTTGTGTCGTTGGCAAGTATGAGGGGAGTTTCCTGACTAGGACTGTTTCTAGCTCGGGGGGTTGACCTCGTACAGTCCGTTGCTGTCCTTGACAACGATAATTGTCTCTAACGCATCGCCGTCTATGATCACGTCGCACTTGAAGGAGGTGAGCGCCTTCACCGGCTGGTCTTCTGGGCAGCTGACGTCGGTGATTCCAGCGAGGCCGAACCCGGCTGGCGGACTTCCAGCGAGCGCGGTCATAACGCCCTGCTCTAGCTTTACCCGGTCGAAGACTTTGCCGAGCGGTAGCAGAAGGCCTGTTGTTTCGGTGACCGTGACGGTCTCTGTGACAGTCAATGTTGGCCGGATCTCGACTACCGTGTTGACGGTAGCGGCTGGGACGGGTGACGCTGATTGGGCGACTGTCGGTGAGCAAGCCGCGACCAGGGCCAGGGGGAGGAAGGCAAGGAGCCGGCGCCCGTTCAAGGTCATGGCGCATGGTAACACTGGCAATGATTAGCGCGCGGGCGGCTGTCCGTCTTGGAGATGGTGTAGACGGTGTCTCTTGCCGTTTATGCCCTCTAATAGCATGGACAGGCTGGCAAGTCCCTGCCCACGTAGGGCCTGTCCTACGAATTTTCGGCGGGCCAATCCTCGGGCGCCGGATGCCGTAGTCCTGTCGCCCGCGGAATGGGTTTCGTGGCTGCCGGGCGTACGCCCGGCAGCCGCTGCGTGCACATTCCACAACGGGCCGCAAGGGACCTGTCGAGATCGGGTTTGGCTCGCACGGTCGAGCGGAACTGATGGATGTCAGGGGGTGGGATCGGCCCGACGTGCGCCGTCGGTCGCCGTGGATGAAAGGAGGAGTGTGCCAGCGTGGCGCACGAGTCGTAGTCGACCAATGCCGGAAAGCCGTGACGTGCTCGCCGGCCGACGGACCCGTGGCCTGACCGACCAGGAGGCCGCTCCGCGGAACAGGTCTGTCCCGGCTTATCCCGCGGTGGTACCGGTCCCGCCACCGTCGCCGTCGGCGGTGACGAGCCGACCATGGACGACCGACAGGGGTGACATCCGGCGATGAACACCGCTGCGACCCCTGGCCGGTCTGCAACACCGACGGCAGACGACCGTTCGCTCGACGAGTTGATCTCCGAGGTGACGACGGATCTCACGATACTGATGCGCCAGGAGGCGGAGCTGCCCAAGGCCGAGGTGCAGCAGTCCGCGCGGCGTGCCGGAACGGCGGCCGGCCTTCTCGGCAGTTCGGCTGTTGCCGGTCATTTGGCGTTGCTGTTCCTGTCCATCGCGTTGTGGTGGGCACTTGGCACCGCGATCGGATTCGGTTGGTCCGGGCTGATCGTCGGAATCCTGTGGACCATCGCGGCGGCGATTCTGGCCGCCGCCGACCACTCCTCGCTGAAGTCGGTTCGTGGCCTTCCGCGGACCACCGAAACCGTCACGAAGATCTCGGACGCGGCCATAGGCCCCGCGTCCGACGCCGCCGACCGCGGTGATCGCACATGGTCGCAACGGCGATGACGGTGCCGGCCGGCCGGCCCTCGGCCGGTTCCGGACCACCGACACACCGGTCGACCCGACCGCGATGTCCACGTCCAGGACGCGCAGGGCACCGCAGGCCATCTGCTCGGAGGCCCGCGCAGTGATCACCGGACCCTGATCGACGCCCATGGACCGCGAACTCCGCCGGCGGTCCTTCCGCTCAGCCGTCCTCCGCCGTCAGGTCCGCCCGCCGGTGGAGACGTCGTGGCGCGCGTAGTCACCCGCAGGTTGTTCGATCACGCGATGGAACTCCTCGTGCCGGTCCATCAGATCGGCGGAAACGTAGCCGCCGCAGCGTGCGCATACCCGGACGGGGACCTCACCGATGCCCGCGGTTGCGGACACCTCGCGGTTCTCGGGGTCGTCAAAGGGACGCAGGCGACCTCGTCGGGCACCTTCAGGCTCCGGGTCGAAGGCACTTCCAGCGCGCGGCACCGCCGCCACGTCGGGTCCCGGTGCGGCGCCACGGGTCTCGACCCCCCGACCCACCGGATCAGTGGGCTGCTCGGCGGGCGTGCGCAACCCGTAGTGGGTGTGCAGTTCGTCCTCGTCCCGGCGGGTCAACGGCTCCGCCGCGGAGAACCGGGGAGCGTCCTTGATCGTCGCCCGGTCGTACGCGACGCGCACTCCCGCCCCGCTGGTGTCGACGTCCACCAACGGAACGAAGGAGTCGCTCAGCCCGAACCAGCCCGTCTTCACGGTGACCCATCTCGGTTCGTCGGTCACCTCGTCCACGAACACCTGATTGATTTCACCGATCCGCTCGCCGTTCCGGTCGAACAGATCACGACCTGGTAGCTCTCGTGCCAGTTTCCTGGAGATCATCCCTCACCTCTCTTGTCACTCCCCCTCTGGTCTTGTCACTCCCCGTCTGGTCGTGCCCATTCCGGAAGCGAATCAAGCAAGTTCGCCGGCCCGAGGTTCAATCGGCGGCCGGCCGGGTACCTGGTCTACGGCCGAACGCCCTTCGGATCCGGCGTGCGTCCGTCCGGCTGCCGGACCCTGATGGCGTCCGCGACGGTCCGACCCCTTCGAGCCAATCAGGAGGATTCGGTGAGCAGACCGCTTGATCCAGACCGTGACAACAGCAGGACGGCTCGGCCGGCCGACGAGTACCTGACGGCAGCACCGGCCGGCACCCCGCCGTCCGCCGACGACCGCCCGATCGACCCGGCGACCTCCATCGATCGCTCCACCGCGACCGGCCCCGCCACCGATGACGTTTCCGGTCACCCACGCCCGGAGCGACCGGCAGCGACGTCCCACCCGCCGAGGACCGAGCCGCCGGCAGACGGTCGTGGGGCCGTCGGCGTCGAGCCGGCGAGAAGGTTCGGCGGGGTGAAGCTCGGATCGGCGTTCTTCGGATGGCTCACCGCGACTGGCCTGTCCGTCCTGCTGGTTGCGCTGCTGGCGGCAGTCGCGGTGGGGATGGGCTGGATCGACGAGGACTCCGTCCTCCGCACGGCCCAGCAACCCGGGAGCGAGCAGGCGCGAAGTCTCGGGCTGATCGGCGGCATCACCGCCCTGGTCGTGCTTTTCGTTTCCTACGTGGCGGGCGGCTACGTGGCCGGAAGGATGGCTCGCTTCAACGGTGTCCAGCAGGGATTCGCCGTCTGGGTGTGGGGTGTGCTGATGGCCGGCGTGATCGCGATCGTGACCGCGATCACCGGCTACAGCGGCGTTCCCGGTCTCGACCTACCCGCCTTCGTCAATGGTGCTCTGGGTGTCGCTGCGGGACTTGGCATCCTGGCGGCGGCGTTGAGCGCACTCGTCGGAGCCGTCCTTGGCGGACTCTGGGGCATGCGGTTCCACCGTCGGGTGGACCGGGCAATGTCCAGCTCCGCTCACATCTCTTGAGGAATCGAAGATCTCAGTTCGCCCGGCCGCGATCGGACACGGCGGCCGGCGTCGCATTCCGGTGCCCGGCGGCGAACGGTGGTAAGCGTCGTTGGTCCTCAGCGGGGCGGCAGGAGCCGATGCCAGGCGGTGCGGGTCAGCCGCCGGGCAACCCAGCCCAGGCGGCCGTTCGCGGTCAGCGCCGCCCGGGCCGCGTTCCACCCGCAGGCACCGTGGACCCCACCGCCTGGATGCGCCGATGCGCTCGCCAGGAACAGTCCGTCGATGGGCGTCTCGGGGCGGCCAAGGCCGATCGTCGGCCGGAATACGAGCTGCTGGTGGGGGGCGGCGGTGCCGCCGTTGGTCGCCCCACCGACCAGGTTGCGATCGCACGAGCGCAGGTCCTCCGGCGTCTGCACGTGACGGGCGATGACCCGGTCGCCGAACCCGGGGGCCAACTGCTCGAGAACACCCTCGACCCGCCCGATCTGACGGTCCAGTGCATCTGCGGACGCATGCGCGGGGACGTGGGTGTATGCCCAGGCCGATTCCGTACCCGCCGGCGAGCGCGTCGGGTCTGCGGTCGTCATCTGCCCGAGCAGCACGAACGGTGTCCCGGGCATCCGCCCGACCGCCAGGTCCGCCGCGTGCCCGACGAATCCGTCGACTCCCACACCGAGGTGCACGGTGCCCGCGCCCCGGCAGGGTGCCGCCGTCCATGGGATCGGTGACCGCAGCGCCCAGTTGACCTTGAGCGTGCCGGGGTCCCATTGGAAGCGGGTCAGTGCGGTTCGCAGACCCGGCGGCAGCTTTTCCCGTCCCACGAGATCCAGGTAAAGCGCGGGGGCCGACACGTCGGCGAGCACTGCGCGGCGGGCGACCACGGTGCTCCCGTCGGCCACCACGACTCCGGACGCCCGGCCGCCGGTGATCCGCACCGCGGTGACGGGCAGTCCGGTGCGCACGATGCCGCCGGCGGCGGTGAACCGGGCGGCCAGGGCGTCCGCGAACCGTCCGGCGCCACCCTGCGGGACCGGGAACCCCACGTCCTGCGCCAGCATGGACATCAACCAACCGAACATGCCGCTGCCGGCCGCATCCGGCGGAATGTCGCTGTGCATGGCGTTGCCCGTCAGCAGCAGTTCGGCGCCCGACCCGCCGAACGACTCCTGGGCCAGCCGGCGGACCGGCAGGACCGCGAGACGGGCCAGATCGAGGGCACCTGCGATCCGCACGCTTCGCAGCACGCGCAGCACCGAGCGAACGGGCGGGAAGGGGGTGAACAGGGCGTCCATGAGCGGCTCACGCAGCTGCTGCCATTGGGACGCCATGCCGAGCCAGGCATCCCCGTCGCCGGCGGCGAAGCCGTCCAGGTTCGCCGCAGTCCGCTCGAGATCCCGTGAAATAAGGGCGCATTCACCGCTTGCCAGGGGGTGTGCCAGCACGTCGGGGGCGTGTACCCAGCGCAGGCCGTGGGATCCAAGATCCAGGTCTCGGATGACCGGCGACGCCGCCGCCAGCGGGTAGAACGCGCTGAACAGATCCGTGCTGAATCCGTCGGCCGTGACCGACGCGCTGCGGACCGCTCCACCGACCGTCGGCTGGGCCTCGACGAGCAGCACGGCCCAGCCGGCATCGGCCAACGCGTTCGCAGCGACCAGGCCGTTGGGTCCGGCACCCACCACCACCGCGTCAACGGTTTCGTTCGTCATGCCCAGGTCAGTGCCCCAACCTCGCGGGGGTCAAGCGGCGACCGTCCGACCCTAGCCCCGAGAGCGGCCGACGCCGTCGGCGGTGGAGCCGGCGGACCGGCCCTGAGCCAGGAGCGCAAGGCGACGAAGGGACTCACGATTGCGAGGGCGGATCAACAATTGACGCGCCGGCCGCGGAATCAGCCGTCCCGGCCCCGCCGTCGCGTCCTCGATCATGCTGACCCTGGTCCGCTGATCATCCAGTTCGTCGATGGTCAACCGGACACGGGCCTCGCCGACCGGCCACGCACGCGCCTTCAGCACGAGCTCCCGACCGGGCGTCTCGGCACACACCTGCGTGTGATCGTCGATCAGCACCGGCCACAGCCCGACGGAGTGGTGGATCCTGGACCCCGGGGCCGGCCAATCGGCGTCCACTCTCCGGATCCGCGATGCTCCCACCACCCAGGTCGCGTAGAGCCAGCCGTCGGACAACACGCCCCACACCTGCCCGGACGACGCCTCGACGATCCTCGTCTGGCCCTGTCGCGCGGGCTGCGGGTCGGAACCGGCCCGGACCGCGTCCACATTCCGCATCTCGCGCTCCTGATACCTCGGGGTCGGGCCGCCGCCGCGGCCTGAACTCGAAGTTCCCCGGTCCGCGCGTTTCCACACCTGTTCCGCGTCACCGGCTTCGAGGATCCCGGCGATGACCCGGCCAGGGGGAATGCCCGAGCGCGACCGGCGCAACGGGCCGGTCGGGTGGACGCAGCACGTTGACCGCGGTAGATCGGTGTTGGGGCAGTACCCAGGGTGGTGATCCCCGAGTCGGCGGCAGGAGCCGCTGAACGCCGGGCCGTGGCCGCGGCGGCACGGGCGTTGGCGCGTGCGCAGGAACGGGACCGATCCGCACGCGGCGGCCCGTGCACCACGGACGGTTGATCCGATCCCGGTCAGCCTTCGATGCCGGTCGAATGGTGCGGCTGGCCGACCGGTTTCGATTCGGGTGAGCCGCGTTCGCGCAGGTAGATGGACAGCACCACCATGCTGCCGACGGCCAGGAACTCCGACTGCCAGTTCTGTAGCGTGCGGCTCCAGAAGTCGGCGGAGAAGACGTAGCCGAACCAGCTGATGGGATCGCGCAGATCGCCGAGGAGCTGCTCGTTGTAGGCGCTGTGACCGGCAATGGACTGGGCCGTCCAGCTGGCGAGGAAGATAGAGCCCATCACCAGGCCCAGGGACCGTGAGAACACGGTGAGCCGGAGCCCACGCGTTCGGGACCAGCTCGGTGACTCGGCAACCGAGTGTTCGGCGACCTTCTGCTCACGATCGGATTCCCGCCCCTCCTGACCCAGAGGTTTGGACTCCGGCGAACCCCGCTGCACCAGGTAGACGGTCGCCAGGATGTACAGGAAGAACTGCAGGTACTCGGACTGCCAATTCTCTACCACGTCGACCGCGAAATCCGATGACGTGACGTAACGCCAGAAGCCGATCTCCTGCAGTCCCTGACTCTGCAGTTGGCTGTTGAATTCGGCCAGCCCGGCAAACGCCTGGCCGAACAGCGCCGCGACGAACAGCGTGCCGAACACCAGTGCCACGCCGTTGTCCCGCAATGTCCTGCGGACGGCGCTCATCGATGGAGGGCGCCGATCGTGACGAAGAATGTCAGCCCGACGACGATCACGGCCATATAGCTCCAAAAGGCGACCCGCGTCGTTCACCCTCCCTCGATCGAACAGTGATAGGGGCGCTCATTCCGCGGGGTGCATCCGGCCGCGCTCACCCGCCATTGGTCGCCGACGGAGGCGAGGAACACCACGTCACCGGTCAGCAGAACCTGCGCCGTCTGCCCGTAGGCCTGGCGGTCGAGGGCCGTTCCGCCGTCGGGGATGTCCTGATCGATCACCGCCTGTCGGCAGGATTGTCCGGAGTCCTGCTCCAGCGCCGCAGCGGTTTCCGGCGCAAGCAGCGCGCAGGCGGCCGCACCATCGCCGTCGGACAGCGCCCGGTGAAAGCTGCTGGCGACGTCCGCGGCGGCGCCCGCGTCCGGAGCCAACGACGCGCATTCGCTCAGGATCGGCACCGCGAGCACAGCGACCAGCGCCCGCCGCATCGGTCCTCCTTCGGCCTGGGAATGCACCGGCCCCGCACCGGTCTTGCCTTCTACGTCCAGTACCCGCAGGTCCCGACGTGAATCAGACTTTGCGCGAATCGCCCGACCCGGCTGACGTGAGACGGCCCGACCGGCTCTTTGCTGAACCGGCCGGGCCTCGACGGGTCGATCTCCCGGGTCGATCCTCCCGCCGGCCTGAATTGTCCGGCAGAGCGGACTAATCGGCGTGGTGACGCACGGATGCAGCGCCACACGCGGATTCGGTGTCCGGGCGGTCTGCCAGCGGGCGACCCAACGGTCGGAACATCACGTCCTGTTGGTTCCGTTCGGTTCTCGACCTCAAACACGTCACGCGCGACGAGTCGAACGGAGTCGTTCAGCGATCCGGCGTGAACCAATCCGATTGGCCGGCACCTCCTCCGGAAACCAGACCGCAGATCGCATCCCAACACCCTCGGCCCCCAGCAGTGGAAGGACGTGCCATGACCCCAGGACGTCAGCCGGACCAGCGGGGACCGGCACCCGTCGGCCCCACCGGACGGCCGATCGCGGAAGGCTCCCCGGACCCGGACCCACGGGCCCAGAACGGGGAGTTCCTGACCACCGCACAAGGCGTGCGCCTGCCGGACACCGACCATTCCCTCAAGGCCGGCCTCCGGGGGCCAACCCTGATGGAGGACTTCCACCTGCGCGAGAAGATCACCCACTTCGATCATGAGCGGATCCCGGAACGTGTGGTGCACGCCCGGGGAGCGGCTGCCCACGGCACGTTTCGGTCCAATGGCGAGGCGGCGTCGGTGACCCGGGCTGGATTCCTGGCCGCCGATGCCGTGACTCCGGTGTTCGTCCGGTTCTCCACCGTGCTGGGGTCCCGTGGGTCGGCCGACACCGTGCGGGACGTCAGGGGCTTCGCGGTGAAGTTCTACACGCAGCAGGGCAACTTCGACCTCGTCGGCAACAACATGCCCGTCTTCTTCATCCAGGACGGCATCAAGTTCCCCGACGTGATCCATGCGGGCAAGCCGCATCCGGACCGGGAGATCCCGCAGGCGCAGACCGCGCACGACACGTTCTGGGATTTCGTTTCCTTGCACACCGAAGCGACGCACCACGTGATGTGGGCGATGTCCGATCGCGGAATCCCGCGGTCCTTTCGCACCATGGAGGGATTCGGCGTCCACACGTTCCGCCTGGTCAACGCCACCGGCGAGACCGCGCTGGTGAAGTTTCACTGGAAGCCGGTGGCCGGCGTGCATTCGCTGGTCTGGGAGGAGGCGCAGATCGCGGCCGGGGTGGACCCGGACTTCCACCGCCGCGACCTGGCGGACGCCATCGAGTCCGGCGCGTATCCCGAATTCGACCTCGGCCTGCAGATCCTCCCCGATTCCGACGACGAAACGTTCGCCGGCATCGACCTGCTGGATCCCACCAAGATCGTGCCGGAGGAACTGGCGCCGGTCCGGGTGGTCGGCCGCCTCACGTTGGATCGCAATCCCACCAGCTACTTCGCCGAGACGGAGCAGGTGGCCTTCCACACCGGAAACCTGGTGCCCGGGATCGAGGTGACGAACGACCCGCTGATGCAGGCTCGGCTGTTCTCCTACCTCGACACCCAGTTGACCCGGCTCGGCGGCCCGAACTTCACCCAGCTGCCGATCAACTGCCCACATGTGCCGGTCAACGACAACCTTCGGGACGGCATGCATCAGACTGCCGTGCACCAGGGCCTTTCCCCCTACCTGCCGAACGGCATCGACGGCGAACCGGTGGTGGCGAGCGAGAGTGACGGCGGGTACGTCCATCTCCCCCGGCCGGTGTCCGGACCCAAGGTTCGGGCGGCACCCGTTTCGTTCGGCGACCATTTCTCGCAGGCGGCGCTGTTCTGGACGAGCCTGTCGCCCATCGAACAGTCGCACCTTGTCCAGGCCTTCACGTTCGAGTTGAGCAAGTGCTACGAGCAGCGGATCCGAGAACGCGAACTGGCGGTGCTGGCCATGGTCGACGGTGAGCTGTGCGCCCGGGTCGCGATGGGATTGGGGCTGCCGTCGCCGGATGCGACACCACCGGCCCACCGATACGACCCGTCGCCGGCGTTGTCGCAATTGACGACGCAGCCCGGTCCCATCACCGGCCGGGTCGTCGGCGTTGTCGCGTCCCCGGCGGCGGACGCCCGGGACATCGCGACCCTGCGGGAGTCGCTGCGTGAACGCCAGGCAACCCTGCGCGTGATCGGTGAGGTGCCGGGGACGATCGGCCGGGGCAGCGCGACGCAGCCGGTGGAACGCACGCTGGCGACGACACGCTCCGTCGAGTTCGACGCCGTGGTCATCGGCCCCGGTTTCTCCGAGGCGGTCGACGCGCGGCTGCTCGTCCTGGTGCAGGAGGCGGTCCGGCACTGCAAGCCGCTGGCCGCCTGGGGCGACGGCGACCAGGTGCTACGGGCCGCCGGCGTCGGGCTCCAGGACGCCGGCGTCTTCGTCGCGGACACCGTCGACGCGCTGCTCGACTCGGACCTCTTCGCGGCCATGGGCCGCCACCGTGCCTGGGAGCGAACACCGAGCTGACCCGCGGCGAGCACCGATCCCCGGCAACCGCCGACGCCGGTGGGGATGAACACCGATTGTCTGGCAAAGTCTGGTGCATCGAGGACGACACCTTCCAGGCCGTGAGGAGATCACCGTGGTCTTCCACACTCCGGTCCCCGTGAGGCAGCGAACAGCAACCGTCGACTGGAGCATGATGACCGCACTGATCGAGCCCGGCATCGCCAACGGAGCCGCCGAGCACCTGTGGATGCATTTCACCCGGATGGGCACGTTCGCGGATCGTCCGGTGCCGGTGGTCGAACGCGGCCAGGGTGCTTACATCTGGGACACCCAGGGCCGCAAGTATCTGGACGCGCTGTCCGCGCTGTTCGTGGTGCAGGCCGGGTACGGCCGGTCGGAGATCGCCGACGCCGCCGACGCACAGACCCGCAGGCTCGCCTATTTCCCGGTGTGGTCGTACGCGACCCCGCCGGCGATCGAGCTGGCCGACCGGCTCGCCGCCCTGGCGCCGGGCGACCTGAACAAGGTGTTCTTCTCCACCGGGGGCAGCGAGAGCGTGGAGACCGCCTGGAAGGTGGCCAAGCAGTACTTCAAGCTGACCGGCCGGCCGAACAAGACCAAGGTGATCAGCCGGGCGATCGCCTACCACGGAACCACCCAGGGCGCGTTGTCGATCACCGGGGTCCCCGGCTTCCAGATCCCGTTCGCGCCGCTGGTGCCCGGCACGGTCAAGGTGCCCAACACCGACTTCTACCGGGCTCCAGAGCATGTCGCCGACGACGAGAAGGCGTTCGGCCGGTGGGCCGCCGACCAGTTCGAGCAGGCCATCCTGGCCGAGGGACCGGACAGCGTGGCGGCGGTGTTCATCGAGCCGGTGCAGAACGCCGGCGGCTCGTTCCCGCCGCCGGCCGGGTACTTCGAGCGGCTCCGGGAGATCTGCGACACCCATGATGTGCTGCTGGTCTCCGACGAGGTGATCTGCGCGTACGGCAGGCTCGGCACCATGTTCGGCTGCCAGAAGTTCGGCTACCAGCCCGACATCATCACCAGCGCCAAGGGCCTCACCTCCGGGTACGCCGCGTTGGGCGCGGCGATCATCTCCGATCGCATCTTCGAACCGTTCAGCACCGGTACGGTCGCGTTCCCGCACGGCTACACCTTCGGTGGGCATCCGGTGGCCTGCGCGGCAGCCCTGGCCAACCTGGATGTGTTCGACAAGGACGACCTGCTGGGCAACGTGCTGCGCAACGAGGGCGCGTTCGAGTCCACCCTCAAGCAGCTGTTGAACCTGCCGATCGTCGGCGACGTCCGCGGCAACGGCTACTTCTGGTCGGTCGAATTGGTCCGCGACCAGGCCACCAAGGACCCGTTCAGCCGGGCCGACTGCGAGCGGATTTTGCGCGGCGTTGTCGCCCCCGGTCTGTGGGAGGCCGGCGTCTACGCCCGGGCCGACGACCGCGGCAACGCCGTCGTCCAGTTCGCCCCACCGCTAATGGCCGGCCAGGCCGAGTTCGACCAGATCGAATCCGCGATGCGCTCGGTACTCAGCGACGCCTGGACCAGGCTGTAGGTCCGTGCAGCCAGGTGGATCGCCCCTGGCTCTGCCGAGTCGCTGCCGAGTCGCTGAGCACAAATGGCCAGTGGTCCGCCGCCGGATGCCGCTGAAATCCGCACCACCGGCTTTCTTTTCGGCCGGTGAGGTGGATGTGGGCGGGCGGGCACGGGGTCGGCTGGGTCGAGATCCACGTGGCCGGGCTTCTTCGGCCGGTGAGGTGGATGTGGGCGGGCGGGCACGGGGTCGGCTGGGTCGAGATCCACGTGGCCGGGCTTCTTCGGCCGGTGAGGTGGATGTGGGCGGGCTCGCAGGCGGGCGATGTGGCCCGGATCCCCCGGACCGCTCGTTCGGGATGCTGAGTCGGGGCCTACCAGGTGAATCGCAGCACCGTCCGGCCGGGGACCGTGAACGGTTCTGCCGGAACCGGTCGTTTCGGCCGGGGCGCCCCGCTCGAAATGCACCGGGTCGTCGACTCACCGCCAGAGCCATCTAGCGAAACAGCCGGCCGAGTTCGCCCCGATCGAAGGCACCGATCAGCTCGAGCAGGATTCCGTGGACGGCCAGTGCGGGTTCCGTGAGCGGCTGGTGCTCGGCCACGCACAACGACACCGTGAGTTCGAGTTCCGGGTCGACGATCCGGCGCATCGTCAGGTTGCCCAGGTCGAAGTAGTGGCGAACCGAGCCCGGTACCACCGCCACGCCCAGCCCTTCCCGGACCGCCTGCATCATGAGCACGATCGAGTCGAGCTCGGCCGCCACGGCCGGCTGCGCCGGGATGCGATGGAATGCGGTGTCGATGGCCTGGCGGAGGGAGTGAACGGGCGGGGGCACCAGCAACGGCACCTCCTGCAGATCGGCCAGCATGACGGTGCCCGTCGCCGGATCACCCAGATCGCCGTCGGACGGGCCGACCACGAAGAGTTGCTCGGTGAGCAGCGGGAGCAACTCAACCCCGCGACGTGGCCCGCTGTCGTAGATATAGGCCATGTCCATCCGGCCGGTCATGATCGCTTCGCTGAGGACTCCACCGAAGTGCTGGTTGAGGTACAGCACGATGTCCGGGAACCGCCGTTGCACCTCCCGCAGCAGCGGCAACACCAGGGCCGATCCGCTGGTCAGCGGCGCAAGGCCGACGATGACCCGGCCGGCCACGGTCCGTCCGCTCACGCCGACGGCCGCGTTGGCCTGTTCCACCTGCCGCAGAATCACATGCGCGTGCTGGTAGAGGGCGCGGCCGGCCGCGGTCGGCACCACACCCTGCTTGCTACGGATGAGCAGCTTCTGCTTGAACTGGGCCTCCAGCGCGGTCACCTGCTGGCTCAACGCGGGCTGAGCGATGTGCAATATGTCGGACGCGCGGGTGATGCTGCCGACGTCGACGATCTTGACGAATGACTCCAACCGTCGGGTATCCATCGTGAGGTCGGCTCCCGGGATATCTCGTGGGCGCCGCGCTGGCGGTGCCGATGGGCTGGCACAGGGCTTGTTCCAATCATCCCCACAAATCCCCACCGACCTGCCCGGCGGGCGCGGGTTCGCCCCGATCACGATCGGACAAGGTCGCGACCGCCGTGGAGCATATACAGCCTGGTCGGTATCGGTGCCCGGGCGTATCGCTGCGCCAGCGAATCCACCGAAATGGAAAGCTGCGGCCCCCGGATCGCTGCCGCGGCCCGGGGGTCACAAACGATCGTCGACAAGACTTGGCACAGCCACGTTCTTCAGATCAGGAAGTGGGTGTCAGGAAGTGGTTCTCACGCCGCGGCCGGGACCACGGTCGCGGCAGCGACGACGGCCTTCTCGCGCTCGCTCTGCTTCACCTCATCGAGCTTGTCCAGGGTGTACTTGCGGGTCTCAGTGGCGGTGAATGCGGCGATGACCGCGATTGCCATCATCCCCAGCGTGAGCATGGACGGGCCGATCCATCCCTTGAGATCGGCTCCCGCGAGTGCGGTCGAGGCGACCGGAGCGACGCCACCCGCGATCGCGAAGCCGATCTGAGTGCCCACAGTGAGCCCGGAGGCGCGAACCCGGCCCGGGAACATCTCGGAATAGAACGACGGCCAGACGCCATTCGTCACCGAGTAGAAGCAGCCGGTGGACAGAATGCCAAGAAGGAAGATCAGCACCCAGTTCCCTGTCGTGATCGACCAGAGATACGGCGCGGTGAACACGCCCACCCCGAGTGCTCCGACGATGAACACGGTCTTGCGGCCGAACCTGTCGGCCAGGAACCCCGCCAGCGGAGTGATGCCGAGGGCCACCACGTTCACAACGACCGGCACCAGCAGCATGGTCGGCTTGTCCAGCTGGTACCCGTTGGTGGCAAAGGCGATCGAGAAGCCGCCGAAGACATAGCTCGCGCCGGCGATCAGTGCGCATGCGGCGACCCGGACGATCGAACGCCAGTGGAACATGGTGACCTGCTTGAGCGGTGAGATGCTGACCTTGACCGCGGCGGTTTCGATGAACGCCGGTGGCTCCTCCAGCTTCCGGCGGATCACGTACGCGGCGATCACCACGACGAAGGAGAGCAAGAACGGAATCCGCCATGCCCAGGCCAATAGCTGCTCCTCGGGGAGCGCGGCGAACGGGATGAATACGGCCGTCGACAGCAGGCTGCCCATCGATGCGCCGCTGGTCGTGAAGCTCGTCGTGAACCCGCGATGACGGTCGTCTGCGTGCTCCAGGCTCATGGTGATCGCGCTTCCCTGCTCGCCGGACACCGACAGTCCCTGAATGATGCGGATGACCACGAGCAGGATCGGAGCGAGGACGCCGATGGTGGCGTAAGTCGGCAGGCAGCCGATCAGGAAGGTACAGCCGCCGATGCCGAACAGCGTCAGCATCATCACGAACTTCCGCCCGTAACGGTCGGCAAGCGGCCCGAGAATGACAGCGCCCAAGGGGCGTACCACATAGCCGATGGCGAGGGTGATCATGCTGAACAGCACCCCGATCCCCTGAGGGAGTTCCGGCGGGAAGAAGAGCTTATTCAGGAC
This sequence comes from uncultured Actinomycetes bacterium, assembly GCA_964476495.1. GTDB lineage: Bacteria > Actinomycetota > Actinomycetes > Mycobacteriales > Nakamurellaceae > Nakamurella. Next base: position 8,406 of record CAYZBB010000016.1, on the reverse strand, counting down.
CAACGCCGACGCAGTACCATATACGGCGAAGTCGTAATACTCGAGCGCGGTGCCGACCAACGAGGCAATCGCTGCTCGCTTCGGGGTTTTCTCGTGGGTCGCAGTTCCAGTCATTGCGCCTCCATTGGAGATGTGACCACGGCGTTCCGATGCTCGCGGTCTGCAGAGATCCCGCAGGCCCCAGGCCTGCGGCATCGTGCCTTGTGTTCATTGGTCATGCTGGCCGTGTCGGCCTCTCGGGTCACCGATGCCCCTCGATCGTGAGTCCTTCGCGCGCAGTATCGGCCAATAGCCGCTGATGTCGATCGGGTTTCGCCGGCGTAGTAGCGTGCGATCTACTCGGTTTCCACCTCCTCTCGTAAGCGCGAGGTCGATCACCGCCGCCATCTCCGCCTTCCGTCGTGATCGGGTGGCCAAGACGATAGGGACTGGGAGCGCCGCGGAGGTAAGACGGATTCCGGGTGACGTCATAAGGCTCTGGCATAAATGGACGGCGAGCGTCGAGGAGCGTGCGAGTCGGTGCTCGACGAAGGGACGGATCGGGCCGGCTCGCAGCGTTGCTGGCCGTGCCGTCATCGGCGGCGACAATCACGTCACAACAATCTCGTATTTGTCGCGGCTTCCGAGCGCCTCTAGCGTTGCCGGCAACAACCAACGAACGCCACTGCGTCCGAATCGACAGCAGCGCAAGCACTCCCCGGACACCACCCTGGAAGGCCCGAATGACCCGAACCGTCGATCTCGTCGCCGATCTCGGCGAAGGCTTCGGTGCCTACCGGATGGGCGACGACGACGCTCTCCTGGACGTTCTCACCTCGGCGAACGTTGCCTGCGGATTTCACGCCGGTGACCCGCGCATCATGGACGCCACCGTGACCTCCTGCGTTGCCCGCGGTGTCGCCGTGGGCGCCCAACCCAGTTTCCCCGACCTGGTCGGCTTCGGCCGCCGGGCGATGGGCCTGACGGCGGAGGAGGTCCGCACGGACGTGCTCTACCAGTTCGGCGCACTGCAGGCCTTCGCCACCGCCCACGGCACCATGGTCGAGCACATCGCGCCGCACGGCCGGCTGGGCAACCTGGTGGCGACCCGCGCCGACTACGCGGCCGCGGTGGCCGACGCCGCGCTCGCGGTCAGCACGCCCCAGCACCCGCTGATCGTGCTGGCCCAGGACGGGGAGCTGGCGCAGGCCGCCCGGCAGCGCGGCCTGCCGGTCGGCATCGTCGGGATCGCCGACCGCGCCTACCGGGCCGACGGCACCCTGGTCCCGCGGTCCGAACCGGGCGCCGTGCTGCACGACGAAGATCAGATTGCCGAACGGACCGTCCGGATGGTCTTGCAGGGCGAGATCATCTCGGTCACCGGGACCGCCGTCCCGGTGCATTGCGACACCATCCTATTGCACGGCGACAACCCACCGGCGATCAGCCTGGCCCACCGAATCCGCACCGAGTTACAGGCCGCCGGGGTGCGCATCGCACCACTGCGCCAGACGCTCACCGCGGCCGCCGGTGCGGTGGACTTGTGACCTCCACCCAGCATCCGGCCACCCAGCATCCGGCCACCCAGCATCCGGCCACCCAGCATCCGACGCTGCGGGTCAGCGACTGCGGGGACGCGGCCGTCCGGGTGACCGCGATCGGTGGGAGCCCCGACCAGCAGTGGCGTGCCGTTCACCATCTGGCCGACGTGCTGACCGGCGCGGGCATCACCGGTCTGTACGGAGTGGTCCCGACCTACGAGTCGGTGCTGATCGAGTTCGATGCCGTCGACACCGACCACCAGGCCGTCACCCGGGTGGTGAGCCAGGTGGCCGAGGAGTTGGCGCACGCCGACCCGGCCCCACCGGTCGCCCGGACCTTCCTGGTGCCGGTCGTCTACGGCGGATCGTTCGGCCCCGATCTGGAGTTCGTCGCCGAGCACCTCGACACCACCGTGGGCGCCGTCGTCGAGATGCACACCGCTCACCCGCTCACCATCCGCTGCCTGGGGGCGCCGGCCGGGTCCCCGATGATGGACGGTCCCGCGTTCGCCCGCCCGATCCCCCGGTTGCGCACGCCTCGCACCAAAGCACCCGCCGGTGCGGTCTCGGTGGCCGGTACCCAGGCCGTGATCGCTCCCGCCGCTTCCCCCGGCGGATGGCAGATCATCGGGCGAACCCCCTTGACCCTCCTGGATCTCGAGCGCGAACCGTTCGTCAGCTACCGCCCTGGCGACGCGGTCCAGTTCTTCGCCATCCCGGAGTCCCGGTGGGTCGAGTTCGCCGGCCGAACCATGGAGCCCGACCATGCCTGACCATCTCACCGTCCTGCAGGGCGGTCATGCCGCCGTTCAGGACCTCGGCCGTCGGGGGCATTCCCGCTACGGCCTGCCCGTGAACGGCGCTGCCGACCAGTACTCCGCCGCGGTCGCCAACGTCCTGGTCGGGTCGACGGCCGGTGCCCCGCTGATCGAGATCACCCTGCTCGACTTCGCCGCCAGGGCATCCCGAGACACCATCATCGCGGTCACCGGGGCACCGGCCGAGACCACCGTCAATGGGCAGCCGGTCCCGCAGTGGCAACCACTGCTCGTCCGGGCCGGGCAGACGATCGCCGTGAACCGCATCCGCACCGGCCTTCGCGTGTACCTGGCCGTCCAGGGCCAGTTGCGTGTCCCCACCTTGGCGGGCAGCGTCTCCCCCGACTCGATCCTGGGGTTCGGAGGAACGCTCGCCCCGGGCACCGAGATCACGCTGGACGGACCGGCTCCGGACCCCGTCCGTGGGTACGAATGGGGGCCCTTCGTTCCCTCCGAGTACCTCAAGGTCGCCATTCCGTCCTTCACCGCCGACCAGGTCGTCGCGGTCACCGACGGGCCCGACGAGGCAGAGTTCGCCGATGCATGGGCCGTTCTGGCCAACCATACCTATACCGTCACCCCGCAGAGCAACCACGTCGGTCTCCGTCTGGCCGGGTGCACCCCGGACCGGAGCCACACCGGGGAGGTGCTGTCCCGGGGCGTCCCGGTCGGCGCCATCGAGGTACCCGCGCCCGGCGAACTACTGGTCCTGCACCGCGGCCGGGGAGTCACCGCCGGCTACCCGGTCCTGGCCGTGGCCACCACCACCGCACTGAACTCCCTCGGTCAGGCCCGTCCTGGTCACCGGATCCGGTTCCGCCGGCAGACCCTCGCCGAGGCTGTCTTCGGGCAACGGATGCAGGCCGCCGCCATCAAGGCCCTCGCCCGACGCACCGCCAACGTGTTCCCGCGCCTGAACGAACCCATGACCTCTCGAGCGGTTTAGACCGCAGCTCCACCCGGCTGCACCATCTCGTTCTCGTCCGCCCGCTGGGGGACCGTTGTGGGCGGCATCCGTGCTCACCACCACCGACCACTCGCAGGACCCGCTCCGCGACGAGTAGCCGACCGGCGGCCCGCCCGCACCGGTCTCGCACCGACAAGGCAGGACTGACATGACATTCACCGACTACAAGACGGCACTGGTGACCGGCGCCTCGACCGGGATCGGCGCCGCCGTCGTCGCGCGGCTGGCCAAGAACGGCCTCACCGTCCATGCGCTCGCCCGCAACGCGCGAGCGTTGGACGAGCTGGCCGAACGCACCGGGGCGATCCCGCACGCCGTCGACGTGTCCGACACCGCGGCGCTCGCCGCGACAGTCGCAGAGCTGCCGATCGACGTGCTGGTGAACAACGCCGGGGTGTCCCGTCCCGGCAACATCCTGACCGCCGACGAATGGGCCATCGACGAGCAACTGGCCGTCAACGTCGGCGCTGTGCTGCACCTGCTGCGGTTGCTCATGCCCGGAATGGTGGACCGCGACCGCGGGCACATCTTCAACGTCAGCTCGATCGCCGCCGTGCACAACATTCCAGGCAACACCATTTATCACGCGACCAAGGCCGCCGTGCACAAGGCCACCCGGCAACTGCGCATGGACGCGTTCGGCCGGCGGGTCCGGGTCACCGAGATCCGGCCCGGCCGAGTCGAGACCGAGATCTTCGGCCGGCTCTCGGGCGACATGGAGCAGGCGCACAAGGACTTCTACGAGGAGTTCGAATCGCTGCAGCCCACCGACATCGCCGACGCCATCGAATACGCCATTGGCACGCCGGTGCACGTCAACGTCAGCAGCATCGAGATCCTGCCCACCTTCCAGGTCGTCGGCGGTATCGACTTCCACCGCAGCCGGTAGGCCGCTTCGACCGCCGGAAACCGACAACAATCACTGGAGAACCATGACCGAGACCGGAAGCGGCATCGCCGTCGCCGACCGGGTGAACCGGATCCAGCCGTCACCGAGCACGGCCGCCTCCGCCCGGGCGACGGAACTACGCGACGCAGGCCGAGACATACTCGATCTCACCGTCGGCGAACCCGACGTCGACACCCCAGACCATGTCAAGCAAGCCGCCATCCAAGCCATCCTTGAAGGACAGACCAAGTACACAGCGGTCAACGGGATCCCAGCCCTGCGCCGGGCGATCGCCGCCCGGTACCTGGACCGTGACAAGATCACCTACACCGACGCCGAAATCACCGTCGGTGGCGGCGCCAAGCAGGTCATCTTCATGGCCCTGACCGCCACCGTCGACGACGGTGCGCAGGTGATCGTGCCCGCACCCCACTGGGTGTCGTACCCGGACATGGTGCGGGTCAACGGCGGAACCCCAGTCATCGTCGAGTGCGGCGAGGACGACGAGTTCAAGCTCACCCCGCAGACGCTCGAGGCCGCCATCACCGACCGGACCCGCTGGGTGATCCTCAACTCGCCGGGCAATCCCACCGGGTCCGCGTACACGGCCCACGAGCTCCAGGCGCTGGCCTCGGTCCTGATCCGGCATCCCCAAGTGCTCATCCTGGTCGACGAGATCTACGACGAGCTCTGGTACGAGAGCAGGTCCCTGCCCAGCCTGGTCGTCCTCGAACCGCGTCTGCGTCCCCGCGTGCTCACCGTCAACGGTGTCTCCAAGACGTACGCCATGACGGGTTGGCGACTCGGCTACGGGGTCGGCCCGCAATGGCTCATCACCGCCATCAACACGCTGCAATCGCACAGCTCGTCCTGCCCCTCGTCGATCGGCCAGGCGGCCGCCGTCGCCGCCCTCACCGGCCCGCAGGAGTTCGTCGGCCGCATGGTGGAGACCTACCGCGGCCGAAGGGATCTGGTCGTCAAGCTGCTCGCCGAAACGCCGCGCCTGCGCTGCAGCGTCGTCCCCCAGGGAGCCTTCTACCTGTGGGTCGACTGTCGCGGCGCCATCGGCGCGGTGACCCCCGACGGCGACGTGCTGGAGAACGATGAGCAGGTCGTTCTCTACCTTCTCGACCGCGCCGGGGTCGCAGCGATTCACGGCGCGGCCTACGGAGCATCCCCGTACTTCCGCATTTCCTTCGCCGCCTCGGAGGAGACCCTGGAACAGGCCTGCCAGCGCATCTCGGAGGCACTGCGCGAACTGTCCTGACCCCACACGGGTTCCAATCCGTCGCCGCTCCCCAACCGCTGCCCCGAAGGAAGGCCCAGCATGCCTGTCAATATGCACGTCGACCGACCGGATCCCACTCTGGTCGAACAACTGAGCAAGTTCTCACCGGCAACGATCCATGAGGCCCAGGGCCGTCTCGGCGCACTCGACTCGGCGATCAAACCGATCGGACCCGACATGACGGTGTGCGGGCCGGCGTTCACCGTCGTCTGCGCTCCCCGCGACAACATCATGCTCCAGGTCGCCATCAGCTACGCCCGGCCGGGCGATGTCATCGTGGTGTCTGCCGGCAATTACACCGAGGCCGGCCAGTTCGGCGACGTCCTGGCCAACGCCTGCCTCGCCCGCGGCATCGCCGGCCTGGTCACCGACACCGGCGTGCGCGACACCGCCGAGATCCGGCGGCTGGGCCTGCCCGTGTTCTCCCGGAGCATCAGCATCAAGGGCACCGTCAAGGAGACCATCCAGCCCATCAACGAACCCGTCCTGATCGGTGGTGAACTCGTCCGGCCCGGGGACGTCATCAACGGCGACGCGGATGGCGTGGTGGTCGTCCGTAAGGAGGACCTGGCCTACGCCATCGAACAGTCGCAGGCCCGCGAGAGCGCCGAGCAGGGCTACATCGAGCAGCACAAGGCGGGAAGGACGCCCATCGAGGTGAGCAATCTGGGCGGCGTCCTTGCCGCAAAAGGCTTCAGGACCGACCTGTAGGACCGAGATCTCAGGTATCGGGGAAGAAGGAGATCTGCCCGTTGGCCTCCAGGACGGCCGGCCGAACGTCGGCCAGCGTCAGCCATGGCGTCGAGTATTCGGCCGGCCGGGCCGACGAACGGTTGACCGGCGCGATCCTCGGCATCACCGGGCTGTTCGTCGACCAGCATGACCCGCGCCGAACGCGTGCCCGCGCCGAACACGGCCTCGCTGGCGTCGGCGTACAACTCGCCGGTTCCGTACCCTGCCGGTTGCACCGTCAACCACTGACCGACGGTCGAGGATGCGTGGTGTTTGCGGCTGCACCGCGTCACTCAGTGGGCAGGGGGCGCGGCGGGACGGCCTGCTTCATGACGATGGTCGACGAGAGCGACGCCAGGCCGGGCAATCTGCTCAACACGGTGTCGTAGAGACGCTGGTAGGCCGACAGATCGGCGCTCACGACGCGGATCAGGTAGTCGGGCGTGCCGAACAGCCGTTGGGCCTCGATCACCTGCGGCAGGGCGGCGATCGCGGCGTCGAAGTCGGTGACCGCGTCCGGTCGGGTCAGGGTGGCGAAGGCGAGCACTTCGAAACCGAGTCCCATGGCGGCGGGATCGACGACTGCCCGGTAGCCGCGGATCGTGCCGGCCGCCTCCAGGTCCCGCACGCGGCGTTGGCAGCGGGACACGCTCAACCGGACCCGTTCGGCCAGCTCGGTGAGAGTGATTCGACCCTCCGTCTGCAGGATGGCAAGAATTCTGCGGTCCACGGCATCCACACGCCAGAACTTAGCGCCTGATGGCCACAAGCAGGCGAAGAAGGCAAACAGTTTGCCCGATTGGCTGCCTAGCATGGAGGCCATGCCGTCCGTCGCCGTGCCGCGGCCCACCGACGTCGAGGTAGCCAGGATCCAGCGGCGCACCCTGACGGTCGTGGTGGCCAGCCAGGTGCTGGGTGGGGCCGGCCTGGCCGCAGGGGTCACGGTCGGAGCGCTGCTGGCCGGGCAGATGCTCGGCTCGGACAGTCTGGCCGGGATACCGACCACGCTGTTCACCCTCGGATCCGCGCTTGCGGCGTACCTCGTCGGCCGGCTCTCGCAGCGTTGGGGCCGCCGGATCGGCCTGGGTGCGGGCTTCACCGCCGGCGGCGCGGGGGCGGCCGGCGTCGTCACGGCTGCCGTGCTGAACAGCGTGCCACTGCTGTTCCTGTCGCTGTTCATCTACGGCGCCGGCACTGCGACGAACCTCCAGGCCCGCTACGCCGGCACCGACCTGGCGCAGCCGACCCGACGCGCGACCGCCGTCAGCATCGCGATGGTGTCCACCACGCTGGGGGCGGTCGCCGGCCCCAACCTGGTCGAACCGCTCGGACACCTGGCGAGCGCCGTCGGAGTGCCCGCTTTGGCCGGGCCGTTCCTGCTCGCCGCCGCCGCCTACCTGGCGGCCGGCGCCGTGCTGGTCGGCCTGTTGCGGCCCGACCCGCTGCTGCTGGCTCGTCGGCTCGACACGTCGCCGGTCTCGCCGGCTGCACCTGCATTCCCGGACGCCGGCGCCCCGGACGATCAATACACCACGAGGGCCGAGAACAAGGCACCCAGACCGACCGCCGGCGCCTACGTCGGGGCGACAGTCATGGTTCTGACGCAGGTCTCGATGGTCGCGATCATGACCATGACGCCGGTGCACATGCGCGATCATCAGCACGGTCTGGGCCAGGTCGGCCTGGTGATCAGCATCCACGTGGCGGCGATGTTCCTGCCCTCGCCTATCACCGGAATCCTCGTCGACCGGATTGGCAGCACCCCGATGGCGATCGCAGCCGCGGTCACGCTGCTGCTCGCCGGGGTGGTCGGTGCGCTCGCCACGGGCGACTCACTCGGTTCGCTGATCCTGGCCCTGACGCTGCTGGGCCTGGGCTGGAACTTCGGGCTGATCTCCGGCACCGCCCTGGTGATCGATGCCACCGTGCCGGCCAACCGCGCCCGCACGCAGGGCAGCATCGACGTGCTCATCGCCCTGAGCGGCGCCGGAGGCGGAGCCATGTCCGGCGTGGTCATGGCCGCCGCCGGCTACAGCGTCCTGGCCCTGGCCGGCGGCATTCTGTCCCTGTTTCTCATCCCGGTCCTCTTCTGGGCCCGAGGACGCTGACCGTCTGCGCAGTGCACGGTCACCGGCTACTTGATCTGGTCGTGCCGGCTCGTCAGAAGGGTGGTGGGTCGGGGTCGGTGGGAG
>CAYZBB010000015.1:847-63032 GCA_964476495.1 uncultured Actinomycetes bacterium | reverse complement strand
TGTTGGTCAGCAGGAACGCCGCGATCACCAGGAAGGCGAGCTGGGCGAACCGGGGTCGGCGTTCGGCGGACAGCCCGAACCAGGCGATCGCCAGACACGCCAGCACGAACAGGGCCAGCGAGAGCAGGTTGACCAGGGTCGGGGCGTCCGCGCCCGGCGCCTTGTCCCAGACGGACGAGCGGGCCAGCGTCGCGTAGATGAAGTACCAGGAGTCGTACTCCGGCGGCCGCTCGGAGTTGAGCCGGATGAACTCGTACCAGCCGCTTGGCCAGGCGAGCACTACCGGAATGTTGATCACCAGCCAGACCACCGCCGCCGTGACGGCGGTCCGGGTCCACTCGCGCATCTTTCCGGCCCGCAGGCACAGCACCAGCAACGGCCCGAGCAGCAGCACCGGATAGAGCTTTGCCGCGGTGCCGAGGCCGAACAGGACACCCGCGAGCACCGGTTTGCCGCGGGCCCAGGCCAGCATCGCGCCGGCGGTCAGGCCGATCGCCAGCAGGTCCCAGTTGGTGAACGCGTGCACGATCAGCAGGGGGGCCAGGCACATGATCGCGGTGTCCCAGATCCGTCGCCGCGCGATCTTGGCCGTGCACGCGACCGCCCACAGGTACAGCAGGCCGAGCGCGATTGCGCCGATCGTGAAGTAGGCGCCGACGTCCAGCGGGTCCGGCAGGACCGGTAGGGCCTTTGCGACGGCGCCATAGCCGTGCGATACGCCGGAGATCAGGTACATCCAGAACCCGGTCAGTACCGGGTATTCCATGTACCGGACCTCACCGTTGTCCAACCAGCTCGTCTTGTACGGCAGGGCTCCGATATCCAGCTCGTGGCTGCCGAAGAGGGGGACGACGTCGGTGTAGCAGGCGGTGATCCACGGTCGCTGCCCGCCTTGATCGAGGTTGCCGTCGGGACCGGTCTGGATGCAGGCGGACTTGAACAGCCAGCCGCAGATCAGAATCGCGATCGCCATCAACAGGCATACCCGCAGCGGGGTGATGATCCGGTTCCGGCCCACCTGGGCATGCCGTCCCATCGGTCCGCCGATCAGGTCGGCGGCGCGGCGAGCGGTGGGGTCGGTCCAGGTTGGGATCACCCTCTCGGTCGGGGTCAGGGACGCCGACCGCCGCGGTTCGGCAGCCTCCGGCGCCCGGGGGTCGGACACGTCGGTGACCTCCACCCCGGTGTCCGCGGCGCGGCGCGACGGATCGGGCTCCACCGGTCCGACCGGCGTCGCGGCATCGTCCGGGGGGGTCGCGGTCACGGCGGCGATGGTACTGGGCCGGCCTGTCACCGCCGGGCGCACCGCATGGCCGATGCGGACGTCAGTCGGATATCGGGGCGTCCAGGGAGATGGTCGGTCGAGGCGAGGAACGGGTGCTTGCGTGGGCCCGAAGGTCGCGGATCACTTGACGGCCCGGCGGCGCCGGGGTGCGGCCTCGCCGCCCTTGGTGCCCATCACGAAGGAGGCGACCAGGTGGTTCCACGAGCACGTGCGGCAGACCTCGACCTGGTAGACCGAGAACTCGCCGAACGTCGCGGCCATGGACTCCAACTCGTCCGGCACGCGGGCCGACCCGGCCACGTGCTTGATCTCGTCGCCGTAGACCCAGTAGACGTGGGTCAGCGGTTCCTTGCGGCACATCGGGCAGACGACGTCGGTGGGAATGCCGTGAAACTTCGCCGCGCGCAACAAATACGGAGACGCGTCGCAGACGTCGTCGATGCCGGCGCGGCCGGACCGGACCTCCGCGAGCAGCGCGCGACGCTGCAAGGCGTAGTCCACCAATCCCCGCTGCGTTCGCACGCGGCCAAGGGTACGCGGGGGTGATCGAGGCATGCCGGGTGAGCCCGCCGGGCACGGCGCCGAGGATCAGCGCTCGTCGGCCCCCGGCGAGCGGGGTACCTCGGTTTCCGTGGCGGCTTCCCTGGCGCGAGCCGACTTCCGCTCGGCCGAGCGGTCGTTCATCCGGGCGATGAACCCAAGGCCGGACACCACGGCCACGGACACCACCATGCCGACGATCAGGAGCACGGTGCCGAGCCCACCGTCCGCGAAGAGGTCGCCGTCCTGCGCTGCCCGGACGATCATCGCCCGGCTCCGTCCTGCGCGAGGGCCTGCGTCGCCCGGATCACCCGGGTCAGGCAAGCGTGCAGGGACTGGAGCTCCGCCAACGGCATGCCCAACCGGTCGACGACCGCAGGTGGCACCTGCAATGCCCGCTCCCGCAGGTCCCGACCTCGGTCCGTGAGTTCGACCGCCAGATGTCGTTCGTCGGCCGCATTGCGCCGACGGACGATCAGCCCGGCCGCCTCCAGTCGCTTCAGCAGCGGCGACAGCGTGGCCGGGTCGAGCGCGAGCAGCTCGGAGAGCTGCCTGACCGACAGGGGGGCGTGCTGCCACAGCGCGAGCATGACCAGGTACTGAGGATGCGTCAGACCGAGCGGCTCGAGGATCGGACGGTACAGCGCGACGACGTTGCGGGCGGCGACCACCACTGCGAAGCAGACTTGCTGGTCGAGGGCCAGCGGGTCGGACGGCTTCGTCGCCTCCGGCGTGCGGGTCATGCGATGGATGGTACACAGATGCTTTGTGTACTAACTAATCGGGCGAGCCGGGGCGCTGCCGAGCTGGGTGACTCCGTCGTGGGTGCCCGGCCGTCCCGCGATCGCGGCGCCTGCCCGACCGTGGAGCGGCGGATCGAACCCTGGTCGGGTAATCCGTAACGTGTTACCGTCCATCCATGTGGTGGACGGGAGTCTCGGGGGATGATCTCGGCCGGCGCGCAGAGCGGTGGATCCGAGGAAGGCCGCAGATTCCGGTGCTGGTGGCGGACTCCCACACCGCGGGCAATCCGACCCGAATCATCTTGGGCGGCGTCACGCCACCGGACGGTGTCAGCGATGTGCCGGCCGTCCGGGAGTGGTTGCGCCAGGACGCCGACCACGTGCGCACCCGGCTGACACACGAGCCTCGTGGTGGCGCACTGACCTGCGCAGTGCTCCCACTACCCGCGACGGACCGCACCCACGACCTGGGTGCGGTGATCCTCGAGCCAGGTTCGTACCCACCCATGTGCGGCCACTGCATGATCGGCCTGGCAACCGTGGCGTGCGAACTCGAGATGGTGGAAGGGCAACGTCTGGCCGCAGGCGGCCGGCGCCTGCGAATCCTGACTCCCGCGGGTCTGGTCGTGGCCGACGTCGATCAGCGGGAACGTTCGTCGGTCGCGCTGACCAATGTGGACTCGTACGTCGTGGACGCCTGGACCGAGGAACTCGACGGGCGAAAAGTGCACATCGATCTGCTGTTCGGCGGCGACTATTACCCCACCATCGACGTGGCAGAACTCGGGATCACCATCGATCGCGAACACGCCAACACGATCGTGCGCATCGCGCGAGAACTGTCGAACCGGTTGCGGTCCCGCGACATCCGGGATCCGTTGACCGGCGAGCTCCTCGACGTCTACCAAGTCATGTTCCACCAACCGTCGCCCGACTGCCGGCCCGCCGCGCGCGTCGCGGTCGTGGCTCCGCCGGGCGTGATCGACCGCTCTCCGTGCGGCACCGGAACCAGCGCGCTGCTTGCCCTACGGGTGACGCGGGGGGACGTGACGGCCGACCAGACGATGGAGACGACCAGCATCATCGGCTCGCGCTTCAAGGTTCGGGCCGGCCAGGTGTCCGTGGTGGACGGCCGGACCCTGGTCAGCCCGACACTGATCGGATCGGCCTTCATCGACGGCTTTTCGATCGTCGTCGCCGACCCCCTCGACACCTTGGCCGACGGATTCGCCCCCTTGTGAACGTCCCCGACAAACACCGCCCACCAGCTGCGTGAAGGACACGAGTGTCATGACCATTGAGCACAAGGACGTCGTCGTGGTCGGCGGCGGGCCGAGCGGACTGTCGGCCGCGTGGCAACTGAGGGATCTCGACCTTCTGCTTCTCGAGGAGCGAGGGCGACTCGGCGGGCGACTCAAGTCGCAGCCGCGGGGTGACTACTGGCTGAACTTCGGCGGGCATCTGTTCCCCGGCGCGGGCTCCAACATGCACAACCTCACCCAGGAGCTCGGTCTCGAGGTCATCGAGATCCCCGGCCTCAAGACGGCGATGTCGTTCGCCGGGTCGGTCTACAAGTGCAAGCGGGTGGAGGCCTACCCGTTCGTGCTGCCGATGACTGCGCGGGAGCGGCTCGAGCTGGTGACGGTCGGCACGAAGCTCATGGCCACGGTCCATGGGTGGCAACGGATCTCGAGACAGCGCGCGGGCGAGCCGGCGTCCGCCCGGCGCGGACGCATCGCCGCGTTCAAGGCCGGACAGACGTTCCGCGACCTGCTCGGACAGCCGTCCCGGCGCGTCGACGAGATCTTCCAGTCGGCCGCACGTCGCGCGGCCGCAGAGCCCGAGTCGCAGAGCGCGGGAGCCGGGGTGGCCCTGTTCGGCGCAGTCTGGAGCGGCAAGAAGGACAACACCGCGCTCAACCTGCGCGGTGGATCCGGTCAACTCGGCGTCGCGATGCTGCGTGAACTGGGTGACCGGGTGCGCCTGGGGGCATCGGTGACCGCGATCCACGAAGTCGATGGCCGGGTGCGTGTCACGTACCGGGTCGACGGGACGGATCGCCAGGTCACAGCCGACCAAGTGATCGTGTGCCTGCCCGCCAACCTGGCCCGCACGATCGTTGCGGACATCCCGGACCCGGTCGACGAGGCCCTCCAGGTGCCGCGGTACGGCTCGTGGGTCGGCATGACGATGCTGACCGACGAGCCCGGCCCGATGCCGTACGACGACATCTACGCGATGACGACGCCGGACCGCGCATTCGACATGTTCTTCAATCACGCGAATCCGCTGCGGGAGCCGGGCGCGCGCAAGCCCGGCGGAAGCCTGATGTGCTACGCCGGTGGCGCACCCGCTGCACGCTTGTTGAAGCTCAGCGACGACGAGATCACCCGCCTGTACACCGAGGACCTCCTGCGACTCTTCCCTACGCTGCGGGGCCACATCGTGGAATCGCACATCCAACGATGGGTGATCGGGGGTTCCTACCGCGGCACGGGCGGGCACTCCTTCGAGCCGTTGCTCGAGTACGCGACGCAGCCCGGGCATCGCATCCGGTTCGCCGGCGACTATTTCGCGCCGCTGGGCCAGATGGAGGTCGCCGTCACCGCCGGCAAGGACGCCGCCCACGCAGTGCGGACGGATCGGGCGAAGTCCATCGCCCCGGCGTCCTAGCACTTCCGTCGAACCCCTTGACCTCGACAGTAGGGTAACTCACACTTATCGGTAGACGGTTACCGATCAACCATCACTGGAGAGGTCATGACACGAAGGAACGTCAGCAGCCGCATCTGCCGTGCTGCTGGACTCGTCGCGGTGGGCGTGCTCACGCCGCTGCTGCTCGCCGCGTGCGGCGGCAGCAGCAGCAGCACGGGCGGATCCTCCGCTCAGTCCGCTGCCGACTCGGCGTCGTCGGCGAAGGACGCCACCATCGCCGCACTCGTACCCGGCGAGATCGCTCAGCGTGGGACCCTCCGAGTGGCCGTCCCCGACGGTTCGCCGCCGCTGGCCTCGGTCAATGCCTCCGGCGAACCGGAGGGCATGGACGTCGACCTCGCGAACGAGATCGGCGCGCTGATGGGCCTGACCGTGGAGATCTCGCCGGGCACGTTCGACTCGCAGATCCCCGGGCTGCAAGCCGGCAAGTTCGACCTCGCGATGGGTGAGTACTACATCACCCCGGAGCGCCTGAAGTCGGTCGACTTCGTCTCGGCCTGGCGCGACTACTCCAGCTTCGCAACCCGTGCGGACGATTCCTTCAATCCGCAGACGGCCGCCGATCTGTGCGGCAAGAACATCGGAGTGATGAAGGGCTCCGCCGAGGAGACCAGCGTCAACGACTTCAATACCGCCAGTTGCGGCAGCTCGCCGATGCAGATCAGCGCGTTCCCGGACCAGGCGTCCTCGTTCCTGGCACTGGACAGCAAGCGGATCGACGCGGTCGTGACCGGGCGAGGCCCGCTGGAGGCGGCCGCGGGGTCGAACCCCAACCTCAAGATCTCCGGCGAGATGGGCGGCGGGCCCTGCGCCATCGCGGTAGCCCGCAACGAGAGCACCGACCAGATGCTGACCGCCGTCAAGGCCGCCGTCGACAAGCTGATTGCAGACGGAACCTACGACGCGATTCTCCAACAGTGGAAGACCGATTACGGCGCAGTCACGGAAGCAACCATCTACACCCAGGACTCGACGCCCCCCAGCTACTCGTGAACGGGCGGCCGAGCGTGCACGGAAAGGGGAGGTAAACCGTGACCGAACAGCAGGACGTCGCCGGCGAGAATCTCCAAGTCGTTCCGCTGCGTCACTGGGGACGGCTGGCCATCGCAATCGTGCTGGTGGTGTTCATCGCGAAGTTCGTCCAGATCCTTTTCACCAACCCCCGTTTCCAATGGGAGCAGGTCGCGCAGTACTTCACGGCGCCGGCCATCCTCGCAGGGCTCGGCCGAACTCTGGTCCTGACGGTCGCGGCCATGGCCATCGGCATCCTGGGTGGAATCCTGCTCGCCGTGATGTACCGGTCCGCCAACCCGCTGCTGTCGAAGACGGCCTGGACCTACATCTGGTTCTTCCGAGGGACGCCGGTACTCGTTCAGCTCATCTTCTGGTTCAACCTGTCGGCCCTCTTTCCCGAGATCAGCGTCGGGATCCCGTTCGGTCCACAGTTCTTCGAGTTCGATGCGAACTCCGTGATCACGGTCTGGGTGGCGGCCCTGCTGGGCCTGGGCCTCAACGAGGCCGCCTACATGGCGGAGATCGTCCGGTCGGGTCTGAACAGCGTCGATCCCGGTCAGTCCGAAGCCTCGTCGGCCCTCGGCCTGACCGTCGCCCAGACCTTCCGTCGCGTGGTGCTTCCGCAGGCGATGCGAGTCATCATCCCGCCGACGGGGAACCAGGTCATCGGGATGCTGAAGACGACCTCCCTGGTCTCGGTCATCGCCATGCCCGATCTGTTGTATTCGGCACAGCTGATCTACAACCGGAACTTCAACCCGATCCCGCTGCTGATCGTGGCCAGCATCTGGTATCTGATCCTGACCACGATCCTGTCGATAGGACAACATTTCATCGAACGTCACTACAACCGGGGACATCGCCGCACCACGAACGGCGGCAAGCGGCCCAAGCCCCCGACGGACCAACCACAGGCGGACGCGGTGGTCACGGACCCCGTGGCCACCGGTGACGAGGTGGGGCGATGACACAAGAGGCGTATGTGATCGCCGAGGGCGTCCACAAGAGCTACGGGCACCTCGATGTCCTGACCGGGGTCAACATGGAAGTGATGTCCGGCGAGGTGGTCTGCATCATCGGACCGTCGGGCTCCGGCAAGAGCACATTCCTGCGGTGCGTGAACCACCTGGAGAAGATCAACGGCGGTCGCCTGCTGGTGGGCGGGGAATACGTCGGGTACCGGCGCAAGGGGGCAAAGCTCTACGAGTTGTCCCCCCGGGAAACCGCGAAACGCCGCGAAGAAATCGGGATGGTGTTTCAGCAGTTCAACCTCTTCCCGCACATGACGGTGCTCGAGAACATCATCGAGGCGCCCCGTCGGGTCAAGAAGCTCTCGCGGGACGAGGCGGTGCAGATCGCGCGCGATCTGTTGGGCAAGGTCGGGCTCGCGCATCGCGAAACCGCCTACCCCAGACAACTGTCCGGTGGGCAGGCGCAACGCATCGCCATCGCGCGGGCCCTGGCCATGAAGCCCACGCTGATGCTCTTCGATGAGCCGACATCGGCCCTGGACCCGGAACTGGTCGGCGAAGTGCTGGGGGTGATGAAGGACCTCGCGCTGTCCGGCATGACGATGATCGTCGTCACCCACGAACTGGGCTTCGCCCGCGAGGTGGCCGACCGGGTGGTCTTCATGGACGGTGGCGTGGTCGTGGAATCCGGTCCGCCACAAGAAGTCTTCAGCAATCCCAAGACCGACCGATGTCGCGCCTTCCTGGAGAAGGTGTTGTGAACCAGCGATCAGACCACTGGCGAAAGCCGCGTCCGAATCAGAAAGTCTACGGAACGTGAACTCTGAGGAAACCGTGCCGAAATTCATCACTCAGGCCTTCATCGGCGGCGAGTTCGTCGATGCGGCTTCCGGCCAGGTGATCGACTCGATCGATCCCGCGACCGGAGCGGTCCTCGGCTCGGTCACGGCCTGCGGCGACGTCGAGGTCGACACAGCCGTACGGGCGGCCCGCGCGGCCTTCGTGTCGGGTGTGTGGAGCCGAATGGACCTCGGTGAGCGCAAACAGATCCTGCTTCGTTTCGCCGATCTGCTCGAGCAACAGCTCGATGAGTTGGCCATGCTCGATTCGATCGACGCAGGAAAGCCGATCACCGACACCCGTACCCTCGATCTGCCCGACGCCGTGAACACCTACCGTTGGTATGCCGAGGCGATCGACAAGGTGTTCGGCCGCGTCTCACCCAGCGCCGGCCGCCATCTGGGGCTGATCCAGCGCGAGCCCATCGGCGTCGTCGCTGCGGTGCTGCCATGGAACTTTCCCATGGCGACGCTGTCGTGGAAGCTCGCGCCCGCCCTCGCCGCGGGCAACTCGGTCGTGATCAAGCCGGCGGAGTTGACTCCGTTCAGCACGCTCCGCGTGGCCGAACTCGCCAAGGCCGCCGGCATCCCGGACGGCGTGCTGAATGTGGTCCCCGGCCACGGGCATGTGGCCGGCAAGGCCCTCGGGCTGCACCCCGACGTCGACGTGGTGACATTCACCGGGTCGACCGAGATCGGGCGCGAATTCCTGCGATACGCCGCCGACAGCAACCTGAAGAAGATCGTCCTGGAATGCGGCGGGAAGAGCCCACAGATCGTGCTCGAAGGCAACGACGGTCGTCTCGACCAGATCGTCGATGAGCTGGTCACGGCGGCCTTCTGGAACATGGGCGAGAACTGCACGGCCGGCTCTCGGGTGCTCGTGCACCGCAGCATCCACGACGAGATCGTGGCCAGGTTGTCCGAGCGCGCCGCCGGCTTGCGTATCGGACCACCCCAGGAGATCGGGACACAGGTCGGGCCGCTGGTCGAGCAGGCTCACCTGAAGAAGGTCCTCGGATTGATCGAGGTCGGTCTTCGGGAAGGGGCTCGTTGCGCCACCGGCGGGCGGCGAGCACTCGAGGACAGCGGTGGCTGGTACGTCGAACCCACCGTCCTGACCGAGGTCGCGCCGAGCATGACGGTCGCGCAGCAGGAGATCTTCGGGCCGGTGGTCGTCGTCATCGGCTTCGACACCGAGCAGGAGGCGATCGAGATCGCCAACGGCACCGACTACGGCTTGGCTGCTTCGGTTTTCACTCGCGATCTGGATGCCGCGTTCCGGGTTGCAGGCGCGGTACGCGCGGGCACGGTCACGGTGAACTGCTACGGCGAGGGCGACATCACGACGCCGTTCGGTGGCTACAAGTCGTCCGGCTTCGGCGGACATGACAAGGGCCTCGAGGCGTTCGAGCAGTACACCGAACTCAAGACCACCTGGGTGTCCCTGTCCTCCTAGCCCGGTTGTCCTGGCCCGGTTGTCCTGGCCCGGTCGTCCTGGCCCGGCACTGCGACCAGGTCCTCCACGCGATTTATACACGTAACATGTTACCGGTTACCCTCTATCATTTCTGGAGTTCGATCATGAAAGCCTGGCAAGGCATTGTGGTGGCGACGGCACTTCCGTTTCGCCCCGACCTATCGATTGACTTCGACCGCTTCCAGGAGCACATCGCCTGGCTCGCGGCCAACGGCTGTGACGGTGCGAGCCCCAACGGCTCGCTGGGCGAGTACCAGGTTCTGACCGACCAGGAGCGGGCGGACGTCGTGCGCGCGGCGGTCGAAGCCGCTCCGGACGGCTTCTCCATCGTCCCCGGCACCGGTGCATACGGCGGGGCCGAAGCTCGGCGCTGGGCCGAGCAGGCTCGCGATGTCGGTGCAAGAGGCGTACTTTCCTTGCCCCCCAATGCCTATAAGGCCAGCGCCGACGAGGTTGCCGCCCACTACCGCGAGCTGAACGAGGTCGGCCTGCCGATCGTCGCGTACAACAACCCCTACGACACCAGGGTGGACCTTTCGCCCGAGCTCATCGCCAGGATCGCCGACTTCGAGAATGTCGTTGCCGTCAAGGAGTTCTCGGCCGATGTGCGCAGGGTGCACCAGATCCGGAACCTGGCCCCGCGAATCGACGTGCTGGCCGGCGCCGATGACGTCCTGCTCGAACTCGTGCTCGTCGGTGCGGTCGGCTGGATCGGTGGCTTCTCCAACGCGTTCCCGCGGGAATGCCGCCGGCTGTACGATCTTGCCGTCGCGAAGGATCTCGACCAGGCTCTTCCGCTGTACCAGCAGGTCCACGCCGCGTTCGCCTGGGACTCACGCCACACGTTCATCCAGGCGATCAAATTGGCCATGGACATGGCCGGCCGGTACGGGGGTCCGTGCAGGCTGCCCCGCCTTCCCTTGAGCGCCGAAGACGAAGCCCGGGCTCGCGAGGACTTCGAGACGGCATTCGCCGCCCTGAGCACCGTCCCCGCCTGACCTGTCCACGGAGGAGTACCCGGTGAAGATCGCGGGAATCGACGTCTACGAGCATCGGCTGTCCTACGCCCATGGCACGTACGCGATGTCGGGCGGTCGGGCTGCCACCCACCAGAGCTCGACGCTCGTGCGGATCCGCACGGACGAGGGTGTGCCGGGATGGGGCGAGTCGTGTCCGCTCGGCGCGACCTACCTTCCGATGTTCCCCGGCGGGACGCGCGCGGCTATTGCGATGCTCGCGCCTCGGATCATCGGTCAGGATCCACGCGCGACCGTCGCCATCCACCGGCTGCTCGACGATGAGCTGCGCGGATTCAACGATGCCAAGAGTGCACTCGATCTCGCGTGCTGGGACATTCTCGGGAAGGTGACCGGGCTCCCGGTCGCCGTTCTGCTCGGTGGCGTGCTGCAGGAGACCTTCCCGCTGTACGAGGCGGTGCCATTGGGTTTGCCCGAGCAGATGGCCGAATTCATCGCCGACCGTCGGTCGGACGGGATCGACTGCTTCCAGGTCAAGGTCGGCAACCGGCCATGGGACGATGCCGAACGCGTCCGCGCCGCCGTTGCCGCAGCGCCGACGAGCCGAATCGTCTGTGACGCCAACGGCGGCTGGCGGTTCCAGGACGCGGTCGTCGCCGTACGGGAGATGCGGGACCTGCCCGTGTACATCGAACAGCCGTGCCCGACATTGGAGGACACGGCCCGGCTGCGAAAGGTCACGGATCTGCCATTGGTCGTCGACGAATGCGTCGTGACCTCGGCCGACCTTCACCGAGCCCTGTCGGAGGCCGGTGCGGGTTCGGTCAACCTCAAGCTCAGCCGGCTTGGTGGTATCACCCCGACACGGGTGCTGCGCGATCAGGCGGTGGCGCTCGGCATGACCGTCTCACTGGAGGACACCTGGGGCGGCGACATCGCCACGGCGGCAGTAGCACATCTCGCGGCGTCGACGGCCGCGGACGATCTACTGAGCACCTCCTTCTTCAACACGTGGACCAACGAGCATGTCGCCTCGACACACCCGGTCGCCCTGGCCGGTCGGGGCAGCGCCCCCACCGCGCCCGGCCTTGGCATCGAGGTCGACCTCGCGCAACTGGGCGAACCACTCTTCTCGATTTGAACCCAACGAACTCGATGGATCGGACCATGGAACTTTCGGGATTGCTTTCAGCCATCGTCACTCCGTTCAGCACGGATGGTGCCGAGATCGATGAGGGGTCGCTACGCGACCTCGTCGATCGCACGATCGCCGCGGGTGTCGACGGCATCGTCGCGTGCGGCGGGACGGGCGAGTTCATCGCCTTGTCGGAGCCCGAAAGGCGGCGTGTCGTCGAGATCGTCGTCGAACAGACCGCCGGGAGGGTCCCCGCGGTGGCCCAGACGGGCGGGCTCTCGACGCGCGAGGCCATCCGCCACAGCCGACATGCCGCCGACGCGGGAGCCGACGCGGTGATGGTAGCGCCACCGTTCTACGAGGCGTTGTCCCACGCGCAGGCCCTGGACTATTTCGGTGCCGTGGCCGACTCGACGCAGCTGCCGGTCATGGTCTACAACTATCCGCACGGCACCGGTCTGGCGATGGACGCCGATCTCATCACCAAGATCGTCGAGCAGTCCGCCAATGTCCGGTACATCAAGGACTCGAGTGCCGATCCGTTCCTGCTGAGCGTGCTGGCCACCGAGCTCCGGGACACCATCGGAACCTTCTGCGGCGAAGATGTTCTCGTCGGCACGGCGCTGACTCTCGGCGTCAGGGGTCTGGTGACCGGCAGTTTCAACTTCATGACGCCGGTTCACGCCCGCATGCGGGATGCGGCCCGAACGGGTGACCAGGAGACGCTCGCCCGGTTGTGGAAGGAGACACTGCCACTTGTCGTAACCCTGGCCTCCAACCCGTACACGAGCGCAGTCAAAACCGCCTGCGCGATCTTGGGTCACGACGTCGGGCCGGTCCGGGCGCCGCTGGCCACGATCGGCGCCGAGGGACGCAAGGTACTCGAGGCGCAGATCACCGCGCTCGACCCGTCCTACTTCGGATAGTCCGAGATGATCAACGAAGCAGCCGTTCTCGACGCGGTCGTGGTCGGTGGAGGCCCGGCCGGGATCACCGCAGCGTGGCAGCTGCGGCACCGCCGCATCGCTCTGCTGGAGCAGAGCGAACGGCTGGGCGGTCGGCTCAAGTCGCTGTCTCGCGGCGACTACTGGCTCAACCTCGGGGGGCACCTGTTCCCCGCGGCGGGGTCTCGGATTCGTCAGGTCATGGACGATCTCGGCCTGGGCGTGATTCCGATTCCGGGAAGGACCTTCGCCGTCACCTTCGACGGCAAGGTGTACGCCAACAAGCGGGTCGAGTCTTACCCGTTCACGTTGCCGATGACGCCGCATGAGCGGATTGCCCTTGTCGGTGTCGGCCTACGGATGCTCCGGGCGGTGCACGGGTGGCAGCGCACCGGCCGACCCGTCGCCGGCGAACCCGAGTCCGCGCGGCGTGCGCGGGCGGCGGGGTACCTCTCCGATCGAACCTTCCGCACGCTCATCGGCACACCCCCGGACCGGGTCGATGCGATCTTCCGCTCCGCTGCGCGGCGAGCCGCATCCGAGATCGACGAGCAAGCAGCCGGTGTCGGCGTCGCGCTGTTCGGTGCGGTCTGGAGCGGAGGCAAGAGCTCGATGGCACTGAACCTCGACGGCGGTTCCGGACGCCTCGGGGAGGCGGCCGCGTCCTGGCTCGGCGATCGCGTCCGGACCGGGGCGAAGGTCGAGCGGGTGCACCGCGACGGTGATCTCGTGAGGATCGACTACCGTGCTGCCGGCCGGTCCCGGTCGGTGCTCGCCCGACACGCCATCATGGCCGTCCCGGCCCCGCTGGCGGCCGACGTGACCAGCGGCGTGCCCGCCGAGGTCACCGAGGTACTGGCCGCGGTGACCTACGGGCCCTTCGTCACCATGGGGATCCTCACCGACGAGCCGGGCCCGGCGTCGTACGACGACATCTACGCGATGACGACTCCCGGTCATTCCTTCGACATGCTCTTCAATCACGCGAACCCGCTCCGCGGTGACGGCCGAAGAACGCCCGGCGGAAGTCTGATGGTGTACAGCGGAGGCGCCCCGGCTGCGGCGCTGCTCGGGAGGACCGATGCGCAGATACGTGACCGCTACCTCTCGGATCTGTTCCGGATACTGCCCGAGCTCCGCGGCCATGTCGTCGAGACCGTCGTGCAGCGTTGGGCGATCGGAAACGTCTACCGACGCCCTGGTTTCGACTTCGGCCCGATGCTGCGATATTGCGAACAGCCTGACACACGCATCCATTTCTGTGGGGACTACTTCGCCGAGCTGGGCAACATGGAGGTTGCCGCGACCTCCGCGGTGGAGGCCGTCGCCAAGGTCCGGCAGAGCCTCGCCGGCGGTCCGATCTCCACCCGCCGCGAAGCGGTCAGTTCCCTGCCCACTCGTTGACGATGTGGTCGAGGTGGATCGTCATCAGCTGCTCGGTGCGCTCGACGTCGCCCCGTTCGATCGCGTCGAGAATGTCGACGTGTTCCGCCGCGGAGGAGGTGAGCTGACCCTGTTCGAGCAGTCCCTTCAGACCGAACAAGCGGGTGTGGTCACGAAGGCCGGCGATCGCCTTGACCAGTCGTTGATTCCCGATGAGTTCGGTCAAGCCGAGGTGGAACGCGCGATCGGTCTCCAGGTAGCCGTCCAGGTCACCGGATGCCGCCGCGGCGACGTTGCGCTGTGCCAGCGTGCGCAGGGGCGCGAAGTCGAACTCACCGGAGCGTCGTGCCACCTCGGCCATGGCGGGCACCTCCAGCATCCGGCGGACCTGGTGGATCTCCTCGAGATCACGACGGGAGAACCCGACCACCTGGAACCCCCGGTTTCGCACCGGGACCATGAACCCCTCGTTCACCAGCGTCAGCATTGCTTCGCGGACCGGGCTGTTGGACACACCGAGCTGAGATGCCAGCGCGGCCGCGGAGTAGATCTCCCCCGGCCGGATCTCTCCTCGGATCATCGCCCGGCGAACGACACGCAACGCCTGTTCGCTCAGGGAGAGCCGCTCCATCCGGCTGTCGCTGGTGTCCAAGGGTGGGGCCGTGGCGGATGAACTCGCAGTGACGCGTGAATTCGCCAACGGGGTGTCGGAGGACTTGGAGCGTGTGGTGCGCGGTCGGCTCATGTGGCACTCCCGTGGTGCAAGGGCAGGCGCGGCGGCGTTATTCGAACATCCGCATCGGTAGTACTTTACCGATAATAGGACACCTGGCATCCCGCCCGTACCTTCGGCAGCGTGTCCCAACACCGACAGCAACAGAGGAGAGCGGCAGGCATGTCCCACCGATGGACGAACTGGGCCGGCAACCAGGTCTTCGAAGCGAGCGCGGTGGCCGCACCCACATCGGCGGAGCGGGTGGCCGAACTCGTCGTCCGCGCGGCGGCTCGCCGGGAGCAGGTGCGGGTCGGGGGGAGCGGCCACTCGTTCACGCCGCTGGTGACGACGCCGGGCACGGTGCTCGACCTCCGTCGAATGCCGGCCGAGGTGGTCGTCGACGGATCAGCGGCCCGGGCGCGGATTCCGGCGGGCATGCGCCTGAGCGACGTCGGCCCCGCGCTGTGGCGCGAGGGATTCGCGATAGCAAACCAGGGCGACGTCGACGTCCAGACCGTCGGCGGTGCGCTGAGCACCGGGACGAAGGGCTCCGGGGTGCGGCACGGCACGATGAGCTCGCGCATGACGGGCGCCTCGATCGTCGACGGCACGGGCGAGGTGGTCCGGATCGGGGACGACCGGCCGGATCTGCTCCACGCCGTCCAGGTGTCGCTCGGGCTCCTCGGCGTCGTGCTCGAGGTCGAGCTCTCCGTCGTCCCGCGGTACACCCTGCGCGAGCAGAACGCGATCATGGACGTGCGGGAACTGACCGACGCGTGGAATGAGCTGAAGGCCGGCTTCCACCACTTCTCGTTTTGGTGGATGCCCACGGCCGGTTCGTCGGCGATCTACGGTCTGCCCGACGTTCCCGCGGACCACGCCTACGTCAAGATGCTCACCGCCGAACCGGCCGGCCCCGACGCCGGCGACCGGATGCACGGCGCAACCGGATCCCGGCGAGGCCCGGCCTATCTGGTGTACCCGGACACCGAGATCGGCGATCCCTTCTTCGAACTCGAGTACGTTGTCGATGCCGAGCAGGACCTGGCCGCATTCCTGGAGATGCGCGACTTCATGCGGCGGATCCATCCGGGCGAAACGAGCCCGCTGCAGGTCCGGTGGCAGGCCGCCGACGAGGCGTTCCTTTCGCCACAATTCCGGCGCCAGTCCGTTTCGCTGTCGGTGTCGGGAATGGCGGGAACCGACTACGAGCCGTTCCTGCGCGCGGTCGACCATCTGCTGCGCTCGCGTGACGCGCGACCGCACTGGGGGAAGATCCACTACCTGGATGGTGATCGCGTCGAAGCGCTTTACCCCGCGCTGGATGCGTTCCGCCTGGTCCGTGAGCGATTCGACCCCGACGGCGTCTTCCTCAACGAGTACCTACGAGAGCTGATCACCAACAGGAAGTGACCGACCGATGACCCTGATCCAGAGTGTGAACCCGGCGACCGCAGCCGTCGAGGAGGCCGTCGTCGAGGAGACGACACCTGCCGATCTCGACGACGTCGTGGCGCGGGCGACCGCGGCGGCCGCGCCACTTCGCCGCCGCGGGCGCTCCTTCCGGGCACGGCTGCTCCGCGCGATCGCCGATCGGCTCGAGCAACAGCGCGACGAGATCGTGCGGCTCGGGATGCGCGAGACGGCATTGGCGCAGGGCCGCCTCGACGGCGAGCTCACCCGAACCTGCTATCAGGCCCGGTTGTTCGCCGACGTCGTCGAGGAGGGTTCGTTTCTGGAGGCCGCCATCGATCACGCGAAGAGCACGCCCATGGGCCCCGGCCCGGACCTGCGCCGGATGCTCGTCCCCCTGGGCCCGGTGGCGGTCTTCGGTGCCAGCAACTTTCCCCTGGCGTTCTCGGTACCCGGGGGCGACACGATGTCCGCCCTCGCCGCGGGATGCCCGGTCGTGGTGAAGGCACACAGCTCGCACCCGGCCCTGTCCCTGCTGACGTTCCGGACCATGCAGGCGGCTGCGGCCTCCGTCGGCGCGCCGGAGGGAACCCTCGGGATCGTCTTCGGTCAGCGAGCCGGCGCCGGACTGGTGTCGGCCCCGCCGATCCGAGCGGTCGCGTTCACCGGCTCGCTGAACGGCGGCCGCGCACTGTTGGAACTGATCAACGCCCGGGCCGAGCCCATCCCGTTCTTCGGAGAACTGTCCAGCATCAACCCCGTCGTCATTTCGGCCGGCGCGTTGGCCGAACGCGCCGAACAGGTCGCCGAGGGACTGGTGACATCGGTCACCGGTTCGGGAGGGCAGCTCTGCACGAAGCCCGGCGTCGTGCTCGTTCCTCACGGCATCGAAGGGGATCGGTTCCTCGCCGACGTGGCCGGACGGATCGCGCGGACGGCCGCCTTCACATTGCTCAACGGCCGCATCGCGGACTCGTACGAGCAGTCGCTCGCCGACATGGAGCAAGACGCATCGCACACGGTGCTCTCGCTCGCCGAGGACCCGCGCGCGGCGGGCTTCACCGTTCCGGCCGCCCTGGTGGAGGTCGGCCTGCACCACTTACTCGACCACGGAATCGACGAGACCTTCGGTCCGCTGGCCGTCGTGGTCCGCTATCGCGGCAACGAGGTCCTCCAGGCAGTCGGCCGTCTCGAGGGGTCGCTCACGCTCACGGTCCATTCCGAGCCGCACGAGGTCGATCTTCTCCGCGAGCTCGCCGACGTGGGCCTGCCGAAGGTCGGTCGGCTGATCCACAACGCGTGGCCGACCGGGGTGCTCGTGTCCTGGGCGCAGACCCATGGCGGACCGTGGCCGTCGACGAACACGCAACACACGTCGGTCGGCACCTCAGCGGTGCGTCGCTTCATGCGCCCGGTGACGTGGCAATCCGTCCCACCGGAAGTACTCCCCGTCGAGCTCACCGACGATTACGACCAGATCCCCCGTCGCATCGACGGGCGGTTCGTGCTCGGCACCGCCCGCGAGCACTAGGACGGACCCGAAGTGTCGCAGTTTGTCGCGCTCGTCACCGGTGGGACATCCGGGATCGGTCTGGCCACGGCGCTACGCCTGCTCGACGACGGGTTCACGGTGGTGGTCACTGGTCGTCGCCCACCGGGGTCCGGACACTTCGACTTCGTCGAGGTCGATCACAGCGAGCCGGGTGCGGCCGAGGCCGTGGCGACTCGGGTGCTCCGGGATCACGGCCGGCTCGACGTGTTGGTGAACAATGCGGGCACCATGCTCGTCGACGACGTCATCGACGCCAGGTCGGTCGATTGGCAGAAGATGGCGGCAGTCAACCTCCTGGCCGCCACCGAATGCACGCGGGCGGCGTTGCCGCACCTGCTGAGGGCGACCGAAGGGACGCGCGGATGCGCCGATATCGTGTTCGTCGGCTCACTCGCGGCAACGACGCCAACGGCCGGCCGCTCCTTCTATTCCGCCACCAAGGCGGCCATCCGCGCGTTCGCGAACGTCCTTCGCATCGAACTCGCCGACTCCCCGGTTCGAACGGCGGTGGTTTCACCGGGTCTGACGGCGACCAATCTCCGAGCGGCAGGTCGGCCCGAGAGCGTGGCCAGAATGGCGGCAGCCGCCGGGAACCTCGCCGGTGTACGGCCGATCCATGCGGACCGGATCGGTGAGGCGATCTCGTGGATCGTGACGCGGCCAAGCGACGTGTCGATCGGTGAGTTGGTGGTCATGCCCACGAGTCAGGGTGCCTGAGCCCACGACCCATCGCGGCCTCGATCGGCCCGACCCTCGTTCTCGAACACGCCATCACGACCTGGCTACACTCCGTGATGGCGAAGCGGGCGCGCAGCGTCGTCACGATGGTGACCCGGCAAGCGCGCCTGACGAAACGCCGAGCATCGATGCCCCTCCTCATCCCCGCGGCGATTCCGCGATGTATCGTGGCGATATATTGCGTCAATCGATCGATCGGACAGCTCGACGGGGGTGAGCGGATGCCGGCCGGCGGATCCTCCGCGTCCTCCACCGTCTACGAGCTGGCGCTGCTCGGCGTGCTTGCAGACTCCCCGATGCACGGTTACGAGCTGCGCAAGCGGCTGACCACGACGCTCGGCACGTTCCGGGCATTCAGCTACGGCTCGCTGTACCCGACGCTGAAGCGGATGCAGGCCGCATCGTTCATCACCACCGAGGACCCCGAGCAGGACGCGGACGCGGTTCCGCTGGCCAGCCGGCGCTCGAGGGTCGTCTACCGGATCACCGCCGAGGGCAAGGAGCGCCTTGCGGACCTGCTGCGCGACACCGGACCCCAGTCCTGGTCCGACGACGGATTCGGCGTGCACCTGGCCTTCTTCTCCCGCACCTCGGCCGAGGCCCGCATGCGCATCCTGGAGGGCCGCCGACGCCGGGTCGAGGAGCGCAGGGAGGGTCAGCGCTCGGCGGTCGGCCGTGCCGTCGACCGCCTCGACACCTACACAGCCGAGTTGCATCAGCTCGGGCTGGAGGCCTCCGACCGTGAGGTCCGCTGGCTCAACGAGCTGATCGATGCCGAGCGAGACCGGCTTCCGGCCGAAGGCACGCCGCGGCCTCCCCCGACCGCCCCACCCAACCCAACAACCGCTCAGGAACGCCAGGCAGCGTCGCCTCCCGGAGCACCCGTCCATCCAGGGACCGACCCGGCTTCGGCCGACACACAGGAGGAACAATCATGAGCCCCTCGGGCAACACCATCAGAATCGCCATCGTCGGCGTCGGGAACTGCGCATCTTCGCTGGTCCAGGGCGTCGAGTACTACAAGAACGCGGACCCGGCCTCGACCGTGCCCGGCCTGATGCACGTGCAGTTCGGCGACTACCACGTACGCGACCTCGAATTCGTCGCCGCCTTCGACGTCGACGCCAAGAAGGTCGGCTTCGATCTTTCCGAAGCCATCACCGCAAGTGAGAACAACACGATCAAGATCGCCGACGTGCCGCCGACCGGTGTCGTCGTCCAGCGCGGGGTCACCCATGACGGCCTCGGTCGCTACTACCAGGAGACCATCACCGAGTCGCCGGCCGAGGCGGTGGACGTGGTCGCCACCCTGCGCGAGGCCCGCGCCGACGTCGTGGTCTGCTACCTGCCGGTCGGCTCGGAGGATGCGGTGCGCTTCTACGCGCAGTGCGCGATCGACGCAGGCTGCGCGTTCGTCAACGCTCTGCCGGTGTTCATCGCCAGCACCCCGGAGTGGGCGGAGAAGTTCCGCGCGGCCGGCCTGCCGATCGTCGGCGACGACATCAAGTCGCAGGTCGGCGCCACCATCACGCACCGCGTGCTGGCCAGGCTGTTCGAGGACCGGGGCGTCATCCTGGACCGCACGATGCAGCTGAACGTCGGCGGCAACATGGACTTCAAGAACATGCTGGAGCGGGACCGGCTGGAGTCCAAGAAGATCTCCAAGACCCAGGCCGTCACCTCCCAGGTGGACCGGGACATGGGCGCCCGCAACGTGCACATCGGCCCGAGCGACTACGTGCCCTGGCTGGACGACCGCAAGTGGGCGTACGTGCGGCTGGAGGGTCGCGCCTTCGGCGACGCCCCGCTGAACCTGGAGTACAAGCTGGAGGTGTGGGACTCGCCGAACTCGGCCGGCGTCATCATCGACGCGGTGCGCGCCGCGAAGATCGCCAAGGACCGCGGCATCGGGGGCCCGATCCTGTCCGCGTCGTCGTACTTCATGAAGTCCCCGCCGGTGCAGTACCCGGACGACCAGGCCCGGGACAACGTGGAGAAGTTCATCGCCGGCGAGATCGACTTCTGATCCTTCGCTGAAGGGCTGATGGGACTGAGCAGCCCCGCTCGCGAGACCCGCGGGTCGGGGCTGCTCATCCGTCCCGACGCCGATCGCGAAAACCGCGCCTCCGGCGGTCTACCGCCGGTCCTGTGGCTCTGGCCGCCTGGTGCGGGTGGGCGTGAGCGGCGCTCGTCGACGCCCTCACCGACAGCGCGTGTATGGCTCGGCTATCCGATGGTGACCAGGTCGCCCACACGGATCGTCGCCACCCCCGAGGCGATCGACCGGTACCCGCGGGCCCCGTGGTCGAGATCGATCAGCGCCCGCCGGACCGCCGCGTCCACCACCGGCGACGGCCCCTGCCGCAGGCAGAACCGGCTGAACTCGACACACGGATCGGCCTCCCGGACGTCGTGCAACTCCAGCGGACCGTCCGCGGTTGACACCGTGACCACCGGTGGCGGGGTCAGCGGGGCCAACCCGTCCGGGGCGTCCACGAGTACCGTCTCGCCGGCGATCCCGTCGACGACGTGCTCCCCGTAACGCTGCCGCAGGGCGACGTAGTCGCCGGTGCCCATGACCAGGAATCCCGCTCGCCCCTTGGGATCCCGCGACTGTGGGTGATCCCGATGGTGCACGTCAAGGATCTCCTCGCCGTCCGGGGTCACGCCGCGAACGCCGCGCGGTTCCGCGAGGATCCGTTCCACGGACACGATCGCGGCGGGCTGGTAGGAACGCAGCGGCGCCCTGCCGACCTTCACCGGCCCGCGTTGCACCTGGAGCCGGACGATCCGGTAGTCCGCCATGTGCTCATCTCCCGTGGGTGTGCGAATCCGGCATCGGCAGGACCTGCGTAGGACTGGGGGTGCCGAACCTGCTGGCGGTCGCCGCCAGGTCCCCGGAAGCGAGGTCGATCGTGAGCACCGTGATGGCGTCGCTGTTCTGGTTGGCGACGTAGATCAGATCCCCGACGACCGTCAGATCGCGCGGATGCTCGCCGCCACAAGGGATCTCGTCGACCAACTGGAGGGACTCACCGCGTACGGCGAAGGCGGTAACGGTGTCCGGGCCGCGGTTGGCCATCACCACGAACCGCCCGTCGTCGGTGCGACCGATGCCGCTGGGCGCCGCGGGCCGTTCGGTGACGTCCGAACCCGCCCGCACGTCCAGCACGGTCGACGCGCCGGTGGCCCGGTCCAGGCGCAGCAGGGCGATCTCGCCGGTCAGCTCCCCGGCCACCGCCAGCCGGTCGTCCGGCAACATCACCAGATGCCGAGGCCCGAACCCGGCCGGCACCGGCGAGGACGCGAGCAGGTCAAGCACTCCCGCGGCCGGGTCGAGCCGGTGGGCTGCGATCAGGTCGGCCCCGAGATCGACGGCCAGCACCAGGGTGTCGTCGGCGAAGAACACCATATGGGCGTGCGGCCCGGCCTGCCGCTCGACGTCCGGGCCGGACCCCCGGTGCTGTACGAGCTGGGTCAGCTCGCCGATCCCGCCGTCGGGTCGCAGTCGGTGCACCGCAAGACTGCCCGATGCGTAGTTCGCGGTGACAATCACCCGGCCGGACGGGTCCACCGCCAGATGACAGGGGTGTGCGCCCCCGGTCGACGCCGAGCCCAGTACGGCCAGCCCGTGCCTGTTGGCTGCGATCCCGAACGCCCACACCCGGCCGTCCGACACCTCGCCGGCAGCGTAGACGTGCCGCCCGTCCGGATGCCGAGCCAGATACGACGGCGATTCCGGCTGCTCGGTACTCGACCCGCCGGCGATGGGCTCGGCCACGTCGTGGTCGGTGAGCAGCGCCCACCGTCCGGTCACCGGGTCGTGCGCGACGAACTCGATCCGGCGGCCGCGGCCACCGGCGCCGAAGGTATAGCAGCCGACCAGGAACTCCCGTGGTGGGCCGATCGGCGTCACGGCACGATGGAGATCATCTTGCCCGGCACCACGACCACCTTTCGCGGCGCGGCGCCTGCCAGGATCTCGACGATGCGGGGTTCGGCCAGCGCCGCCACCTCCAGATCCCCCGCCGATGCGTCGGCATCGACGGTGATCCGTGCCCGAACCTTGCCCTTCACCTGAATCGGGTACTCGACCCGCTCGGCCACCAACAACGCGGGGTCCGCCTCCGGGAACGGCCCGCGCGCCAGCGACTCCCTGTGCCCCAGCCGTGCCCACATCTCCTCGCCGATGTGCGGGGCCAGTGGTGCGGTCATCAGCACCAGCGCCTCGGCCACCGACCGGGCCACCGGGGTACCGGACTTCGTCAGGTGGTTGGTCAACACGATCAGCTTGGCGATCGCGGTGTTGTACCCCATGGTGGCGTAGTCGGTGCGGACGCCGTCGATGGTGCGGTGCAGCAACCGCAGCGTCTCGGCGTCCGGTTCCTCGTCGGAGACGACGGTGTCCCCTGTGTCTTCAGCGACGACCAGCCGCCACAGCCGCTGCAGGTAGCGCTGCGAGCCGACGACGTCGCGGGTCTGCCAGGGCCGGGACATGTCCATCGGACCCATGCCCATCTCATACATCCGGAACGTGTCGGCGCCGAACCGCTCGCACATCTCGTCGGGCGTGACCACGTTGTTCAGGGACTTGCCCATCTTCCCGTACTCGCGGGTGACGGGTCGGCCCTGATACTCGAATCGATCAGCGGAGACCTCAACCACTTCGTCAGCGGGCACATACAGCCCACGCTCATCGGTGTAGGCGTAGGCCTGGATGTAGCCCTGGTTGAACAGCTTCCGGAACGGCTCCTCGCTGGACACATGCCCCAGGTCGTACAACGCCTTGTGC
This sequence comes from uncultured Actinomycetes bacterium, assembly GCA_964476495.1. Lineage (GTDB taxonomy): Bacteria > Actinomycetota > Actinomycetes > Mycobacteriales > Nakamurellaceae > Nakamurella. The sequence goes on along the minus strand of CAYZBB010000015.1, from coordinate 39,796 downwards.
CAGAACCGGGAGTACAACAGGTGCAGCACCGCGTGCTCGACACCGCCGACGTACAGATCGACCCCACCCGGGTCCTTGACGCCGACGGGGCTGTCCTGATTCCTCGGGCCCATCCAGTACCGCTCGACATCTGGGTCGCAGAAGGCCTTGTCGTTGGTCGGGTCCAGGTAGCGCAGCTCGTACCAGCAGGAGCCGGCCCACTGCGGCATCACGTTCAGCTCACGGGTGTAGGTCTTCGGCCCGTCGCCCAGGTCCAGTTCGACGGTCGCCCACTCGGTCGCCCGGGCCAGCGGCGGCACCGGCTGCGAGGTGGCGTCCTGCGGGTCGAAGGACTGCGGCGAGTAGTCGCTCACCTCGGGCAGGCTCAGTGGCAGCTGATCATCCGGTAGCGAGATGGCCACCCCGTGCTCGTCGTAGACGATCGGGAACGGTTCGCCCCAGTACCGCTGCCGGGAGAACAGCCAGTCCCGCAGCTTGTACTGTTTCTGGGCCTTCCCGAACCCCTTTTCGACCAGCCAGCCGATGATCGCCGTCTTCGCGGCCGCGACATCCAGCCCGTCCAGGCTGATCTCGTCGTTGGCGCTGTTGATCGCGGGTCCCTGCCCGGTGTAGGCCTCGTCGTCGGGGTGGTCCGCGGGCGGCTGCACGGTGCGGACGATCGGCAGGCCGAACACCGTGGCGAAATCCCAGTCCCGGACGTCCTGTCCGGGAACGGCCATGATCGCGCCGGTGCCGTAGCCCATCAGCACGTAATCCGCTATGAATATGGGCAGCGCCGCGCCGGTCGCCGGGTTGATCGCGTACGCGCCGGTGAAGACGCCGGTCTTCACCCCACCTCCGGCGTCCTGCTGCCGTTCGAGATCCGACTTGCGCGACGCCGCCAGCCGGTACCCCGCGACGGCCTCGTTCGGGGTCTGGGCCCCGGCGGTCCACCGCGGGTCGGTGCCCTCCGGCCAGCCGACGGTGGTGATCTCATCGACCAGCGGGTGCTCGGGGGCCAGCACCATATAGGTGGCCCCGAAGATCGTGTCCGGTCGTGTGGTATATACCTCGATCGACTGGGACTCGTTGCCGGGCAACGTTTCACGTGAAGCAACGGGGAAGGTGATGCTGGCGCCCTCGGACCGGCCGATCCAGTTCCGCTGCATCGACTTGACCGACTCCGGCCAATCCAGCCGGTCCAGGTCGTCCAACAGCCGGTCGGCGTAGGCGGTGATCCGCATCATCCATTGACGCAGGTTGCGCCGAAAAACCGGGTAGTTGCCGATCGCGCTGCGCCCGTCCGCGGTGACCTCCTCGTTGGACAGCACCGTGCCCAGGCCGGGGCACCAGTTCACGGGTGCCTCGTCGATGTAGGCCAGCCGGTACCCGGCCAGCACCCGGTGCTGCTCGACGTAGGACAGCTCGGCCCACCGGCGTCCGCCCGGGGTCTGCCGCACCCCGGAGGCGAACTCCTCGATCAGCGCCTGGACGGGCCGGGCCTGCCCGGCCGTGTCGTCGTACCAGGCCTCGAACAGCTGGGTGAAGATCCACTGCGTCCAGCGGAAGAACTCCGGATCGGTGGTGGCCACGCTGCGGCGCTGATCGTGGGCAAAGCCCAGCCGGCGCAGCTGGGCCCGGTAGCGGGCGATGTTCGCCTCGGTGGTGGTCCGCGGATGGGTACCGGTGCGTACCGCGTACTGCTCCGCCGGCAGGCCGAACGCGTCGTACCCGATGGTGTGGAGCACGTTCCGACCGGTCATCCGCATGAACCGGCCCATCACGTCGGTGCCGATGTAGCCGAGCGGGTGCCCGACGTGCAGTCCCGCGCCGGACGGGTACGGGAACATGTCCAGCAGGTACAGCTTGTCGGCCGGCACCGGCGCGCCGTCCGCCGGGGCCAGCGGGCCGGCCGGGTTGGGCGCCTCGAACGTGCCTTCGGCCGCCCACCGGTCCTGCCAGCGGGTCTCGATCTCGTGCGCCAGCGCAGCGGTGTAGCGGAAGGGCGGCGCGGTGTCGTTGGCTGCATCGGCGCCGGCCTCGTCGCCGACGGCGGCCCGGGGTTCGGTCGTGCTCTGCGTCGTCATCACCGTTGCTCCTGTTCCTGCCTGGTCGGTGCCGCTTCCGGCCGATCGCACAAAAAATCCCTCCTGCGGGACAGGAGGGAACGCCGCGCCTGATCGGTTCGCCCGAGATTTGCTCCCGTCAGCACCGAAACGCGCGGCGGTGAAGAAGCAGGGCCGCCGTCATGGGCGGGAGTCTACTCTGCCGCACAGAACGGCCCCTTCGGATTCCGCCTGTCACCGACTGGATCGGCGATCGCCGAACTCGGAGGACCCGAGTGGCTGTCGATGCGGTTCTCGGCAGACGAAGCGCTGGCCGCACTGGAGGACGGCTACCGCCGATGGATCCGGGGAATCACCGCGCTGGGCGCCGACAACCTGGCCGAGATCGCGCTGCTGCGGGACCTCTGGGCGAACGGCCTGCGGTCAGCCATCGGCGGGACATCAACCCGCTGAACCGGACCGGCCACGGCGCATAGGATGACCGCCGTGCCGACCGCATCCCTGGCGTTGACGATTCCCTCGGCCGTGCTGCTGCTGGCGGTCGCCACCTTGTCGGCCACGATGGGTATTCGCGGCCGATCGGGCACGCTGTCCCGGGACGGGCGACTCGGTGTCCGGACCCCGGCCAGTCTGGCCAGCGATGACGCGTTCACCGTCGCCAACCGGGTCGCCGCACCGATAGCGATCGGCGCGGCAACGATCGCCGCGCTGCTGGCCATCATGCTGCTCGTGCTGCCGCTGACCACCTCGGGCGCGGTGATGGTGTTCGCCGTCGCGCTCGCCGCGAGCTCGGCATTGCTGGTGACGGCCGGGGTCCTTGGCGATCGGGCCGCCCGGTACGTGCCGATCCCGGCCCGTCGGCCGGCGTCCGGTGGCGCCGGGTGCGGCGGCTGCGGGTGCGGCGGAGGAGGTTGCGCCAAGCTGACCCGCAGCGGCGAGCCCGCGGCAGGGTCCGCCTGACCGGTGTTCCCGGCTGGCGCGGCCGACCCCGTCGGTCCGCCGTCCCCGACTCCTGCTCAGTTCCTGGTCAGATCCCCGGGGTGGTAGGCCATCAGGGACATCGGGTACGGCTGGCGGCGCAGCACGCTGAACCACAGGTCGGTCCGCGGTCCGGCGAGCACGTCATCGGGCAGGCCCGGCACCACGAACCAGGAGCCCTCGACGATCTCGTCGACCAGTTGGTCGGCGTCCCAGCCCGCCCGACCGGCGTAGATCCGGATGCCGCGCAGCGACTGGGACACGACCCCGGGGTCGCCGTCGAGGTCGACCAGGACGACCGGACCGGTCACCCCGACCACACCGGTCACCTCGCGCGGGTTCGTTCCCGTTCGGCACACGCCCAGGCACATCGCGGCCGACGTCTGCACCGGGCCTCCGGCAAACACGGCGTGCGGGCGGGCGGTGTGCGAGGCCCACGCCGGCAGGACATTCTGCACCGCGGTCTCGCTCGGCCGGTTGAGAATGACTCCCACGGTGCCGTCGCCGCCATGCGCGACCAGGTACACCACCGTGCGTCGGAAATGCGGGTCGCGCAGGCCGGGGGTGGCCACCAGCAACATCCCCGCGCGAAGCGACTCGATCTCCCTCATCGCCCCACATTCTCCGATCGACCCGCGTTCCGCGCGCTTCGAACCCCCGCCGACCCGAACGAGTTCCGGTCAGTGATGGTTGCGGCCTTCGTGGGAACCATGGTGGGAAAGTCCGGCCTTTCGCGCGTACCGTTCGACCGTGACCCCCGCAGGACCGCCGACTCCGGGGAAGGGTGCGGCAACCCGGCCGTCGGTGCGAGGCCTGCTCCATCTGCTGCAGGTTCGAGCACTACGTCGGCTCGTTGCGGTCAGGGTGCTCTGCGCCTTCGGGGACGGCGCGTTCCAGGGTGCGCTGGCGGTGCTGGTGCTGTTCAGCCCGGAACGGCAGACCGAGCCCGCGGACATCGCCGGCGGGTTCGTGGTGCTGCTGCTGCCGTACTCGCTCATCGGACCGTTCGCCGGGGCCCTGCTGGACCGGTGGAGCCGCCGCCGAGTCATCGTGTGGGCCAACCTCTTCCGCTGTGCCCTGGTGGCGATCGTGGCCCTGGAGATCGCCGCCGACCTGCCCAACATCGTGCTGTTCGTCACCGCACTGTTGATCATGGGGGTCGGCCGGTTCGTCGGCTCCGGGCTCTCCGCGTCGATGCCGCACACCGTCGCGCAGGATTCACTGGTCGGCGCGAACGCGCTCGCCACGACCTCAGGGGCCATCGCCACCGCGATCGGTGGCGGGTACGCCATCGCCATGCGCGGTCTGCTCGGCGAGTCGAGCGGACGGATCGCCATCGTCACCGCCTCGGTGCTGGCCTTCTATCTTCTCGGCGCCCTGATCGCCACGCGCTTCCGGTTGATGGAGCTGGGGCCGGATCAGACCGACGAACCCGCGCAGACGGTGCGGGCCGTGCTGCAGGGCTTCGCCAGCGGGCTGCACCACGTCAGGCAGCGGCCGACCGTGGGACTGGCGGTGCTCGTCGTGATGGCCGTGCGCTTCTGCTTCGGCATGTGCACGATGGTCGTGCTGCTGCTGTTCCAGAAGTACTTCACCGAGGGCATGGGATTCCTCCGGCCCGGTCCGGCCGGCATCGCCGAGGTGCTTGCCGCGGGCGCCATCGGGGTGTTCTCCGGCGCCGTGGTGACCGCCCCCGTCGTGCGCCACATGGGCCGCACCCGGTGGCTGGTGATCCTGTTGACAGTGGTCGCGGTGATCGTCCTGGGCGTCGGCGGCCTGTTCACCATCTGGTCGACCCTGGTGACCACGTTCGCCGTCGGGTTCGCATACCAGTCCAGCAAGGTGTGCATGGACTCGGTGGTGCAGGCCGACGCCGACGACGCCTACGTCGGACGGGTTTTCGCCCTTTACGACACGATGAACAACCTGTCCTACGTGCTGGCGTTCGTGCTGGGTGTGTTCATCGTGCCGCCCACCGGCAACGGGCTGGCCGCGGTGATGCTGGTCGCCGCGACGTTCCTGCTCACCGGGTGGGGATACGGCTGGGCGATGCGACGGCTGATGCGCAGGCCTGGCCGGCCGGTGAAGGTGATCGCCCACTCCGAGCCGGCGGCCGAGCCGACCGGGCCGGGCGGCCCCGCCGGTGCGGATTCGGGTACGGACGTGGCCGCACAGCTACCCGCCGACCAGTCACGCGGCTGAGGCACCGACACGGGCCGCGTCAGTCGATGACGCCCTCGCGCCGCGCCCATTCCAGCAGGGCAGCCTCGGCGGCCTCCCGCCCCAGCGGCCCACTCTCCAACCGGAGCTCCTTCAAGTACGCCCACGCCTTGCCGACCACCGGCCCCGGAGGCACCCCGAGCAGTTGCATGATCGCATTACCGTCCAGGTCGGGACGCACCCGCGCCAGATCCTCCTCGGCGGCGATCCTGGCGATCCGCTCCTCGAGCGAGTCGTAGGACCGCTGCAACGCGGCCCGTCGGCTGGGGTTACGGGTGGTGCAGTCGGCCCGCACCAGCCTGTGCAGACGCGGCAGCAGCGGGCCGGCGTCGGTGACGTAACGACGCACCGCGGAGTCGGTCCAGGCGCCGGTGCCGTACCCGTGGAACCGCAGGTGCAGGAAGGTCAGCATGGCCACGTCGTCGATCAGTGCCTTCGGCATCCGCAGCGCGCGCAGCCGCCTGCGGGTGAGCTTCGCGCCGACCACCTCGTGGTGGTGGAAGCTCACGCCCCCACCCGGCTCGAACCTGCGGGTCGCCGGCTTGCCGATGTCGTGCATCAATGCCGCCAGCCGCAGCGTCAGGTCCGGGCCGTCGGTCTCCTGCGCGATCGCCTGGTCGAGCACGGTCAGCGTGTGCTCGTAGACGTCCTTGTGCTGGTGGTGCTCGTCCCGTTCCAGACGCAGAGCCGGCAGCTCGGGGAACACCCGGTCGGCCAACCCGGTGTCGGTGAGCAGGGTCAACCCCTCCCGCGGATGCTCGCCCATGATCAGCTTCACCAGCTCGGCGCCGACCCGCTCGGGGGTGATCCGGTCGATCTCGACGGCCATCGCAGCCATCGCCGCGACCACCCGCCGCGCCGGACGGAAGCCGAGCTGGGACACGAACCTTGCGGCGCGCAGCATCCGCAGCGGATCGTCCCGGAAGGACTGCTCCGGCGTACCCGGCGTGTCCAGCACCCGCTCGGTCAGCTGCGCCAGGCCGCCGAACGGATCGGTGAACGCATGCCCGGGCACCGACACCGCCATCGCGTTCACCGCGAAGTCGCGGCGCAACAGGTCGCCCTCGAGTGTGTCGCCGAAGGTCACCACCGGGTTTCGGGTGTCCCCGTCGTACAGGTCGGAGCGGAAGGTGGTGATCTCCAACCGGAACCCGGCCTTGGTCACGCCCACCGTGCCGAACTCGATGCCGGTCTGCCAGGTGCCCCCCGCCCAACCCTCGAGCAGCCTGAGCACCTGCTCGGGCCTGGCATCGGTGGTGAAGTCCAGGTCGTCCTCGAGCCGGCCGAGCAGCGCGTCCCGCACCGACCCGCCCACCAGGTGCAGCTGGTGTCCGGCGGCGGCGAACCTGGCGCCCACTTCGTCGGCGACCGGTGCGATCCGCAGGAGTTCGGCGACGGCGGCACGCTGCAACGACGACAGCCGGCCGGCGGCGCGAACGGGTTCACGGGCCGGCGCACCGGTGGGCTGGGATGGGCGCGGCAACCTGGACACGACCGGCCAGTCTATCGACCGGCATCGGCCGCATCGACCGACGGAGCCGCGCCGAGGACCGCGAATGACGTGTTGCGGCCGTGTTGCCGCACCGCGCGACTGCGTCGTTCGAACAGCTCACAGCACTACCATCGGCCCATGCCCCCCGCCCGCCGCCGAGCGCCGGGGCCGCCCCGACCTCGCCGACCGGCCGATGAGACCTCCGCGGGCGGCTTGGTCGTGCGCACCCTCGACGGCACCGCGTCCGGGGCTCTCATCGGCCGGCTGGATCGGCGTGGCCGGCTGCGCTGGTCCCTGCCGAAGGGCCATGTGGAGCAGGGCGAGACCCACGAGCAGGCCGCCGTCCGGGAGGTCGAGGAGGAGACCGGGATCAGTGGCCGGATCACGGCCCGGCTGGGCAGCGTCGACTACACGTTCGTCGTCCAGGGCCGCCGGATCCACAAACGGGTCCATCACTACTTGATGGTCGCGGTGTCGGGTGAACTGTCGGACGCCGACGTAGAGGTCACCGAGGTCGCCTGGGTTCCGCTGACCGACCTGACCAGCCGCCTCGCCTACGCCGGGGAACGCCGTCTGGTCCGGCGTGCGGTCGAGCTTTTCGCGGACACCGCGTGACGCATCCCCAGCTGGACGGCGTCCGCCACCGATGTCGGCGCGGTCGATCCCGGCGACGGGCCGGCATCCGGCTGGTGACGCTCGCCGCGGGGCTGCTGCTGCTGGCGCCGGCCGCGGCGGGCACCGCTTCCGCCCACCAGGCCGCGCCCGAGATCGTCGCGGCCGTCTCCTCGCTGGCCGTCGCACCGGACGCCGGCTACGTGACCCGCCTGGGCTTCGACGTGACCTCGATCGACCCGACCCTGGTCACCGCGGGCGGTCCGAGCACCCTCACGGTTTCCGGCACGATGACGAACACCGGCCAGGAGGCTCTGGTCGACCTGTCCTACCGGTTCCAGCGCGGCGATGCGCTGCGCTCCGGAGCGCAGGTACGTGACCAGCTCGCCGATCCCGCCGAACCGGTCGCACAGGTGCCGAGTACCTTCACCCCGCTGTCCTCGTCACTGCCCGGCGGCGCCTCGGCGCCGTTCACCTTCACCGTGGCGATCACCATGCCGGCCGGGCTGGACATCACCCGGCCGGGCGTCTACCCGTTGATGGTCAACGTCAACGGCGGGGTGTCGTTGCCGGCCGGACCGCTCGAGGCCCGGATCGGTGAGCTGTACCTGCTGCTGACGGTCATGGCAGTGCCGGGCGCGACCACGTCGCCGGCCCCGGGCGGATCGACGGTACCGACTGGCCGGGCGACCCCGATGAACTTCGTGTGGCCGCTGGTCGACCGACCGCACCTCGGGGTCGGCGACGTGTTCCTGGACGACGACCTGCTCACGGCCATCTCGCCCGGTGGCCGGCTGGTCACCCTGCTGGACGGGCTGACCTCGGCCGCGGCCCGGGACCTGCCGTCCGGCTTGTTGACCGTGGTCGTCGATCCGCAGTTGCTGGACGAACTGGACCGGATGACAGGTCCGTACCGGGTGGTGGCGCCCGGCGAGCAACAACCGGCGGTCACCGCGCTACCGTCGGGCCCGGCCGGCGCGGCGCCGTCGACCGGTCCGGCTCCCCCGTCCACCGAGCCCGCCACCGGGCCGGCGACCGAACCGGTGGTCCCCGCCACCCCGGACGCAGGCACGCCGACCGGTACCCCGGCGCCCGCATCGGTCGACGTTCCGGGCACGGTCGCCGGAACCGGCCAGCAGGCCGCGACGTCCTTCCTCGAACGACTCCGCGGCGTCGCCGCCGAGCACCCGGTCGTGCTGCTGCCCTATGGGGACCCGGACGTGGTCGCATTGGTCAGGGCCGGCATGACGGCCGAGGTGGCCGCAACAGAGAACCACGGTCGGGAGGTGGGACGCCGGATGCTCGGCGCGTCGGTCACCCCGGACACCGCGTTCCCGATCGACGGGGCCGTCGACGACGCCACCCTGGCGGCCCTGATCGCGGCCGGCGACCGCACCGGATTGCTGTCCCAGGCGTCCGTGGAGGCGCCCGCCGGTTCCGACGGCCGCCCTGTCGCGAGCGCGGTCATCGACGCCGGATCGGCACCGGGACTTCCCTCCGCCATCGCCCGGACCGACGTGCTCGGTGGCCTGGACCGGCTCATCGACGACCGCCGGCAGTCCGGGTGGGCGATGACGGTCAACTCGCTCACCGCCTCGCTGGCCCAGCAGCAGGCTGACGGCACCACCACACCGGCTGTGTTCGCGCCCGTCCGCCGATGGTCGCCGGATGCCGCCGACCTCGTCGCGTTCATCGGCCTGCTCGGCGAACTCGGTCGCAGCGGGGTGATCTCCGGAGAGTCGCTGGCCACCCTCACCTCCACCGCCACGCAGGTCGCGAGCGTGGAGTACCCGGCACAGGCGCAGGACCGCGAGTTGCCGTCCGGCTACCTGGACCGGGTGGCGACGGCCCGGGCGTCGGTGGCCGAACTCCGTGCCGCCCTGGCGACGGTGCCCCAACCAACCGATCCGGCCGCCCTCCTCGACCCGCTGGACCAGGCCCTCGATGCGGCCGCGTCGACCGCCTTCCGGACCGATCCGGGGGTGGGTGAGTCGAATCTGACCACGGTCGAGTCGACGGTGACACAGGTCCGGTCCGGCGTTCAGATCGCGTCCGCCGGCAACTCCTACACGCTGGCCTCGTCGACGTCGCCGCTGGTCTTGACGGTGCAGAACAGCCTGCCGTACGACGTGCCGGTCACCGTCGAGCTGACCGGCGGCGAGATGGTCGGACTCACCGTCGTCAACCAGCCGGTACAGATCATCCCGGCCGGACGCTCCCAGCAGGTGAAGATCCCGACCGAGGTGACCAGGTCGGGGCAGTTCCAGGTGACCGCCACGCTCGCCGGGCCGGACGGATCGACCTGGGGCACGCCCGTACAACTATCGGTGGAATCCAGCGCCTACGGCGCGCTGACCGTCATCCTGATGGTCGTCGCCGGTGGCGTCCTGGTGATCATGGTGGCGCTTCGCATCCGGCAGCGGCTGCGCGGGCGGCGAGCGCGCATCGCCGCGGCTGCCGCCCGTTCCCGCCCCGACATCGCGGACCCCGCCGACTCGATCACCGGGGATCCGGGCCGGTCGGCGGACCGGCCCGAGCCGTCGGCCGGACCGTCGCCACCGCGCATGCCCGCTGCACCGCAACCGGGGCCTGCGGACCGGCGGCTGGTTCCCGGCGTGTCCCAGCCGGCCGGCGGCCGGACCGAGAACCGACAGGGATTCCGTTCGTGACCACCCACGAGACCTCCGACGACGACCTGCTGACGAGCGACGGGCCTGCCGGCGCGACCGACGGGCCCGCGACCGCGCACGACGACGTCTCCGGCATGAAGACCGCTCGCACGGCGGGCGTCGTCAGGGCAGGCGCGGTCATGGCGCTGGCCACCCTGGTCAGCCGGGCCACCGGCTTCCTGGCCAAGGTGGTCATCCTGGCGTTCCTGGGCTTCGGCATGGTCAACGACGCCTACACGATCGCCAACACCCTGCCCAACATCATCTTCGAGCTCCTGATCGGGGGGGTGCTCACCTCGGTGGCAATCCCCCTGCTGTCCAGGGCCAGGTCGGACCCGGACGGCGGCGACGGCTACACCCAGCGGCTGATGACCATGGCGTTCGTCGGCCTGATCGGTGCCACCGGACTTGCGATCGCCGCCGCGCCGCTGCTGACCAGCGTGTACCTGTCGGGCGACGGCGGCCTTGTCGATCGGGACCTGGCCAACGGGCTGGCGCTGCTGCTGCTCCCGCAGATCTTCTTCTACGGCGTCGCTGCGCTGTTCGGTGCGATCCTGAACACCAAGGAGAAGTTCGGGGTGCCGGCTTGGGCGCCGGTGGCCAACAACCTGGTGGTCATCACGATCGGCGTGATCCTGATCGTGACACCCGGCGACACGCAGAACCCGGCCGGTGACGGTGGCGCGCTGTCCGCGCTGTCCCGGGAACAGTTCCTCGTCCTGGGTCTGGGCACGACGGCGGGCATCGTCATGCAGGCGCTGGTCATGGTGCCGTCGCTGCTGCGTGGCGGGTTCCGGTTCCGCTGGCGCTGGGGCGGCGACCGCCGCCTGCTCGAGGCCGGCCAGTTGATGTTGTGGGCGATCCTTTATGTGCTGATCTCGCAGGCCGGCTACATCGTGGTGACGCGGGTGGCGTCGGCGAACATCGAGGGTGGCATCTCCCTTTACGCGTTCGCGTCGCTGCTGTTCCAGCTGCCGTACGGGATCGTCGGTGTGTCGATCCTGACCGCGATCATGCCGCGGATGAGCCGGCATGCCGCCGCCGGACAGCACGAGAAGATGAAGGACGACGCGTCCCTGGGAAACCGGCTGTCGATCGTCGCCCTGGTGCCGATCGCCGCCGGCATGATCGTGCTGGCCATCCCGCTGGCCATCGTCGCCTCGTTGTACGGGGCGGTGTCCCTCGACGATGTGATCGTGCTGGCCGGCACGCTGACCGCCTTGGCGCTCGGGCTGGTGCCGTTCGCGGTGACGCTCATGCAGATGCGGGTCTTCTACGCCATGAAGGACGCCCGCACCCCCGCGCTGATCAACCTGGTCATGGTGGGGGTACGCATTCCGCTGCTGATCGGCTGCGTCTACCTCAGCCCCGCGCTGATCGTGCCGGGTATGGCGTTGGCCACCACGGTGTCCTATCTCGCCGGTGCCGTGGTGGGCGAGATCTGGTTGCGTCGCCGGTACGGCCCCATGGCGACCCGACGGACCCTGGTCACGCTGGGGAAGATGGTGCTGGCCAGTGGAGCGGGCGCACTGGTCGCCGTCGGGTTGGGCGCCGCATTGTCCGACGGCTCCGTCGACTCGTTGGGTGAGGCGATCGCGCGGATCCTGATCTGCGCACCGGTCGGGCTGATCGTCATCGCCGTGCTTGCGCTGTTGCTGCGCGTCGATGAGCTCGATCCGGTGCGACGCCGCATCATGGCCAGGGTGCGTCGCGTGCCACGCGGCGACTCGGTGCACCCCGAGGTGTCCACACGCGTCCCCGACGGGGCTCATGGCACCCTCGTGGTGAGCCCGGCGTCGATCGCGGGCGCGTCCGCCGCGAACGGCCCGACCATCCCCGGTCCGTCGTCGATCAGCAGGGAGCAGGTGTTCGAATCGGTGTCCGACAACCGCAGCGGAGGCTCAGTCGCTCCGCCGGAGGACGAGGCGCTCGACGCCGACCCGGAGGCGACGACCGAGGTCCGGCTCGACCCGACCGTCCGCGACGGCGGCGACCCCGACGGCAACAACCGCCCCGCGGACACGTCGGTGGCCGCCGGCGCGGCGGCCCTCAACCCCGGTATGACGATCGGCGGTCGGTACCGGCTGGTGAGCCTGGTGGCCTCGGACGGCGCGGGGCACTGGTTCTGGCGGGCCAAGGACACCGTGCTGCCGCGCGACATGGCCGTGACGATCCTGCCCGACACCACCGGAACGTCGGCGACGGTCGCCCGCACCCTCCGGGCAGGCCGTCTTCACCACGTCGGGCTGCCTCAGACCCTGGACGTCGGCACCGACTACGGCCAGTCGTACGTGGTGGGACAGTGGGTCGACGGGGCCACCCTCACCGATCTGGTGTCGGGTGGTCCGCTCGAGGGCGACGTGGTCACCTCGATCACGGCCAAACTGTCCGAGGCGGTCGCCGAGGCGCACCGCAACGGAGTCTCGCTCGGCGCCATCCATCCGTCCCTGATCAGGGTGAACTTCGACGGTCAGGTTCGGCTCTCACACGTCATCGCGCACGCCTCGGCCACCCCGGACCAGGACATCAAGGCCATCGGCGGCCTGCTGTACCTGATGCTGACCGGCACGTGGCCGCTGCCCGTGCCGGCCGGCGGCGCCACCGGTCCGGGCCTGCCGCTGCCGCCCGCACCGACCCGGCTGGGTCGCGAGATGCCCGCGGACGAGGTCGTCGCAACGGTGCCTGAAGCGCTCTCCGCCCTGGCCGAACGCGCCCTGCACCCCGAGGAACCGGACGGCATCCATGCGGTCGGCGCGATCGCGGCGCTCCTGCGTAGCCCCGAGACCACCGCGGGGGTCGCGGACGCCGCGCCGCCACCGGAGATCCGGCCGCTGTCCGCCGCCGACCGCCGGCTGATCCGGGAGCGCCGCGCCAAGCTGAGCCTTGCCGGGGTCGTGCTGGCGGTGTTCGCGATCCTGATAGTCATTGCGCTGGGCGGCCTGAGCAACCAGTTCATGGCGTCCATCCAGAACAGCGCGCCCGACGAACTGCCGATGATCGATGCGGCCGCGACCAATGCCCCGTCGGCGACCACCGACGGCTCCGACGGTTCGGATACCCCGGCATCCAGCGCCGGTGCGGCCGCCGCCGCACCCGTGCCGATCGTCGGCGGCGCGGTGTACGACCCGGAGGGTGACGGGACGCCCGACTACAAGGATTACGTGGACCGCGCGTTCGACGGCAACGAGGGATCGTTCTGGTTGACCTGGGTCTACAAGCAGCAGCTGCCGACCCTCAAGTCCGGCGTCGGCCTGACCCTGCAGCTGGAGCACGAGACGACGCCGACCCAGGTGACGGTGAAGAGCGCGACCAACGGCACCGTGGTCGAGGTGCGGACGGCGACCTCGCTGAACCCCGGTCCGGTCGACTCGACGACCAAGCTCGGATGGGCAATGGTGAACGACGGGGTGGCGACGGTCGACCTGACCAAGGCACCGAAGTCCAAGTACCTGATCGTGTACGTGGTCAAGCTCGGCCAGACGCCGGACAACCAGTTCCAGTCGAAGATCAACGAGATCACCGTCCTCGGCACCTGAGCGGCGCGGGTGATACCGGGCATGCCGGGAATACCGGTGTGCTCCGGACGTTGAGCAGACTGAGTCGCCGGCCCGTGGACGTGCCGCCCTATCATCGTGCGCGACCGGGTCTGCGTGAGGAGAAGTAGTGAACCAGTTCGTGTCCATCCCGGCTGTCGACCCCATCGCGGTCCAGCACAGCGGCGGCGACCGCATCCACGATGTGATCGTCGTTGGGTCGGGGCCGGCCGGTTACACGGCGGCGATCTACCTGGCCCGAGCCGAGCTCCGACCCGTGGTGTTCGAGGGGTACTCCTACGGTGGCGCCCTGATGAACACCACCGATGTCGAGAACTTCCCGGGGTTCCCCCAGGGCATCATGGGCCCGGAACTGATGGCACAGATCCGCGAGCAGGCGGAACGCTTTGGTGCCGATCTGCGGACCGTCGACGTCGAGGCGGTCGACCTCTCCGGGCCGGTCAAGACGGTCACCGTGGACGGGGTCGCGCACCGGGCCCGATCGATCGTGCTGGCCACCGGCTCCGCCGCCCGGTACATCGGCCTGCCCGACGAGCAACGGCTGATCGGCCACGGGGTCTCCGCCTGCGCCACGTGCGACGGATTCTTCTTCCGTGACCACGACATCCTGGTGGTCGGCGGAGGCGACTCGGCGATGGAGGAGGCGACCTTCCTCACCCGATTCGCCCGCTCGGTCACCGTCGTCCACCGCCGGGACGAGTTCCGCGCCAGCGCGATCATGCTCGAGCGGGCCCGCAAGGACCCGAAGATCAAGTGGCTGACCAATTCGGTGGTCACCGCGCTGCACGGCGAGGCCAGCCTTGCGGGGGTCACGGTCACCGACACCCGCACCGGGCAGCAAGCCGAACTGCCGGCCACCGGGGTTTTCGTCGCCATCGGGCACGACCCGCGCTCGGAGCTGTTCCGCGACCAGATCGACGCCGACCGGGAGGGGTACGTGCTCACCGGCCATCACGTCGGCGCGACCGCCTCGACCGGAACCAGCATCGAGGGCGTGTTCGCGTGTGGTGACCTTGTCGATCACACCTACCGGCAGGCGATCACCGCCGCCGGCTCGGGGTGTGCGGCCGCTCTGGACGCGCAGCACTATCTGGCCTCCCATCCCGTCCCGGACACGATCGACGGCGATGCGATCGCTCACACCACCGATCCGTTCCCCGACGCGCCCCGCGGCGCGTTCGAGGACGCCCTGTCGATCTGAGTCGCGAACACTCGCGTCATCCAGGACCACAGCCACAAGAGAAACAACAGAAAGGCACCCGCATGGGCAACACCGTGAAGGTCACCGACGACAGCTTCACCACCGACGTCCTGCAGTCCGACAAACCGGTCATCGTCGACTTCTGGGCCGAGTGGTGCGGCCCGTGCCGGATGGTCGCCCCGATTCTCGAGGAGATCGCCAGCAAGCACGAGGACAAGGTCATCGTCGCCAAGCTCGACATCGACGCGAACCCGCAGGTGGCGCAGCAATACCAGATCCTGTCGATTCCGACGATGCTCGTCTTCAAGGGTGGCAAGCCGATCAAGCAGGTGGTCGGGGCCAAGCCCAAGGCCGCGCTGCTGGCCGAGTTCGCCGACGTCCTGGGCTGATCCCCGGTCCCGGGCCGCACGATCGTCTGCGGTCCGCCCGCCGATCCCGATCTGTCGAACGCCGCCGACCACCGAATCACCGGTGGTCGGCGGCGTTCGGCGTCTGGCGGGGGACGGGGTCGCGCCACGGCTGCGTGGCGTAGGGGCAATGGCGGGCACCAGGCCCGATCGGAGGCACAATGATGGACGGCGCGGGCGGACGGGCATGGGAGTGGGATTCGCGGTCGATGTGAACCCGTTGACGATTGACGCGTCACAACGTGGGTGGGTGCACCGAGCACCCCAGGGGCACGGCCCGACGACAGAGGGAGAGCGATGCTGCTGCGGCGCGGTGATCGAGGGTCGGCTGTGGCCGACCTGCGGGACGCACTGGCGAGCCTGCAGTTGTTGCCCTCCCTGAACGGGACCGAACGCACGCATGTCGAGTTCGACGACGCGGTCGATCGAGCCATCCGTGACTTCCAGCAACGGCGCGGGCTCATCGCCGACGGGATCGTCGGACCGGTGACCGCCCGATCGCTGACCGACGCGCGGTGGAAGCTGGGCGATCGGGTACTGATCCACACCCTGTCTGCACCGATGACCGGCGACGACGTGACCGCGCTGCAGACCAGGCTGGCCGAGATGGGCTACAACACCGGTCGGCCGGACGGCATTTTCGGGCTGTTGACCGATCAGTCGGTCCGCGACTTCCAGCGTCACCGCGGCCTGATCGACGACGGCGTGTTCGGGGCGGAGACGTACAAGGAACTCAACCGGATCGGCAGGATGGTCACCGGTGGCCGGCCGCAGTACCTGCGGGAGTACCAGCTCGTTCGGCAGGCTGGTCCCCGGCTGCACGGCAAACGGATCGTGATCGACCCGGCCCATGGCGCGGACGACCCCGGCTGGTCGGTGGACGACGTGCAGGTGTCCGACCTGACCTTGGACATCGCCCAGCGCCTGAGGTCCCGGATGGTCACCGCGGGGATGAGCGCCACCCTCACCCGGGGAGCGCACGAGAACCCCACCCAGGAGGAGCGGGCCCAATACGCCAACGACTTCGGCGCCGATCTGCTGCTGTCCGTGCACATCGACGGGTCGCCGTCGCCGCACGCCTGCGGAATCGCCACGTTCCACTTCGGCACGGACTCGGGCGCGACTTCCACGGTCGGCGAAACGCTTGCCGGGCTGGTCCAACGCGAGCTGGTCGCCCGTACCCGTTTTGCGGACTGTCGGGTCCATCACCGACCATGGGACATCCTTCGGCTGACCCGCATGCCGGCCGTCCAGGTGGAGCTGGGTTACCTGTCGAACCCGGCCGAGCGGGGACGTCTGATGTCCGCCGATTTCCGCAACCTGATCGCGGACGGGATGTTGGTGGCGGTCAAGCGCCTCTATCTCGACGGCCGGGACGATCCGCACACCGGCACGTTCACCTTCTCCGATCTGCTCGCGCACGAACGACGCATCCGCGACTCGGCCTGATCCCCCGGGTAAGGTTCACTCCGGAGCCCACCAGCTCCCGTTCCGCGCGCGGAGGTGCCGCCGGGATCGTCATGCTGGCGAACAGCTCCTCGAGGGCCGCCTCGACCTCAGCCTTCCAACCGATGTCGCGGCCCAGTTCCAGACGCAGCCGCGGATACCGATGATGGGGCGCAACATCGGTGAAGCCGACCGCGCGCGCGAATCCCGCGGGCAGGACGCACCCCGGAATGCCGTGGTCGTCGACCGGGTGGTCGCGCGGACCCTGTGCCATCACCCCGAATCCCGCCGATTCCTCGGAACCGAACACCTCGATGGCACGGACCCCGCGCCGGGTCAGCTCCCGGACAACACCCTCGACCAGGAAGCGGCCGAGGCCCTGACCGCGGTACCCGGGCTCGATGCGCGCCGTCGTGAGGAGGACGGCGTCCGGTGACACGGGCGAGGTGGGGAAGGCGGACGCCCCTGGCACCGCGGTCGGCGGGGCGTACAGGGCGAAGCCCACCGGCTGCTCGTCCATCATGACGATCTGGCCGGCCGAGCCCCAGGTGAGCATCACCCCGGAGAGCCAGACCTCCTTCTCGAACTCGGCCTCACCGCCGTCGGTCGCGGCTCGCGCGGCGGAAGCCTCCAGCTCCCAGGCGACACAGCCGCGGCAGCGTCCAGGAATCAGCCCGATCGTCGACATCGACAGTGGCACAAGCGCTCGCGACACACCGCTCCCTGTTGACCGCGTGCAGCGCCGCAGGCTCGTCGGCGCGCTCCCATCCCGTCGAATGCCGCACGACGGGCGACGTTGACCCGACCAGGATAGGACGGGCCGCTCCACCCCACACACGGCGGCGCCCCGCGACCCGTCGACACGTTCACCATGCCCGGCGCGGCGTCGGTCCTGGCTGAGCCCGGATCGACAACCGCAGTCCGGCAAGGACTTTCGTAGTCTTCGGCGATAACTCTGGACGCCGTTTATCCGATAGCTCCTTTTTATCTTGTTTGCGGACTTTCGGCTCCGTGCCGGAGCCCTTAGCCGGCGACCGGGTCCGCGGCGCTCGCGGCATCGATCGCCGACGGCGCCATCACGGCGACCAGCCGGCGCAGGTCCTCCTGTGTCGCGAATTCCACCACGATCCGGCCCTTCGTCCGTCCCAGCTCCAGCCTGACGCGGGTGTCGAATGCATCCGACAACGCACCGGCCAGGTTCTCCAGGCCGGGAATGGCCCGCCTGGTCGGAGCCGCCCGCCGGCGGCGCGCGGTGTGCCCGACGATCAGGGTCACGGCCTCCTCGGTCCCTCGGACCGACAAGCCCTCGGCGACGATCCGGGCGGCAAGCTGCTCCTGGTCATCCGGGTCGGCGAGGGCGAGCAGGGCCCGCGCGTGCCCGGCGGAGAGGACACCCGCGGCGACCCGCCGTTGCACGGGGATCGGCAGCTTGAGCAGCCGGATGGTGTTCGAGATGACGGGCCGGCTGCGCCCGAGCCGGGCGGCGAGTTCCTCCTGGGTCACCTCGAACTCCTCGAGCAGCTGCTGGTAGGCGGCCGCCTCTTCCAGCGGATTCAGGTTGGCCCGATGGATATTCTCCAGCAACGCGTCCCGGAGCATGTCCGCGTCCTGCGTACGACGGACGATCGCGGGAATGGTGGCAAGCCCGGCCCGTTCGGCCGCGCGCCAGCGCCGCTCGCCCATCACCAGTTCGTACCGGCCGTCCTCGATGGCCCTCACGACGATCGGCTGGAGGAGGCCGAACTCCCTGATCGAGTGCGTCAGCTCGGCCAGTGCCTCCTCGTCGAAGACACTCCGGGGGTTGCGGGAGTTGCGCTGGATCCGATCGACCGGCACCTCGACATACCTGGGTCCGCCCTGTTGCGGTGCTGCAACGCCGTCGGAGTCCGCGACACCATCACGACCACGGACGTCGAGGGCGTTCTCCGCCGCCGGCGTTCGCGCGGGAGTGGTCACCAGCGACAGCGGTGGTGCCTCGGCCTTCGGCGGACTGCCGTTGATCAGGACATCCGCCACCGTCGTCGTCGTCGGGCCGGTCGGTATCAGCGCCGCCAGTCCGCGACCGAGACCGCCACGTGCCTTGCCCGTCATGCCGCCACCTCTCGGAAGAAGCCCACTCGTGCCGCCACCGCGGTTGCTGCGGCAGCATCGCTTCGACATGGCCCTCGGTGATCGGCCGATCCCGCCCACCCCTGGTTCATGGCTGGTCCTTCGTGCCACGTTCGGCGATCTCTCGCGCGGCGTCGAGATAGCTCATCGCGCCGCGTGATCCTGGGTCGTAGGTCATCACCGACTGGCCGAACCCCGGGGCCTCAGACACCTTGACCGACCGGGGGATCGTCGTGCGCAGCACGAGGTCCCCGAAGTGGTTGCGGACCTCGTTGGCCACCTGGTCGGCCAGTTTGGTTCGTCCGTCGTACATCGTCAGCAGGATGGTGGAGACCACAAGATCGCGATTGAGGTGCTCCTGCACCATCCCGATGTTCCGCAACAGCTGACCCAGCCCCTCCAGCGCGTAGTACTCGCACTGGATGGGGATGAGCACCTCATCGACGGCGGCCATCGCGTTCACGGTGAGCAGGCCGAGCGACGGTGGGCAGTCCACCAGGATGTAGTCGTAGTAGGTGTCGATCGCCTCGATGGCCCTACGCAGTCGCGTCTCGCGCTCCGGCATCGAGACGAGCTCGATCTCCGCACCGGCCAGATCGATGGTGGCCGGGATACACCCGAGGCGCGGCGCGTCGGGGCTGGTCTGGATCGCCTCCGCCGGGGTGATCTCGCCGATCAGGACGTCGTAAACCGATGGGGTTCCGGACTTGCGTTCCACTCCGAGGGCAGTCGACGCGTTCCCTTGGGGGTCGAGGTCGATGACGAGCACGTGCAGTCCGGCCAGCGCGAGGGCGACCCCTATGTTGACGGTCGTCGTGGTCTTGCCGACGCCACCCTTCTGGTTGGCGACCGAGAACACCCGGCGATGCCGGGGTCGCGGCATCGTCAGCTCACCCGACCGTATCTCGATCGCAGCCAGCGATGCCCTGGCCAGCGGTGTGTCGTCGTTGTCGAGGCCCTTCGTGGCCTCGGTGACAGCGGCCCCGGTCACAGGTGCCACGGCGACGTCGATGCTCACGTTCTGCCTCCCGAATCCCCGTCTCACGACCGAACGCTGCGCGCAACGGCGGGCCTGTTCGGTCGCCTCGCACGCTACGGTGCGCCGGAACGGGTATTGGGGCACCACGCCGCAGGTGGACGCCGGAATCTGGATGCCGGTCGCGGGTGGATGTTTCACGTGGAACGCCACGCCGTTTGGGGCGGCGTGCGTATGTCGGCCGGCGCCCGTTCCACGTGAAACACCGATCATCCGAGATGCAACGCCGCACATTCGCCGATCGCCTGATCCAGCATTTCCAGCCCGAGCCGCAGTTCCTGCTCGGAAATGGTCAGTGGTGGCGCAATGCGGAACGTGCCGCCCATCGCGGGCAGCTGCACCACGTTCATGTGCAGCCCGAGCTCCAGACAGCGATTGGTCACCTCACCGCCGAGCCGGGGGGCACCCTGCTTGGTCTCCCGATCGAGCACCAGCTCCAGGCCTTGTAAAAGGCCGCGTCCGCGGACGTCGCCGACCACCGGGCGCCGGGCCTTGATCTCCAGCAGGCCGGACCGCAGTACCGATCCCAGCTCGACCGCCCGCCGGTCCAGCTCTTCCCGCTCGAGCACGTCCAGCACCGCGTTGCCGACCGCCGCGACCAATGGGTCCGATACGTGCGTGGTGTAGAACAGGTAGCCGCGGTCGTGCGCCCGTTCCTCGATCTCCGCACTGGTGATCATCGCCGCCAGCGGCAGACCCGCGCCCAGCGTCTTCGAAAGGGTGAGCATGTCCGGCACGACGCCGTCGCGCTCGAAGGCGTACCACGTACCCGTCCGGCACAACCCGGTCTGCGCCTCGTCGAGGATCAGCAGCATGCCGCGCTCTTCGCACTTCCGCTTGAGCTCGACGAAGTAACCGGGCGGTGGCTCGATGACACCGCCCGAGGACAGGATCGGTTCGACAAGGCACGCGGCCAGGGCGCCGACCGATTGCGCGTCGATCAGGTCGAAGCCCAGGTCGAGCTGTCGCCGCCAGTCCAGGCCGCCGTCCTCGTCGAGCAGGTCGGGCCGATAGGGGTTCGGCGTGGGCAGCGCGAAGTTCCCGGGCGCCACCGGCCCGTAGCCCTTCCGACCGGAGCTGTAGGTCGCCGCGGCCGCCCCGTGGGTCATCCCGTGCCAGGATCCGGCGAGGGACACGATCTCGTGCCCACCGGTGACCAGCTTGGCCATCCGCACCGCCGCTTCGTTCGACTCTGCGCCGGTGGACAGCAGAATGACCTTCTCCAACGCCGCAGGCAACGACTCGGCGAGCCGCCGCGCCAGATCCACCACCGGGCGGCTGACCATCCCGCTGAACAGATGATCCAGCCGAGGCACCTGGGAGGTCACGGTGGCGACGATGTCCGGATGGGAGTGGCCCAGGATCGCCGACATCTGGCCTGAGGTGAAGTCCAGGATCCGGCGACCGGCGGCGGTATACAGGTAGGCGCCCTCGGCACGGTCGATGATCTCAGGGACGAACCCGGCGCCGTACCGGACCAAGTGGCGATCGACGTCCAACCAGAACCGGCCCGCATCGTCGTCGGCGCCCGCCGCGATGGGCCGAGCGGTCGGACTGCGGGAGAGGGCAACGTCGCCGGGCGACGGGTGATCCATCAGCATGCGTCGACCGTACGGGCCTACGCGGCGCCGGTCAGCCGGCTCGGCCGTGCCCCCGTCCGTCGCGCCGACCGGCCGGCCCCCCACGACCACCGGCGCGGCTTCGGGCGCGACCGAGCGCGGACCGCGTTGCCCGCACCACCACCGTCGTTCCCGCCGGACCGTCAAGGAAGACCACTTCCACTCCCCGCAGACCGGCCGCGGCCACCTCGGCCATGTCCCGCTCGAGCTCGGCGGCCGCGCCCGCTCCCTTCAACGCCAGCACGAGGCCGCCAGGACGGGCCAACCCCGCCGACCATCCCGCGAGCCGGCGCAGCGGCGCCACCGCCCTGGACACCACGACGTCGGCGCCACGCACGTCCTCAGGCGCGTCCTGGGCCCGCCCACGCACGACCCGCACATCCGTCATGTCCAGCTGCCCGACCACCTCGTGCAGGAATCGGACCCGCCGTTCCAGTGGCTCGAGGAGGACCACCGGACAGTCCGGCCGGGCGATCGCCACGATGATGCCCGGCAGCCCGGCACCGGTTCCGACGTCGACCACCCGGCTGCCGCGGGGGATCAGCTCTGTCACGGCCAAACAGTTCAGCACGTGCCGCGACCAGATCCGGTCGGTCTCCCGCGGGCCGATCAATCCGCGCACGACACCGTCGGTGGTGAGCAGGTCGACGTAGCGCCGGGCGATTCCGATCCGATCACCGAACACCTCGGCGGCCACCGGTGGCTCCGGTTCGACCATGCCCGGCACCGACGAAGGAAGGGGGGACCCGGCGTCCCCGGCGTCGATCACCGCGCCCATTTCGACATCACGGCCGACTATCGAACATACGTTCTATCAAGCGCTCACGGTGCTGATGACGACCCGACGGCGCGGCTCCTCACCCTCGCTGGACGACTCGGCACCGGCCACCCGTCCCACCGCGTCGTGCACGACCTTGCGCTCGAACGGGTTCATCGGCGACAGCCGGACCGGCTCGCCGGACGCGACCACCTGCTCGGCCAGCGTCCGGCCCAGCTCATCGAGTTCCGCCCGCCGCCGCGCCCGGTAACCGGCAACGTCCAGCATGAGCCGCGAACGCTGGCCGGTCTCCGCCATCGCGGCCAGCCGGGTGAGTTCCTGGAGTGCATCCAGCACCTCCCCGTGGTCGCCCACCAACTTGGCCAGGTCGCCCCCGCCGATGATCGAGACGACCGCCCGCTCACCCTCGACATCCAGGTCGATGTCGCCGTCGAAGTCCAGGATGTCCAGCAACCGCTCCAGATAGTCGCCCGCAGCATCGCCCTCGGCGACCAGCAGGTCATGCTTGCCGCCCGGCTCGTCCGCGTCCGCCGGCGGCGTCGGCAGCGTCGGCTCCTCGGTCGCCACGGTGGTCGCATTCTCAGTCATGCAGTCTCCCTTGCTCCACGGTCACGTGGCCCACGTGTGTCAGGCGACGTGCCCGTCGTGCCCCTCCGGCCGACCGTCGTCGACCCGGGCCCCGGTGCACACCGCACCGAACGATCAGCGCTTCTTCTTGGACCCGCCGCGCGGCTTGGCGCCGGGCACCGGTTTACTCCCGGGTGCCGGTTTGCTCCCGGGAGTGGGTTTGGCCTCGGGAGTGGGTCTGACCCCGGGTGGCTTGGACATCGACACGCCCCCGTTGGCGGACGCGCCACTGCCGGACGTACCGCCACCACCCCCGGACGGCGCGGTTCCGTTCGAGGCGCCGTCGGTCTTCGACGGCGACACGACGGGGCGATTGCCACTGGCCTTCGGTTTCGCCCCGGGCCTCGGCGTCGAGAACCGGTTGGCCTCCTTCGCCTCCTCGACCACCTGGGCCCTGGCCAGCGCGCGCCGGTCCTGGATCTTGTGAGCCGCGTACAGCTGACCGAACGTCCAGCTGTTGTTGGCCAGCCAGTAGAACAGGATCGCAAGCGGGAAGAACGGTCCGCCGACCACCACGAACAGGGGGAACATGTACAGCATCAGCTTGTTCATGATCGCGGTCTGCGGGTTGGCGGAGGCGTCGATGTTCATCTCCGCCTGCCGGGCAACCGACCGGCGGCTGGTCAGATGGGTGGCGATGCCGGCCAGGATGGTCAGCGGCACGCCCCACCAGATGATGGCTTCGCGGACGCCGTCCATGAAGGCCAGCTGGCTGGCGTCCATCGTCATGTAGCCGACGAGCGGCGCTCCGCCCGGCAGCTTGGCGTTGCCCATCGACACGACGTCGGCGTGATCGAAGAAGTAAACGTTCTGCCGGTAGAACCAGACGCCCGGGCCGTCGGGACCGTCGTTGACCGGTTGGAACATGCGCAGCACGTGGAAGAGTCCGATGAAGACCGGTGCCTGGATGAGGGCCGGCAAGCAGGACGCCAGCGGGTTGACGCCCGCCTCCTTGTTCAGCTTCATCATCTCTTCGGACAACCGCTGCTTGTCGTCCTTGTACTTCTCCCGGAGGCGTTTCATCTCCGGCTGGATGGCCTGCATCTTCAGCTGCGAGTCCATCTGCTTCATGAACGGCTTGAACAGCAGCGCGCGCAGCGTCCAGATCAGGAAGATCACGCTGAGCACCCAGGTCACCGCCCGGTCCGGGCCGAACACGAAGCCGAACACCTTGTGCCAGACCCACATGATCCCGGACACCGGGTAGTAGATGTAGTCCAGGGACCAGAAGTTGAAACTCACGCGGCTGATCTCCTGATCGTCTTGGTGCCACCCGCCGACGGCGGTGCACCGGACAAGTCTGCCTGGTCGGTCGAACTCCCCGGCGCCGCCGACCGTTCCCGGCGCCAACCGCTGGCGGGTACGTGATCGATCCCGCCCTCGCTCCAGGGGTTGCACCGCAGCAGTCGCCACACCGTCAGGCACGAACCGACGAAGGCCCCACGGGTCCGCAACGCGGTCACGGCGTAGGCACTGCACGTGGGGTAGTACCGGCAGGTCGCCGGCGTGTACGGCGTGATGAATCGCTGATAGAACCGGATCGGCGCGATGAGCACCAGGGCCGGCCACTTCCCGATCGGCGGCGTCACCGGACCTCCCCTGAGGTGGTCGCCGGCGTCCGCAACTTCCGGACCGCGCCGCCGACGGCCGACCGCAGATCGCGGCCGAGGTCGGAGCTGGGCGCCGCGGCGGCGGCCGGCAACGCGCGAACCACGACATCCGTGCCGGGCGGAAGGGTCGCCAGCATCGGGCGGATCAGAGCCCGCAGTCGACGGGTCACCCGATGTCGGACCACCGCATTACCGACCTTTCCCGACACCACGAAACCGGCTCTTGCGGTGCCGCCGGTCTCGCGGATCAGCAGGTGGACCACAAGGCGCGGACTGGCCGAACGCCGACCCGACCGCACCACGGCGGCGAACTCGCCGGACGTGTGCAGGCGACTGCCAGCAGGGAGCATGGCGCTCGCCGGCGGCTGTCAGGCCGACAGCTCGACGCGGCCCTTGCGACGGCGGGCGGCCAGGATGGCGCGACCGGCCCTGGTCCGCATCCTCAGCCGGAAGCCGTGGGTCTTGGCCCGGCGGCGGTTGTTCGGCTGGTACGTGCGCTTGCTCACGGCTATCTACTCCTACTTCGCAACGACTGGCCCTGCCCGATCATCACCCTCGCCCGAGAACGGCTGCGTCCACTGGCGGGGTGGTCGCCGGCGCTGGCTCATCGGCACGACCACCGTCATCGAACGCGGCATTGCCGAGGTGCGGGTGACGGGCAGCACGAACCGGCCGGCCATCACCGGTTGAGTACCAGGGTACGGACCCGCCCGTGGCGGGGTCAAACCAGCGAGCTCCGCTACCAGACCCGACCGGATTCAAGATCGCGACACGCCGTCGGGCCTGTCAGCTTGTTGTCCGGTCTTGTGGGAACGACTGGAAAGTTGTTAGCGTCCCGGGCGCAACGGCTCGGAATCACCGAGTCCCCCGGAGCAGACCTATCCGCGCGCGGCGCCATGCCGCGCGGGCCGTTACCGTTCTCCCGGGGGTTGTACACATATGTGGACAACCCTTGTGGATCGCGCACGGGGGCGGCACAGGGGCAAGGGGTGGCGAGTGAGTGTCGAGGACAGCGACAATCGGCTGCTCCCGGTCTGGTCGTCCGTCGTCGATGACCTCGAACCGAGCCTGTCCCAGCAGCAACGAGCCTGGCTGTCGTTGACCCAGCCCGTCGGCCTGCTCGGCTCCACCGCCTTGTTGGCGGCCCCGTCCGACTTCGCGAAGGAAGCCATCGAACGCAGCCTCCGCGACGGGATCACCACGACCCTGTCCCGCCATCTCGGTCAGCCGATCAAGCTCGCGGTGACCGTCTCCGAGGAGATCAACGCGCCGGTGGACGGCGTCGCACGGCGCTACCCCGCCGGCTTCCGGGGCCAACCTTCCGCCTTCCCCCCGACCGCGTCCGGACCCACCACCGACGCCTTTGACGACGATGGCGGCGACCAGGACGACGACGCGGACGCCGACCCGATGGCGACGGTCACCGAGATCTGGCCCACCTACTCCACCAGGCGCGATCAGGCGCCGCCAAGTCCCGGGCAGAGCCGCCTGAACGAGAAGTACAGTTTCGAGACCTTCGTCATCGGTGCCTCCAACCGGTTCGCGCACGCCGCCGCCGTTGCCGTGGCGGAGGCACCCGCGGTCGCCTACAACCCCCTGTTCATCTGGGGCGATTCCGGGTTGGGCAAGACACACCTGCTGCACGGCATCGGTCACTACGCCCAGCGGCTGTTTCCCGGCATGCGAGTGCGGTACGTCTCGAGCGAGGAATTCACCAACGACTTCATCAACTCGCTGCGTGACGACCGGAAGGTCGCGTTCCAGCGCCGTTACCGCGACGTGGACGTGCTGCTGGTCGACGACATCCAGTTCCTGGAGGGCAAGGAAGGAACTCAGGAGGAGTTCTTCCACACGTTCAACACGCTCTACAACGCCAACAAGCAGATCGTCATCTCCTCGGACCGGCCGCCGAAACGACTGGAAACCCTGGAAGAACGCATGCGGACCCGGTTCGAGTGGGGTCTGACCACCGACATCCAGCCGCCCGAACTGGAGACCCGGATCGCGATCCTGCGCAAGAAGGCCGCCCTGGACCGGATGAACGCGCCCGACGAGGTGCTCGAGTTCATCGCCAGCCGCATCGAGCGCAACATCCGCGAACTCGAGGGCGCCCTCATCCGCGTCACCGCATTCGCCTCGCTGAACAAACAGACGGTCGATCTGGCCCTTGCCCAGATCGTGCTGCGCGACCTGATCCGGGACCCCGTGGCGAACGACATCGACGCCGCCACGATCATGGCCGTCACCGCCGAGTACTTCGGCGTCACCCTCGACGAGTTGTGCGGCCCGGTGAAGACCAAACAGATCGCCTCCGCCCGGCAGATCGCGATGTACCTGTGCCGCGAGCTGACCGACCTCACCCTGCCCAAGATCGGCGCGACCTTCGGTGGCCGCGACCACACCACCGTCATGCACGCCACCAAGAAGATCCGCACCGAACTGGCCGAGCGTCGGCAAACCTACGACCATGTCCAGGAACTGACCGCCCGCATCCGCGACCGCGCCCGCCGGTGATCCCCGGCATCACCTCCGCACTCGTGCCAGCCGCCGCTCGATCGACCGCGCGGCCGGCACGCGCACCCCGGACAGCCCATGCACAATCTGTGGACAACTCTGTGGACAGCTCGCATCCCAACGGGGACAACGCTCGAGCGCTGCACGCGCTCCACAGCTGCGCCGCCCCATCCATCCGTCCCTCCCGGTGCTGTCCACGTCCCCGACACGCCGGATGGCCAGCGCCGACCCTGCCGAATCCACACCGTCCACACCACCTACTACTGCTACTGGAGATTTATCTTCAGGAGATTCTCCGAACAACAGGCTTGGGGATGAACGGTCGCGGTCCAGCCCGACACGGACCGCAGCCAGGACCCGACGCGACGAGTCGTCGGCGATGGTCGTACGGTGGACGCCCCTGCCCGCGGCACCGGGTCTGCCGTCCGGATCGTCGACCACCCACCCGTCCACGGTGGACGGTCAGACGTTCCGCACTCCCGGAAGCCGTCCGTGGGTCGGAGCCTCGACCGCACGATCGCGACCCATGGAGGTCTCGATGAAGTTCCGCGTCGCCCGCGACGACCTTGCCGACGCCGTCGCATGGGTGGCCAAGTCGCTGCCGGCCCGGCCACCGGTGCCGGTGCTCGGTGGCATCCTGCTGGAGGTCACCGGTTCCACGCTGACCGTCGCCGGCTTCGACTACGAGGTGTCCACCCGTGCGACCCTGTCCGTGGACACCCTGGACACGCTCCCGGAGGACGGCAGCGCCGCCGACCCGGGGACCGCCCGCGTTCTGGTGTCGGGCCGCCTGCTCGCCGAGATCACCCGATCACTGCCGGCCAAGCCGGTGGATGTGGCCGTGGCCGGGCCCAAGATGTCCATCGTCGCCGGGTCCGCGCGGTTCACGCTGCCCGTCATGCCGGTGGAGGACTACCCACCGCTTCCGCAGATGCCGGGCGCATCAGGCACGGTCGACAGTGCCGAGTTCGCCGAGGCGGTGGCACAGACCGTGGTTGCAGCCGGCCGCGACGACACGCTGCCGATGCTCACCGGCATCAGGGTCGAGATCGATGGCGACCGGCTCACCCTTGCCGCCACCGACCGGTTCCGGCTTGCGGTCCGCGAGCTGCGCTGGAAACCGGACCGCGCGGACATCTCTACCGCCGTGCTGGTGCCCGCCCGGACGCTGGCCGACGCGGCGAAGACGCTCGGCGGTGCCCAGCAGGTCACCGTCGCGCTCGGCGACGGGCTGCTGGGCCTGGACGCCGGGGACCGCAGGACCACGGTGCGGCTGCTCGACGTCGAGTTCGTCAAGTACCGCTCGCTGCTGCCGACCTCCCACACCACCACCGTGGAGGTGCCGGTCGGCGCCCTGGGCGAATCCATCAAGCGCGTCGCCCTGGTCACCGATCGCGGACACCACCTTCGCGTGCAGATCGGTGACGGTTCGTTGACCCTGACCGCCGGGGGTGACGACGAGGGCCGGGCCGAGGAGGATCTGCCCGCCGAGGTCGACGGCGAGGAGCTGCTGATCGCCTTCAACCCGTCGTACCTGCTGGACGGACTGGGGGTGCTGCACGCCGAGGCCGTCCGCATGAGCTTCACGACTCCCGCCCGGCCGGCGTTGATGGTGCCGATCACCGACGGCCGATCCGACCCCGACGTCTCGCAGGTGGACGCCGACCAGGGCGGCGTTGAGGACGCCACCCCCGCCTATCGGTACCTGGTCATGCCGGCCCGGCTGCCCGGCTGAGCGTCTCGGCACCGCCCCACCTCGGCAATATGTGTGTTCGACGGCACCACGAGGTTGCAGACTGCCCGGATCAATGGGTGGACGCCGCACCGAAGGGGGTGGCGGCGTGTACGTGCGGCATCTGTCGCTGAGCGACTTCCGGTCGTGGACGTCGGTCGACGTACCGCTGGAAGCCGGGGTGAACGTGCTGGTCGGCCGCAACGGCACCGGCAAGACCAACCTGATGGAGGCGCTGGGTTACCTGGCCACCCTCGGATCGCATCGGGTGGCCACCGACGCGCCGCTGGTTCGCACCGGAAGCGCACGGTCGATCCTGCGCGCGGCCGTGGTGTCCGGGGGGCGGGAGCTGCTCCTGGAGATGGAGATCGCCCGCGACCGGCGGAACACCGCCCGGATCAACCGGGCACCGTTGTCCCGGCCCCGTGACCTGCTCGGCGTGCTGCGCACGGTGTTGTTCGCACCGGAGGACCTCGCCCTGGTCCGGGGCGATCCCACCGAGCGGCGTCGCTTCCTGGACGAGGTGCTGATCATGCGGACGCCACGACTGGCCGGCGTGCGTGCCGACTACGAGCGGGTGCTCAAGCAGCGCAACGCCCTGCTCAAGAGTGCGGGCGCGGCCCGCAGGTCCGGCGACCTGTCCACCCTGGATGCCTGGGACGAGCATCTCGTGGCGGCCGGTGCCGAGATGGTGCAGGCCCGCCTGGCCCTCGTGGCAGCGCTGGGCCCGCAGGTCGCGGCGGCCTACGCGGCGGTCGCCGGCCGGACGGTCGGCGACGATCAAGCGACGGCTGCGCCCGAGCAGGCCGGCCTGGTGTACCGGTCCACGATCCCGCTCGACGGGCGGCCGGGCGCGATCGTGGTGCCGGAACGGTCCGCCCTGGCCGAGGCGATGCTCTCCGAGCTCGCCCGGATGCGGCCGCGTGAGCTCGAGCGGGGCATCACCCTGGTCGGGCCGCACCGTGACGACCTCGAGCTGCTGCTGAACGGCGATCCGGCGAAGGGATACGCCTCGCACGGGGAATCGTGGTCGTTCGCCCTGGCCCTGCGGCTCGCCTCGTTTGCGCTGCTGCGGTCGGACGGGGTCGATCCGGTGTTGATCCTGGACGACGTGTTCGCCGAGCTGGACGCCGGCCGCCGCGGCCGGCTGGCCGAGCTGGTCGCCGACGCCGAGCAGGTGCTGATCACCGCTGCGGTCGGGGCGGACGTGCCGGCCGAGCTCACCGGCGCCCGGCTCGTGGTCGGCGACGGCACCGTCACCCTCGTGCCTCCCCACGGGCTGGGGTGAGGCGGGGCCGGCCCTGGACAATGTCCTGGTGTCCGACGAACCACGTGCCACCGGATCGATCGAGCAGCCACCCGCCGACTCCGCCGCCGGCTCTCGGCGGGGCGCGGACCTGGCCAGGGAGGCGTTGGCCGCGGCCAGGGCGAGCAACGCGGCCCGGCGCAAGGCCGCCGGCCGGGCGCCGAGGACGTCGGCCGGATCCGCCGCCCAGCTGCGTCGCCGTCGTTGGTCAGGGTCGGGACCGGACGCGGCGAGGGACCCGCAGCCCCTCGGGGCCACCATGCGCTCCTGGGTGAAGGCGACCGGTGCCGGCGCCGACCTGACCAAGGCCAACCTGTTCGGGCGGTGGGAACAGATCGTCGGTCCCGAGGTCGCCGACCGCTGCACACCCACGTCGCTGGTGGACCGGGAACTCGTGGTGCAGGCCGAATCCACCGCGTGGGCGACCCAGATCCGACTGTTGGCCCCACAACTGCTGGCGAGGATCAATGCCGAGATGGGCGAGCGTGCCGTGGTCCGGATCCGCGCGAGGGGTCCGGTCGGCCCATCGTGGCGATTCGGCACGCGCCATGTGCGTGGCCGGGGGCCGCGGGACACCTACGGCTGACCGAATGCCGGACCGATCACGTCCGACGGGGTCACTGCCCGGCGGTCAGGTCCACCACGTCCATCCACAACGGCAACGCGTCGGTGCGCACCCCCGTCGGACCGGCGGGTGCGAGTGCCAGCGGGACGCCCTGGGTGGCGGCCGCATCGAGCTCGGCGGGGCCGGCGGCGCGACCCACCATGGTCAGCGACTCGAAGACGTAGGGCAGCCCGTTGCTGGCCAGCGGGTTCGGCCCGTCCATGACATGGAAGTGCAGATGCGGCGCGTCGCTGTTGCCGGAGTTGCCGAGTTCGCCGATCTTTTCGCCAGCCTCGATCCGTTGGCCGACCGTGACAGCCGCCGTTGCCGTACCGGGCCTCAGATGTGCGTAGAAGGCGTAGTAGTCGTATCCGTCCTGCTCGAACCTCTGCACGACATAGTTGCCGCCGAACTGGTTGACCTGCAGCTTTCCGACCTCGGGGTTGGCGCCGGGCGTCTCGTCGGGCAGGTCGTCGGAGACCGCCACCACCTCGCCGTCGGCCACCGCATGGATCGGCGCGCCGTAGTATGCATAGCTGGCGAGCTGGGTGATGTCCCCGGTGTAGATCCTGTTGTCGGCGGTGAGCTGAACCCAATCGATGGCGAATCGTTCGGCCAGGTCGAAGCGGCCGTTGATGGGGTTGATCGCGCCACGGTGCGCGGTGACCGCGTCACAGCAGCCGTTGCCGTTCAACCACTTCGAGCCGTTCAACGGCGACTTGAGCACGGCGGCCGGCACCGTGCCGACCGACGTCCGGGCGATCGTCTCGGTGTAGTCGGCGGGGATCAGCGGGTTCGGCGCTTCGGCGAAGGTCAGCGTGACGACGTGGTCGATCAGGCTCGGCAATGATTGGGGGCTGTCGGTGCTGGGATCCAGCCAGATCACGCCGAGCTGACCGCCCTGCAGCACCACAGTGGTCGGCGCTGAGGTCGCGGGTGCCGCGCCGATCACCCGGGAGTGGGCGACCAGCTCGGGTCCGCTGAACTCCTGCAGCGTGGCACCACCGTCGGTGTTCACCGCCTGCACCGAGTCGATCGTGACCGGCGTCGAGGAAACGTTGGTCAGGTAGAGCTCATAGGCCAGGTACGTCCGGCCATCCGTGCCGGTCACCGGAACGGGGCTGTCCGGCACGGATCCGAGCACCGGGGTGACCACTTCCGTCACTGCGGCCACGGACGTACCGCCGGAAGGACCGGAGAATGCGCCGGAAGGACCGGAGGATGCGGCAGTGGGGGAGGCCGCCTCGACGGAGCCGCCCGCCGAGGTGCTCGACGATCCGTTCGATGTGCAGGCGGCCACCAGTGTGGCGGCCACGATCAGGGACAGCGGCAGCGCCGCAGGACTCGTGCGCATGCGCCAAACCCTGATCGTCGCGGTGACCGGCCACAACCGACCCAGGTCGGTGTCGCTACCGGTCAGTTGGACAGGTACCGCAGCACGGCCAGCACCCGTCGATGATCGTCCTGGCTCTCGAACAACCCGAGCTGGTCGTAGATCAGCGAAACGTGCTGCACCACGGTCTTCTCGGCGATGCCGAGCTTTCGGGCGATCGCCGCGTTGCTGCGCCCCTCCGCGACGAGGGTGAGCACGTCCCGCTGACGGGGGGTCAGGGCGTCGACGGCGCGCTCCGTCCGCCGGGCGCGCCGGACCAGCACCTGCACGACCTCGGGATCGAGGACCGTGCCGCCGTCGATCACCCTGTGCATGTCACCGAGAAACGAGTCGACGTCCGCGACCCGGTGCTTGAGCAGGTAGCCGACCCCGCCGTCCCGACCCTGCAGCAACTCCTGCGCATACACCCGTTGCACGTGGTGACTCAGCAACAGCACGGGCTGGTCGGGCCGGCGTTCGCGGATCGTGAGTACCGCCCGCAATCCGTCATCGGTGTTCGTCGGTGGCATGCGGATGTCGCTGATCACCAGGTCGGGTCGATGCTCATCCGTCGCGCGGATCAGGTCGAACGCATCCCGGACCTCGGCAACCACTTCCGCGCCGCCCTCGGCGAGCACGAGCGAGAGTCCATGACGCATCAGCGCCTCATCCTCGGCAAGCACTACCCGCATGGCATCAGAGCGAGCATCCTCGTCCCACCGCCTGGCGGGCTCTCCACGGTCAGCCGACCGCCCAGCGCGTCCACCCGATCCTCCAGGCCCCGTATGCCGCTCCCGGCATGTGCCCCGCCCACCCCGTTGTCGGCGACTTCGATTCGGAGCTGCTTGTCGACCAGGTCCATCCGGACCCGCATCCAGTCCGCGTGGGAATGCTTGAGCCCGTTGGCCAATCCCTCCGCAACCACATAGAAGGCGGTGCTCTCCACCGTCGGCGGCAGGGTACGGAGTTCGGCACAGGCCTCGAGATCGGTGGGAATCGGCATCCGGTCGAGGATCTCCTCGGTGGCGGCCCGCAGCCCACGCTCCAGCAACAGCGCCGGCATCACGTCATGTACCAGGCTGCGCAACTCCCGGATGGCGACGTCCAGGCCGCCGCGCAGCTCCGCCGCGCTCGTCCGGTCCTGCTCGGGCAGCCGCCTGGCAAGCTGCTGCGCTTGGATCGCCAACGCGACCAGCCGCCCCTGCAGGCCGTCGTGCAGATCGCGGGCGAGTTGCCGGCGGGCCCGGTCGCCCTCCTCGATGATTCGTGTCCGAGACTCGCGCAGCGCGTCCCGGGAAGCGGTGAGCTCGATGGTGAGCCGCTGCCGGTCCACCGCGATGGCCAGCACCCGGCCGGCGGTTCGGACCAATTCCGGGTCACCGACCAGGGTGGCGTCGTAGACGATGGCGCCGACCGGCCGCCCGTCGAGCTCGACGAGCTCGACCGCGCGCCCCGGCCCGACGGCACAGACGTCCACCTCGGATCCATCAACGTCCACGTACCGTTCGCCGGCGTCCATCCAGAAGGCCACCTGCGCGTCCGGGTCGCCGAGCGTGCCGGCGACGACGCCGGGCAGCTCAGAGGGGTCGCGCTGGTGCCGGAACCAGGCGCCCAGTTCGACGACCTCCCCGGAGCGGGCGAAGCCGCCGAGCAGCACGCCGAGCACGAATGCCACCGGCACGATGGCCAGCGCCGCAACCTGGGCGACGAACAGCACCAGCGGATCCCAGCCGAACAGCGGGACGAACACGTTCGGGCCGAGCAGGCCCAACCCGAGCGCCGCGAACACGTACCCGGCCACCGGGCCGAGCGCCCTGCGGGTCGCCGGGGTGCCCGCCCGGAAGCGGAGAGTCACCAGAACCAGGGCGGCGCCGAGGGCGATCATGAACAGCCACAACTGGATGCGGGTGAACAGCTGGTCCAGGTCGGGGCGGTCGGCTATCTGCAGCGGGGTGGTGCCTGCCGGGTCGAAGAAGTACAGCGGGACCTCGAAGACCGTGCACGTGACATAGGCCAAGGCGATGACGGCGCGCGCCCACGGCGTGCTGGTCCGGCCCGTCGGGTACACCAGCAGCAGGTGCACCAGGACCGCGAACACCAGTGTCGAGCACATGAACCCGACCGCGATCAGCACCGTGACGCCGGTGTTCGCGAGGCCCGCGAGGAGCCAGAACCAGGCGGCCAACACCAGCACCGCGCCGACCCGGTTACTCGGTCGACGCGCCCATGCCAGCAGGCCGGCGAGGCCGTAGGCGAGCGCGAGCACCGGGAACAGGCTGGTCACCCAGAGCGGATCGGCTCGATCCCCAGTCACGATCAGGATCTCCTCGACCGCGGCGCACAGGATCAGCGGGACCCCCACATACCACAGCGCCATCGAGAGCGCCGGGGACCGAACCGGTGCCTCGGTCCCGGGCAGATGACGCCGCGCCGTCACGGTTCTGATCATGGCAGATGACGTAGCGCCACGTGGTCGCGGCGACCGGGGTCGACCGGACGTCACTTCGACGAGCACCCGTGTCCGGCACCGACCTGAGTCCGATGTGGCCGGCGCCGGCGCAGCCTACGGTTCCTCCGAAGATCTTGTGCCACGGTCACGGGAGGACGGTCCGCCGATGAAGCACCGACACCACGACTGGCGTCCGCCGATGGCGGTGTGCTGCGTGGCACTCGCCGCCGCGCTCAGCGCGTGCACGTCCGGCCCGACCGCCGGCTCGGCAACCTCCGGCGATGCATCGGCGGGCTCACCGAGCGTGTCCTCCACCGGTGCGGACCCGTCCGGGGGCATCGAGCAGTTCACCCCGATCGTGATGAACGTGATGTCGACACCGCGGTGGTTCACCGGAACCGACGGCAAGGTGCACCTGACCTACGAACTCGAACTGACCAACGCCTTCCCGGTTGCGACGACCGTTACGCAGGTCGTCACGCTGGACGCCGACGGCGGCGGGATCGTGCAGACCTTGGCCGGCGACCGGCTGTCGGTGGCCATGTCCCGGTTGGTGCCGCAGACCGAGCAGGCCACCGAGCTCCAGCCGGCCACCATCGGCGTTGTCTGGATGGACGTGGTGCTCGATGACCCGACGCAGCTGCCGAAGCGGATCGAGCACGACCTGACCGTCGATGTGCCGCCGGGGCTCCCCGTGCCGGCGACGATCACCTCCCACGGCGCCGCCGCCGACGTCGCCCTCGACCCGCCGACCGTGCTCGGACCGCCGCTGACCGGATCCGGGTGGATCGCCGCCGGCAGTTGCTGCGACGGGCCGCACCGCCGGACGGTGCAGCCGATCGACAACGGCCTGTGGGTGGCCCAACGCTTCGCGATCGACTTCAACAAGGTCGATGCGGCCGGTCTGCTGGCCGCCGGTGATCCCTCCCGCAACGAGAGCTGGTTCACCTACGACCAGCCGGTGCTCGCGGTGGCCGACGCCACCGTGACGACCGCGGTCGACGGGCTACCGGACCAGGTGCCGGACGCGCCGACGCCGGTCGGCATCGAGGAGGCCGACGGCAATCACGTCATCCTGCGCCTCGCCGACGGCCGGTACGCGTTCTACGCCCACCTCAAGCCGGGAACCGTCGCGGTCGGTGCCGGGGACGCGGTGACCAAGGGACAGGTCATCGGCCGCACCGGGAACTCGGGCTCGTCGACCGGAACGCACCTGCACTTCCAGATGATGGACCGCCCGTCGGCGCTGATGGCCGACGGCCTGCCCTACGTCTTCGACAGCTTCACCGTTTCCGGTCGCGGCCCCGCGCTCGCCGATCTGGTGAAGCTGAACCCGGCAACCGATCCGGTGCCCATCGACACCGCCGGATCCGGACCCCGCACCGACGAACTGCCGCTGTCCAGCGACGTGGTGGAGTTCCCGGCCGGTTGATGCGCTTTTGGCCTACACGGCCGGGCCGGACCCGCCGCCGATCCACATCAAGCACGCCCGCCGGTTGTAGCCGCCGCTGAACAGGTTGCGCAGGACCCATCGGGTGGGGGCGGTGACGGCAACGGTCAGCGGCTCGGCCAGGTGCGCCGGCAGGTCGTCGAGCAGCCAGAAGTGCCGGTAGGCGAGCACGGTGGGCCGTCGGCCGAGCAGCAGACCCAGCCGGATCGGCTCCGGCACGTCCGGGGTGTCCGGCGTTTCCGTGCCGGTTTCGGTCAGCACGGTAGCCATGTGCTCGGACCCGACCCGCAGGACGGGCCGCAACGCCGGCTCCCGAGCCCAGCGTCGCGCGTCGCGGCGCCACCGGGACAGCGTGCTGGCGTGCCGGACCGCCAGGTCGGGACGGGCCGACCAAAGCTGATCGGCCAGGTAGCCGACGTGCTGGACCAGCGCGGTGCGGCGGACCGGGGTGATCGGTTCTGCGAGCACCCGAACGAGCCGGTCCAGGTCTCGACGAACAGCCGGCAGGGCGGCCACCCGTTGCGGCCGGGACCAGGGGCCGCTCGGCTCCGGCATGGGCTGCACGGGCTGCACGGGCCGCACGGGCCGCACGGGCGGCCGGGCCGCGCCCGGCCCGGTGGTCAGATCGACGCTCACGTCCGCAGTTGTCCTTCCCGCCGCACTGAATTCCCGCGCACCGACGATGTCGGTTCCGATCTACTGGGTCCGCGTGCGTGAGGTCGGGAGGCGCACCGGTGATACCCCTCGAAAGATCACCAGGCGCCCGGGTCGGCGTTTGCCGGGATCGGGCCCAGGTCCGGTTGGGAGGACCGGCACCGGCCGGTCACTATCGGCCCTTCCCGCTGGACCCGCCACGGCATCCACAGGTACCGGTATTGCCGTGTTCGGAGTGCGCCTACCGGTAGACTCGGGACGGTTTCGTCCGCCAAGGGCCCTGAGATCGCCGCTGACGGATCGAGCAGTCCGGCTCGATCCGCCCGCCGACAGCTTGTCGGTGACCGTCGGCGCCCGGTCCCGGCGCGTGCGGTGCCCCCGAGCGCTTGGGCCGGCCGATCGAGTCGCCTCCGAACACGGAGGCGGGATGTCAACGTCGACCGTCCTTCCGGTGTCCGGGCAACGAGCGAGCACAGGAGCGACGGGTAGGTCCGTGACGACGAAGAAGAGTGACTACGGCGCGTCCTCGATCACCGTTTTGGAGGGCCTGGAGGCGGTCCGAAAGCGGCCGGGCATGTACATCGGGTCGACCGGCGAGCGCGGCCTGCACCACCTGGTCTGGGAGGTCGTCGACAACGCGGTCGACGAGGCCATGGCCGGATACGCGGATCGGGTCGAGGTGGTCCTGCGTGCCGATGGCGGGGTCACCGTCGTGGACAACGGACGCGGCATCCCGGTCGAGATGCACCCCAAGGAGAAGCGGCCCACGGTCGAGGTGGTCCTGACCATCCTGCACGCCGGCGGCAAGTTCGACTCCGATGCCTACGCGGTGTCCGGCGGCCTGCACGGCGTCGGTGTCTCGGTGGTCAACGCGCTGTCGTCCCGGCTCGAGGTGGAGATCCACCGGGACGGCAAGGCCTACCGGCAGGCCTACCGGCACGCCAAACCCGGTCCGCTGGAGACGATCGGAGCGAGCCGACGCACCGGTTCGTCGGTGACGTTCTGGCCGGACCCTGAGGTGTTCGAGACCGTCGAGTTCAAGGTGGAGACGGTATCCCGCCGATTGCAGGAGATGGCCTTCCTGAACAAGGGCCTGACCATCACGCTGCGGGACGAACGACGCGCCGAGGCCGAACTGGAGGAGTTGGCCGAAAGCGGTTCGACCGCCGCGCCGGTGTCCTCGTCGGCTGCCGGGCGGGAGTGGAAGCCCCTTGAGAAGACATTCCACTATCCGGGCGGTCTGGTCGACTACATCAAGCATCTGAACCACACCAAGGACCCGATCCACCCATCGATCATCGGCTTCGAGGCCAAGGGCGAGACGATGGAGGTGGAGATCGCGATGCAGTGGAACTCGTCCTACAACGAGTCCGTGCATTCCTTCGCGAACACCATCAACACCCATGAGGGCGGAACCCACGAGGAGGGTTTCCGTGCCTCGCTGACCTCGGTGGTGAACAAGTACGCCACCGAGAAGAAGCTCCTGAAGGAGAAGGACGACAAGCTCTCCGGCGAGGACGTTCGCGAGGGCCTGGCCGCGATCATCTCGATCCGATTGCGCGAGCCGCAGTTCGAGGGTCAGACCAAGGGCAAGCTGGGCAACACCGAGGCCAAGTCGTTCGTGCAGAAGGCGTGCAACGATTGGATCGCCGACTG
This sequence comes from uncultured Actinomycetes bacterium, assembly GCA_964476495.1. GTDB lineage: Bacteria > Actinomycetota > Actinomycetes > Mycobacteriales > Nakamurellaceae > Nakamurella. Next base: position 1,656 of record CAYZBB010000015.1, on the reverse strand, counting down.
GTTCGAGCGCAATCCGGGCGAGGCGAAAACCATCATCAGCAAGGCTGTTTCCTCGGCCCAGGCGCGCGCCGCCGCCCGCAAGGCACGAGACCTGGTGCGCCGCAAGGGTGCACTCGAGATCGGTGGCCTGCCAGGAAAACTCGCGGACTGCCGGTCCACCGACCCCAGCCGCTCCGAGTTGTACATCGTCGAGGGCGATTCGGCCGGGGGCTCGGCCAAGTCGGGCCGAGACTCGATGTTCCAGGCGATCCTGCCGATCCGCGGCAAGATCATCAACGTGGAGAAGGCGAGGATCGACCGGGTCCTGCGCAACACGGAGGTGCAGTCGCTCATCACCGCGCTCGGCACCGGCATCCACGACGACTTCGACCTGGCCAAGCTGAGGTATCACAAGATCGTGTTGATGGCCGACGCCGACGTGGACGGCCAGCACATCCGCACCCTGTTGCTCACGCTGCTCTTCCGGTTCATGCGGCCGCTGGTCGAGGCAGGCCACGTCTACCTGGCCCAACCGCCGCTGTACAAGATCAAGTGGACCAAGGGCGCGCATGAGTTCGCCTACTCGGACCGGGAGCGTGACGGGCTGATCGCCGAGGGTGAGCGGGCCGGACGACGGTTGATCAAGGACGAGGGCGTGCAGCGGTACAAGGGCCTGGGCGAGATGAACGCCAAGGAGTTGTGGGAGACCACGATGGACCCGGCCAACCGGCTGTTGCTACAGGTCACGCTGGAGGACGCGGCCACTGCGGACGAGTTGTTCTCGGTCTTGATGGGTGAGGACGTCGAGGCACGTCGCGCATTCATCACCC
>CAYZBB010000015.1:0-837 GCA_964476495.1 uncultured Actinomycetes bacterium | reverse complement strand
CGTAACGCCAAAGACGTGCGCGTCCTCGATCTGTGAATCACGTGAGATCGCCTTGTGTCCTCCACGTGAACGGTAGGCGCCGGTGGAGTGACAGCCGGTGAGCATTGCCACACCGTTCGGCGCATTGAGGGTGCCTTGCCGAGCGAAAGAATCGGTGCCTCGAAGCTATGCACAGTAATCATCCACATGTGGATATGTCCCCCGTCAGCGTGACGGTTTCGTGATATTCGGAGGGTCCACGTGACAGGTCCCAACTCAGGCGAACACGATCGCACCGAGCCAGTCGACATCCAGCAGGAGATGCAGCGCTCGTTCATCGACTATGCGATGAGCGTCATCGTCTCGCGCGCACTGCCGGACGTCCGGGACGGTCTCAAGCCCGTCCATCGACGCGTGCTCTACGGCATGTACGACTCCGGTTTCCGGCCGGACCGGTCGACGGTGAAGTCCTCCCGCGTCGTCGGTGACGTGATGGGCAACTATCACCCGCACGGCGATTCACCGATCTACGACACCGTCGTGCGCATGGCGCAGCCCTGGTCGCTGCGTTACCCGATGATCGACGGCCAGGGCAATTTCGGGTCGATGGGCAACGACCCGCCGGCGGCCATGCGATACACCGAGTGCCGGCTGACCCAGCTGGCGATGCTCATGCTCGACGGCATCGGCGAGAAGACCGTCGACATGGTGCCGAACTACGACAACAAGACCACCGAGCCAACGGTGCTTCCGGCCCGCATTCCCAACCTGCTGGTCAACGGGTCATCGGGCATCGCGGTCGGCATGGCGACCAACATTCCCCCGCACAACCTGCGGGAGGTCGCCTCCGCCGTGGTC
>CAYZBB010000014.1:64578-67066 GCA_964476495.1 uncultured Actinomycetes bacterium | reverse complement strand
GCGGCCGGGTGGTCGTCGCCGGCGAGATCCACGTGGCCGGTCTTCTTCAGCCGGTGACGTGGACGCGGACGGACGGGCACGGAGTCTGCCGGGTCGAGATCCACGTGCCCGGTCTTCTTCAGCCGGCGACGCGGACGCGGACGGACGGGCACGGAGTCCGCCGGGTCGAGATCCACGTGGCCGGACTTCTTCAGCCGGCACTGCGGATCTCGACCGACGCGGCCGCCAGCTTTCGGGCGTAACGGTCACCTTTGGTTTCGGCTGCTCAGCGCATGCTCGAAATCGGCCTCTTCAGCAAGCGTTTCGGGCATTCCGGGCGCCAGGCGGTTCGACTGATCAGCACAAGCTCGGGAGTGAGCCCGGCTCGTCCAGCTCAGACCACGGCGCGGACCCCGCGCTCGAACCCGATGACGTGGTCGCGAGCCAGGGTCTCGGCGGCGTCGGCTTTGCCCGCGGTGATGGCCTCCAGGAGCGCAGCGTGTTCGTTCACATGGGCCTCGACGTTGGGCAGCCGGTCCAGGAACAGGCAGAAGATCCTGGTGGCCAGCCCGTGGCACCGGATGAGCACGTCCTCCATGTGCGGGTTGCCCGCCGCACGGTAGATCGCGCGGTGCACGTCAAGGTCCAGGCGCATCAGATCGGTCCGGTCGACCGGCCGCCCCTCGACGGCGGCAACCCTGGCGACCAGGTCGAGCATCCCTTCCCGCTCGCTCGCTGTCGCGCGCTCGGCGGCCCGGCGGGCGGCCAGGGGTTCCAGCTGGAGCCGGACCTCGTTGATGTGGGCCAGATCGGTGATGTCCACGCTCGTGGCGAACGTGCCCCGGCGGGGGTAGGCGACCACGAGGCGATCGTCCTCGAGCCGCTTGAGGGCCTCGCGGACCGGGGTACGGCCGACCTCGAGCTCACCGGCGATCAGGCCGTCGTCGATCGGGTCACCGGGCCGGATCTGCAGGGTGATGAGCCTGTCACGCAGGGCAAGATAGGCGCGATCGGCCAGGGTGAGCGGGCGCCCGAGCTCCGGCGAGGTGATCGTCACGGGTCGGATGTTAACACTGGAAGCCAACAGATATCCGAGATCAATCGGACTTGTACACTTCAATGTTGCTTTGATATATTAGTCCTGCTGCCCGACCGACCACCCGCCCGTGAGCGCCGGACCTCGGTCCAACAGTGGGAGAAGTGAGTGACTGTCAGCGTTTTCGAGCTCTTCAAGGTGGGCATCGGCCCTTCCAGTTCACACACGGTCGGACCGATGAGGGCGGCCTATCTCTTCGCGTCGCGACTGGTTGCCGAGGGTCTGGTCGATCGGACGGCCACGGTGCGCTGCGAGCTCTACGGGTCCCTCGGCGCCACCGGCCACGGCCACGGCAGTGTCAAGGCCGTGGTGCTCGGCCTCGAGGGCGAACAGCCCCAACTGGTGGATCCCGTCGCCGCCGATCCGCGGGTGGAGGCCGTCCGGACGAACGGTGTGCTGCGGCTGGCCGGGCGGCACGAGATCACGTTCTCCATCGATGACGACGTGGTGCTGCATCGCCGCCGGCGGCTGGACTTCCACACCAACGGCATGGTCTTCCATGCCTTCGACACCCGTGGCGACCAGCTCGCCCGTCGCGAGTACTACTCGGTCGGCGGAGGGTTCGTGCTCGACCAGGACCAGACCGGCCGAGCGATGCTGATCACCGACCCGACGCCGGTGCCGTACCCGTTCGCCACCGGGACCCACCTGCTCCGGCTGACCTCGGAAACAGGTCTGGCCATCAGCGATCTCATGATGGCGAACGAGAAGGCGTGGCGTTCGGAGGAGGAGGTCCGGTCGGGCCTGCTGCACATCTGGCACGTCATGCAGGAGTGCGTGCTGCGGGGGACCCACGCCCGCGGGTCGCTGCCCGGCGGACTGCGTGTGCGCCGCCGCGCCGCCGAACTGCTCGAGCGACTCGAGGCCGGCGCCGACGAGTCGGACGCGCTGCGAGCGATGGAATGGGTGACCCTGTACGCCCTGGCGGTCAACGAGGAGAACGCCGCCGGCGGCCGCGTGGTCACCGCCCCGACCAATGGTGCGGCCGGCATCGTTCCCGCCGTGCTGCACTACTACCGCCAGTTCATCGACACCTTCTCCGACGACGGCGTGGTCCGATTCCTGCTCACTGCCGGCGCGATCGGGTTGCTGTTCAAGGAGAACGCGTCGATCTCCGGTGCCGAGGTGGGTTGCCAGGGGGAGGTCGGCTCGGCATGCTCCATGGCGGCCGCGGGCCTGGCCGAGGTCCTGGGTGCCACTCCGGAACAGGTGGAGAACGCGGCCGAGATCGGCATCGAGCACAACCTGGGCCTGACCTGCGACCCGGTCGGCGGGCTGGTCCAGATCCCGTGCATCGAACGCAACGCGATCGGGTCGATCAAGGCGATCACCGCGGCGCGGATGGCCTTGCACGGCGACGGACGGCACCACGTGTCGCTGGACAAGGCGATCAAGACCATGCGGGAGACCGGT
>CAYZBB010000014.1:0-64568 GCA_964476495.1 uncultured Actinomycetes bacterium | reverse complement strand
AGACATGAGCGTGAAGTACAAGGAGACCGCCCGCGGCGGGCTCGCGCTCAATGTCGTCGAGCTGCCCCTGAACGTCGTCGAGTGCTGATCGGGAGAGCATCGTGCCCACCTTCACCCTGACCCTGAGCTGCCCCCAGCGACCCGGCATCGTGCACGCGGTCAGCCGCTTCCTGTTCCACCACGGCTGCGACATCGTCGAGCACCAGCAGTTCGACGACGCGGTTCGCGGCCGGCTGTTCCTGCGCACCGCGTTCAGCGCCCCCGCCGAGGACACCGAGGACCGGCTTGCGGGCGAGTTCGCCGCGGTCGCCAGGGAGTTCGAGATGACCTACACGCTGAGCGGCGAACGCGCTCCCCGGGTGTTGGTCATGGTGTCCAAACAGGGACACTGCCTCAACGACCTGGTGTTTCGGTGGCGATCGGGCACGCTGGGCGGTGAGCTGGCCGCGGTCGTCTCCAACCACGAGGACCTGCGGCCCATGGCGGAGGCCGCCGGGCTGCCGTTCCACCACATCCCGGTGACGCCGGAGAGCAAGCTGGCCGCGGAGGCCGGGATGTTCCGGCTCGTCGGGGACCTGCGGATCGATCTGGTCGTGCTGGCCCGCTACATGCAGGTGCTCTCGGACCAGGCATGCACGGCGCTGCACGGTCGCGCGATCAACATCCACCACTCGTTCCTGCCCGGCTTCAAGGGGGCCCGCCCGTACCACCAGGCCTTCGACCGCGGGGTGAAGCTGGTCGGCGCCACGGCTCACTACGTCACACCGGAGCTGGACGAGGGCCCGATCATCGAACAGGAGGTCATCCGCATCGACCACACCTTCGACGCGCGCGCGTTGACGACGGTCGGACGTGACGCCGAGGCGTTGGCGCTGTCGCGGGCCGTCAGGTGGCACTGTCAGAACCGGATCCTGCTCAACGGCCGCAGCACCGTCGTCTTCCGATGACCGGATCCACGCCCGATGCCTCACGACACACACCCGCACCCCGGTCGGGTCCGGACGGCGACGACCACCATTAGGCTTGGCGAGCGGGCAGCGGGTCGTTGGGAGGTTCGGTGAGCATCTCGGGCGGCATGCCGAACGGGCAGGGACGGCTCAGCGACCAGGCCTACCGGCAGGTCCGGGACGCGATCGTGGCCCTCCGGCTGGAGCCGGGGGCACCGCTGGTCGACAAAGCCCTGAGCGAATGGCTCGGCATCGGCCTGACACCGGTCCGGGATGCGCTCAAGCGACTGACGCTCGAGCGGCTGGCCGTCAGCTACCCGGCCCGGGGGACCTACGTGTCACCCATCGACATTGCCGACGCGTCGCAGCTGAACGAGGTTCGGGTGCAACTGGAGGGGCTGGCCGCCTCCCTGGCCGCCGAACGCGCCACTCCGGCACAGAAGCAGTCCCTGCTGGAGCTGGTCACCGATCTCGAACTCGAGCACGACGACCGCTCTGCGCACACCGAACTGGACGGCCGGGTGCACCGCGCCATCTACACCGCGGCGCGGAATCACTTCCTCGAGGCAACCCTCAATCAATACCTCAACCTCGCGCTACGAATCTGGAACCTCGGGCTCAAGCGGGAGCCGGTCCAGATGGAACATGTGCGCACCCAGCGCGAGGTCGTGGAGGCGATCGTGGGTGGCGACGCCGCGTCGGCCCGTGAGGCCGCGGAGCGCCATCTGCTGGGCTTTGCCGGCAAGGCCCGGTCCCTGCTGCGGCCGATGAACGAGGACACTCCCACCCGCTCGACCACGCCGTAGCACTCGGCAAGAAGTCGGGTCCGAGGTCTTGACGACCACCACAGGTCGCTTTACATTGCTCAGGTATATCAGTGCCATGTTGCTTGTCTCGCCGGATCGGCGGTGGATGGCCACCACCACGGATCCCACGAGAGGGCCGGGCTGCGAGAGCGCAGCAGCCGCCGGCATCGCTCTTCTGCATCAAAACGCTGTTCTGCATCAAGCACCGTCTTGCATCAAAGCACCGTCTTGCATCAAACACTGTCCCACCATCGCCCGATCGCTCAACGAGAAATCGACTTCGAAACAAGGAGGTTTTGATGTCAGAGAGCACCAGCGACAGAACATCCGCCGCGGACAGCGGTACCGCGGCGTTCAAGCGACGTTTCATCATCAGGCTGATCGCCGTCCTGACCGGCGGGATGATCCTGGATGGCTACATCCTGGGGATCATCGGGCCGGTGTCTGCCCAGATGAAGGGTGACCTCGGCCTGACAACGGCCGAAATGAGCATGGTCGCGGCGGCCGCCCTCTTCGGCATCCTGTTCGGTTCCCCGCTCGGCGGCTGGGCCGGCGACAAGTGGGGCCGCAAGCCACTGTTCATGATCGACATGGGCCTGTTCGTGCTCGCCTCGGTCGCGCAGTTCTTCGTCACCTCGTTCGCGATGATCTTCGTGGTGCGGTTGCTGATGGGCGTGGCGATCGGCGCCGAGTACTCCGTCGGCTGGCCGATGATGTCGGAGTTCGCCCCGGCGAAGCTTCGCGGGCGGCTGATGGGCCTGACCGTGGTGGCGTGGTACTTCGGATTCCTGATCGGTTACACGGTCGGCTTCCTGCTGAACGAGGTCGGGACGCCGTGGCGGGTCGTCATCGGCTCCAGCACGATCATCGCGGCGGTGTTGTTCATCGCTCGTCTCGGGTTGCCAGAGTCGCCGCGCTGGTTGTGGAACAAGGGCCGCCAGGAGGAGGCCCGTGCGATGGCGGACAAGTATCTGGAAGATGTCGACGACCTCGAACACGAACCGGTCCGGAAGGGCAAGTTCTCCGAGTTGTTCTCACCGGCCTACATCCGGCAGACCGTGTTCGTTTCCTGGTTCTGGTTCTGCAACGTGCTCCCGTACTTCGCGATCGCCACGTTCGCCGGCGAGGTGCTGCAGCAGTTCGGCCTGCACGGCCTGGTCGGCGAACTGGGCATCCAGGGGATCGCGGTGCTCGGCACCGTTGTCACCATCGCGCTGATCGACAAGGCCGGTCGCCGGGTGTTCACCGTGCCGCAGCAGTGGATCATCATGGTCATCTTCCTGGTCATCGGCCTGTGGTCCAGTGCACCACCGGTCGTCGTCCTGACGCTGTTCTTCCTCTTCGCCTTCCTGGTCGCGATGAACGGGGTGTTGACCAGTGTCTATCCCGGTGAGGTGTTCCCCACCGAGGTCCGCGGCGTCGGAACCGGTTTCGCCGCCGCCGTCAGCCGGGTCGGTGCCGGCCTCGGGACCTTCCTGCTGCCGATCAGCATCGAGTCGATCGGTATCGGGCCATCGCTGCTGATCATGGCGGTCGTCGTGTTCAGCGGTGCACTGGTGTCACAGCTGTGGGCCCCGGAAACCAAGGGCAAGAGCCTCAGCGAAACCGCCGCCGCGTTCTCGCACTAGCCAGTCAGAGATGAAGGGACGCAACCCTTGAAGGATGTCGTGATCGTCGGCGGTGGGCTCGCCGGCCTTTCCGCGGCCTGGCGGCTGCGGCACTGGGACATCGCGGTGCTGGAGTCCGGCAACCGTGTCGGCGGCCGGATCCGCTCCGAACGCCGCGGCCGCTACTGGCTCAACTGGGGCGGTCACGTCTTCGCCGGACCCGGCACCTCCACCGACGCCCTGCTCAACGAGACCGGCATCGCAGCCACTGCGGTGCCGGGCTCGCTCGCCGGACTGTCCATGAACGGCAAGCTGCTGCTCAAGGGACGCATCGAGAGCTATCCGTTCCGGATCCCGATGACCAACGCCGACCGCCTGGCCATGATCAGGACCGGCATCAAGGTCGGCAGCAAGGTCCTCAAATACGCCAAGGTCGTCCAGCGGCGCCCGGGGGAGGACCCCACGGTACGCCAGCAGCGGATCTACGACTTCGAGAACGACCGCAGTTTCGCCGATTTCATCGGCGATCTGCCCGAGGACGCCGAGGCCCTGTTCCGGCCGACGGTGACCCGGTCGGCGGCGGACCCGCACGAGCTCTCGGCCGGCGCCGGCATCGGCTACTTCAGCCTGGTGTGGAATATCGGCCAGGGCCTGAACCGCGGCATCGTCGGTGGGCCCTCCACCCTCACGGAGGGCATCGCCGCGGCCCTGGATCACCGGGTGCGGCTGCAGGCCCCGGTGCACGAGATCGTGCACCGCAAGGACTCGGTCGTCGTCCGGTACCGCGAGAACGGTCAGGACCGGGAGCTCGAAGCCCGCTACGTCGTGCTGGCCACCCCGGCAACCGTGGCCCACAAGGTCGCCGTGGATCTGCCCGGCGACATTCGCGACGCCTTGGGCAGGATCGTCTACGGCCCGTATGTCAGCGCCGCCTTCCTGACCGACGAGACCGCTCCGCAGCGATGGGACTGCGCATACGGCATCGCCACGCCCAAGCGCTCGTTCAACATCGTGCTCAATCAGGCGAGCATCGTCCGTGGCAGCGAGACCACCCGGCAGCCCGGTGGCAGCATCATGACGTTCTCGCCGGCCAGCCTGGCCCGCACCCTGCTGGGGAAGACCGATTCGGAAATCACAGCGATCTACCTCCGTGATCTGGACCAGGTGCTGGGCAAGGAGTTCAGCCCTTCCGTCGTCGAGTCGCAGATCCAACGATGGGAAACCGGTGCGCCCTACTGCTTCCCCGGCCGAGGAAGGCTGCAGCCGACGCTGACGCGGCGCGCCGGCCGGGTGTTCCTCGCCGGCGACTACCTGGGCACCCTCTATACCGAGACAGCGATCTCGACCGGTTTCTCCGCCGCGCAGGAGGCCGCCAGCCAACTCGCCACCGAAGGGCAACTCGCCCGCAGGTCCCTCATCCCGTCGAATGGCCCCGACCTCGGTCACTGACTGACATCAAGTAATCAAGCAAGGAGAATCAGCATGGCACAAGAACTCCGGGGGATCCTGACCGCCCTCGCCACTCCCTTCGACCCGGACGGCGAACTGGACGAGGCGACCCTGCGTGCGGTGGTCGACCGCTCGATCGACGGCGGTGTGCACGGGGTCGTAGCCTGCGGCTCCACGGGGGAGTTCACCGCGCTGAGCACCGACGAGCGGCGCCGCGTCGTGGAGATCGTCGTCGACCAGACGGCCAGCCGGATACCGGTGATCGCGCAGACCGGCGCCACCAGCACCGCCGAGGCGATCCGGCTGTCCCGGCATGCCGAGTCCGTCGGCGCCGACGTCGTGATGGCCATCGCCCCCTACTACGAGCCGCTCTCGCTGGACGAGACCACCAAGTACCTGCGGGACGTGGCGGGTTCCGTCGGACTGCCGGTGATGCTCTACAACCTGCCGATGGCCACCGGCGTCGACCTGTCCCCGGACACCATCGGTGCCCTGGCCCGCGAGGTCGAGAACATCAAGTACGTGAAGAACACGACCGTCGACATGGCCCAGTCCGCGCAGCTGATCCACCACTACGGGGACGTCGTCTCCACCTTCGTCGGTTGGGACAGCCTGTTGCTGGCCTCGCTCGTCGAAGGAGCCGCCGGCGTCATGGCCGGCACCGGCAACATCGTCCCGGCCGAACTGGTCGCAGTCTGGGACGCGGTGCAGACCAACGACATCCAGCGCGCCCGTGCGGCATGGAACAGCATCTACCCCGTCATCGACGCCATCATGCAGCAGCCCTTCGTCTCGGCGGTGAAGGCCGTGCTCGGCGCCGTCGCGCTGCCCGTCGGCCCACCCCGCGAGCCGGTCGCACCGCTGGACCCCGCGGCCACCGCCCGCATCGCCGACCTTGTTGCCGAGGAACGACTGGTCTCGGCCTCCTGATGGACGCCGGGTCCCGAATGTGTACCGCCCATGCCCCGGGCTCGCGGCCCGGTGTCCCATTTCCCGTTCCTGGAGGCAATTGCCGATGAGCGTCTCAACAAGCACCGACATCGCCCCGACCACGGTGCGTCGTGCCCAGGCGGCCGTTCCGCTGGTCACCGACCAGGAACTGGCACCGGCCGGTCATTTCATCGATGGCGAGTTTCGGCCGGGGTCCTCCGGTGAGTTCATCGATGTGGTGGACCCGTGCAGCGAGCAGACGATCGCCCAGGTACCGGCGGGCACCGCGGACGACGTCGATCTGGCCGTCGCGGCCGCGGCACGGGCCAGGCGTGCGTGGGCGCGGCTGACCCCCAAGGAGCGATCGCTGGTCCTGCTGCAGATCGCCGACCGGGTTCAGGAGAACAATGATCTGCTGGTGCGTCTGGAGTCCGCCAACGCGGGCAAGCCGATCGCAGTGTCGCAGGACGACGTGTCGAGCACCGTCGACACCTTCCGCTTCTTCGCCGGCGCGGCGCGTTCGGCGACGTCGCTTGCCGCCGGCGACTACACCCAGGACCACCTGTCGGTGATCATTCGTGAGCCGCTGGGCGTGATCGGCGTGATCACTCCCTGGAACTATCCGCTGCTCATGGCCGCCTGGAAGATCGCGCCCATCCTGGCCGCCGGGAACACCCTGGTCATCAAGCCGTCCGAGCAGACGCCGCTGACCACGCTGAAGTTCGCCGAGCTCGTCGCCGACCTGCTGCCGGCCGGCGTGCTGAACGTGGTCACCGGCACCGGATCGGTGGTCGGCGCCCGACTGTCGTCGCATCCCGACATCGACATGATCGCGTTGACCGGATCCGTGAACAGCGGCCGAGCGGTGGCGAAGGGTGCCGCCGAGTCGCTCAAGAGGGTTCACCTCGAGCTCGGCGGCAAGGCACCCGTCGTCGTCTTCGAGGACGCCGACCTGGCGGCGGCGGCGGAATCGATCCGTGCCGCCGGGTACTGGAACTCCGGTCAGGAATGCGGTGCCGGCTGCCGGATCCTCGTCCACGAATCGGTGGCCGGACCATTCGTCGACCACCTGGTCGACCAGGTGAGGTCCCTGGTGGTCGGTGAGCCCGGCGCCGGTGACGACGTGGAGATCGGACCGATGGTGTCGCGTGCCCACTTCGAGCGGGTCAGGGGCTACCTGGAGCGGGCGCGGAAGGCCGGCATTCGGGCCGCGGTGGGCGGTTCGGTGCTGGACGGGCCGGGCTTCTTCGTGGCCCCGACCGTGCTGGTCGAGGTCCCGGAGGGAGCCGAGGTCGCCACCCAGGAGATCTTCGGGCCGGTGGTGACCGTGGAGACCTTCGCCGACGAGACCGAGGCGGTCACCCGGGCCAATGCCTCACCATACGGGCTGTCCGCGTCGGTGTTCACCGAGAATGCCCGCCGCAGCCACGATATCGCTGCGCAGCTGGATGCAGGCACCGTCTGGGTCAACTCCCACCTCGTGTTGGCCACCGAGGCGCCATGGGGTGGGTTCAAGGGATCCGGCTACGGCCGCGACCTGTCGATCTATGCCCTGGACGACTACTCGCGCACCAAGCACGTCATGCACAACCACGGGCGCTGACCGGCGATCGGAACGACGGGTGCGACGAGCACCGCGGGAGGAGCGCCGTGAACAGCAGTCCGACGAGATGGAGTGACGGCAGACCGCCATCGGCAGGGCCGCCTCAGGTGGCGCCCATCGAGGCACGCAACGCATGGCCGACGGTGGATCCCGTGCTCGCACGGAGGGTCGTGGAGTACGCGCTCGACCGGCTGCGGGCGTCGCTGCGCAGCCACGACATCGCGGCTGCACTCCTTGTCGACCCGATCAACATCCGGTATGCCACCGGCACCGCGATCATGCCGGTCTGGACACTGCACTCGATTGATCGCTATGTGCTGGTGCCGGCCGAGGGCGAGCCGGTGCTGTGGGAAACTCCGTCGGCACCCCCGGATTTCGTTTCCCCGTACCCTGGCATCGAGGGCCGGCTGGCGACGTACTACGCGGTCTTCGGCAGCGGAGAGCTGGCCGCCGGCAAGGCAGCGGCGTTCGCCGCGGATGTGGTCGGCGTCCTTCGGGAGCGCGGTATCGAACACGAGCGCATCGGGGTCGACCGGCTCGACGCGTACGGCTTCCTGGCCCTGCAGGACGCCGGGGTACACGTCGTGCCGGCCGAGCTGGCCGTGGAGCGCGCCAGGGCCGTGAAGTCGCCGGAGGAAATCGGGCTGATCCGCCGCTCGATCCAGGTGTGCAACACGGCCGTGACGGCATTGCGTGACGCACTGCGGCCGGGCATGACGGAGAACGAGGCATGGGGTCTGCTGCTCGGTCACGCGTTCGCGTTGGGTGGCGAGTACGTCGAGTGTCGGCTGCTGTCCTCCGGCCCGCGGACCAACCCCTGGTACCGGGAGGCGAGCGATCGTCCGATCGAGCCCGGCGACCTGGTCGCGTTCGACACCGACCTCATCGGTCCGGCCGGGTACCTTGCCGATCTGTCACGCACCTACCTCGTCGGGTCCACGAAACCGACCGCGCGACAGCAGCGGCTGTACGCCGACGCCCAGACCTTCCTCGCGCAGACCATCGCCGAGCTCAGGCCGGGCGCGGCGTTCGACGAGGCCGGCGAGCGCCTGAGCCGCCTGTACCCCGCCAAGTACCACGCGGAGCGCTACCCCTTCATCGCCCATAGCAGTGGCCTGGCCGACGAGCATCCGACTCTGCTGTTCCAGGACCACCACTCGGGCGAGATCGAGGCCGGGATGGTCTTCAGCGTCGAGGCGTACATGGGGGTCGAGGGCGAGGACGAGGGGGTGAAGCTGGAGGAGCAGGTCCTGGTCACGTCCGACGGGGTGGAGGTCCTCAGCACCGCGCCGCACGACGACGTCCTGTCGTCCGGTTGAGCCCGTGGCGGGTTCTCGCTCGGCTGCCCTTGCCGTATCTGCGCCGCACCGTCTCTGCGCCGCGGGCTCGGTCACGCGGACTGGTGCCGCGGGCGCGACGAGGTCGCCGTCAGCCAGGCCGCGGCCGCGGGCACGACCATGGTGGGGAACAGGACTGGCAGGATCAGCAGCTGCAGCCAGTCCACGAACGTGTTCCCGGTGAACCCGGTCCACGCCCAGGGCACGAGGTAGCCGCACGCGATCAGCAGGCCGAGGGCGGCCAGCAGGACCGCTCCGATGCAGTAGTGGGTCCGGGTGATCGTCCGCTCGACGCGCAGGAACCGCACGCTGGTGATCGCGATCGGCAGCAGCAGCAGGGACAGCCAGTCCCACAACGTGTTGCCGGTGAATCCGGTCCAGTCCAGCGGTACTGCGTACCCGACGATCACGAATGCGACGAACGCCAGGGTCATGCCCAGCATCAACAGCTTCCGCTCGATCCGCATCTGCTTGTGCTGCCGCAGCAACATGGGCAGCGCCGCGAAGGCAATCGGCACCAACAGAAGTTGCAGCCAGTGCCAGAGTGTGTCCTGCGCGGTGATACCCGTCCACTCCCAGCCCTGCGTGTAGCCACCCCAGAGAATGACGCCGAACCCGGCGAGGATCCCGACGGTGAGCACGGTGATCCAGCGCCGAGAACGGCCGGTCGATCCGTGGGTCGAGCCCGACGAGGTGGTCCGCGACGATTCGGTGGTCACATCGGCGGCGTCGCTGCCCGCCGGGTGGCGGTCGAGCCGGACCCGCGCTGCATTGGCGGTCATGGTGGGCACGGACATGGACATCAGCCTCCGGGCGGTTCGGCTCGACCCGTACGAACCGATGTCCTCACTGTGGTCCCCGGGTGCCTCCGGCGGCGTCCGGCCATCAGCCGATGCGGTGGAGGAACCCGGGGTCCGCCGATCGGGGGACTATGCGATTCCCTTCTCCTCGTCGGTCATCTTCCGCTCCTTGATGGAATAGGACATCTTCGCGTCGGTGTCCGGGGTGTCGAAGTACACGTCCGTGAGATTCCAGGTGACATTGCCGATCTTGACCTTGAAGTCGCCGGTCGTGCGCAACACCGGCGAATTACCCTCGACCCAGCTCACATGGTATGGCGGGATCTTGATCGTGACCTTTTCGCTGAACGTGTGCTGGGTCGTGATCCCGGAACTGTAGGTGGACTCGATACCCGCCTCCACCACCTTCATGACCGAGACCTTCACACTGGCCTTCAACCCGATGCTCTCATTGGTACCCACCGAATCGGTGATCGAGTACTCACGCACGTTCGTCTCCTGACTGCCGTTGAACAGCGGCGCCAGCAACGTACGCGTCGCCGTCCGCTTCTGCATCTGCCCCTTCGGCGTGAACGTGCACTGCGCGGTGCCACTGGCGCAGAACTTCTCGAGAACGGCGGCCTGCTTCTGGTTCTGATCCGGCGCCACGTTGACCACCGTTCCCGGCGGGTCCTGGACGTGCGCCTCCGACCAGGCCCCCCAGGTGTCGCGAGACCATGTGTTCTGCAACTGCACTCCGGACCAGCGAGCGCTGGCGGAGGCATCGCCGATGGAGGTCCGCATGTCGATGTCGTACGTGCCGGCCTTCTTGCCCGTGACGTCGACGAGATCGAAATGCGCTATCGTCGTCCGACTTTCGAAGACGAACCAGGCCATCTTGAGATCCGCACTGGTCCCGGGCTCGATTCGTGTTCCGGTACCAGGCATCTCGTCCTCATTGCGCTTGCCGTCGTACCCGGTCAGCACCATGCTGTACTGGCTCGTGTTCTTGATCCAGAAGTCGTGCCGGACCGATGCCGTTGACGCGGCCTGCACGCCGGCGACGGCCGTGTGCTGGGCGACCGGCTGCGCATTGGCGCTGGCCGCACCGGCGAATGCCAGGAACGCCGCCGCCGCGACCGGGACGGTCACGATCCGAAGCACCGTGGTCTTCTTGCTCATTTCCTGCTCCTTTTCTCCTGCGAACACCCTTGCCGGCGGCATTCCCGCCATTTGATGTCCGCTCCCTTTGACACTTCAAAGGTAAGGAACAGCGCTCACGAACTCGATGGAGCAAATGCCACAATGCATGTGGTGCAGGCACCACAATCGTCCCGGTGTCAGGGCACCAGCGGCCAGCCGGAGATGCGCTTGGGGCGAGGCGCGGCGTAGGTCCGAGATCTGCTGGTGGTCAGACCGAGATCGACCAGCGACTCGGCGAGCTTGACGGCGGCGCTGACCCCATCGACCACCGGAACGGCGGTTGCGGCGGTGATGGCCTCGTCCAGCCCGGCCATGCCGGCACAGCCGAGGCAGATCACCTCGGCGTGATCTTCCTCGACGGCCCGCCGAGCCTGGGCGACGATCGCATCGAACGCGGCGTCGGGCTTCGCCTCGAGGTCCAGGACGCCCAGCCCGCTGGCGCGGACCGAGACGCAACGGGGGGCGAGGCCGGCCAGCTCCAGCCGGTCCTCGATGAGCGGGACCGAGCGGTCGAGGGTGGTGACGACGGCGTACCGACGGCCGATCAGGCAGGCGAGATGTCCTGCCGCCTCGGTGATGTCTACAACGGGAACGTCGACGAGTTCCTGGAGGCCCTCGCGTCCGTGCTCGCCGAACCCGGCCTGCACGACGGCATCGAAGGCGCCGTCGTAGTTGCTTACGGCATCCATGACGCCGACGGCGGCGAGGTAGCTGTCGAAGTTCCCCTCGCACGAGGCAGGACCGAAGCGGGGAGTCAGGCCGATGATCTCGGTGCCGGGCGCGGCCGCGGATCCGGCGGTGGCCACGATGCGGTCGGTCATCGTGGCAGTGGTGTTGACGTTCACGACCAGGATCCTCATCACCGTCTCCATCTTCCGGCCTTCACGGATGCTGTCCGGATGGGACACCCGGGCAAGTGTGTCGGGGGCGGGGAAAGGTCAGCCTTCGGCGCGGATCCTCTCGATGTAGGAATACGCCGCCCCTCGGGAGATCTGCAGGCGTCGAGCGACTCGTTCAACGGCCCGCTTGATGACGAACGCGCCCTTGGCGTCCAGATACCGCAGGACAGCGATCCTGTCCTCTCGATCCATCAGGGCCACCGACTTGCCGGTCTCGGCAATGGCGCTCTCGACGAGGGTCTCGAGGAGTTCCTCCACGTCCTGCGCGAAGACCTCCGACCGTTCGCGTCTGGCGCCGTCGTCGCCGAGCAGTTCGGCGAGGGCAACCTGGGCGGCCTGGGCGGGGGTGAGGTCGACGTTCACGCACAACATCGCGACAATTCTGCCGGTGGAGTTGCGAATGTAGACGCTGGAGGACCGTAGGTCCCGTCCGTCGCGGGTTCGCGCGCGATAGCCGAAGTCGTCCTCGCCTTCGCCCTTGCTGCCCAGCAGCTCCAGCCCGAGGCTCGAGGACGGTCCGCCTTCGGCGCGGCCGGTCACGTGCCCGTTCTCGATGGCCACGATGGTGTGTTCGACGTCGCCTCGGGACACGTCGTGCAACGCCACCTCACAGTGCGGTCCGACAGCGGTGGCGATCGCCCTCATGACGGGCCGCAGCAGCACGTCCAACGCCTCGATGCCGGCGTCCGACGCGTCGCGAACTGAGCCTCTCGCTGCACCCAGCGCATGCTGTGAACTCACCCGGCCAGCCTATCGCACAAAGATTTGTCCACACTGTTGACTCGTTGTCCAGGACGTGCCAGGGTTCTCCCGTACTCATTCGACGATCGCATGAGGCTCAGCCGCGAGGCGCCGGCCAATGCGTGGCGGCTCTCCGAGGCCCCTGAACGTTTCCGACATCGTCACGTCGAACGGAGTCTTCGCGTGTCCAGACTCGTCACTGTCGCCACGCCCGATGCGCCGCGCACTGTCGCGCCCTATTCCCAGGGCCACGGACTCGGCCTGCAGGATGTGGTCGAGGCGACTGTTCATCTGCAGGATCTTCGGGATCTGCCGGCATTCAACGAAACCTATGTGAAGTATTTTCACGAGCCGTACCCGGTGAGAACGACCGTGGGTTCACAGCTGCCCGGGTTTGCGGTCGAGATCGACGTCGTGGCCAGGATCCCGGAACCGGACACAGACACCCCTTTGTGAACCAGACCCGTTCGGTATCGGATTTCCGTTGCGACAGTCATCCATCGACCGGCAGGGAAAGGAGACCGGTAATGACCGACATACTCATCACCGGTGCAGCGGTGGTCGACGGGACCGGCAGGCCCGGCTACCGCGCCGCCGTGGCCGTGACGGGCAGTGTGCCCAGGCGGGCGGACCCGAGGCAGCCGTCCAGCGCATCGCCGACCCGGCGGTTCGGCAACGATTCCGGGAAGACATCGAGGGCTGGACCACCTACCAGAAGTGGACCGCCGGGATGGACAACGTCCGGCTGGGCAACTTCACCTCCCCCCGGCCGCGCCGATTCGAGGGTCGCAGCCTCGGCGAGATCTCCCGCAGCCGCGACGCCGACGTCGTGGACACCATGTGCGATCTGCTCACCGAGGAAGACCTGGGCGTCAACGAGGTCGCTCCCGGCCCCTGAGGCGTGACCCTGCACAAGTTCGTCACCCACCCCCGACGGCATCGTGGGCACCGACTCGATCTTCCTGGGTGACAAACCCAGCCCCCGCACCTACGGTGCCTACCCACGGATCCTCGGCGAAATCGTCCGCGAGGAACGGGCAATGTCACTCCAAGAAGCCATCCGCAGGATGACCTCCCACCCCGCACAGCGACTGGAAGTGCTCGACCGGGGAATCCCGCGCGACGGCATGAAGGCCGACATCACCATCTTCGACTTCGAACGCATCAAACCGGTCGGCACCCTGGAAGATCCACGCCACCAATACGAAGGCGTCGAATACGTCCTGGTCAACGGACGACTCGTCATCGACAAAAGAGCCCACACCGGTGAACTTCCCGGCCGCGCCCTGCGCCGCAAAAACTAAAAGCACCGCCAACCCCTTTCGCTCACCTCACCACCACCGTCTTCTAGGCTAGGAGCCTGTCATGGTCGCTGCGTCACATCACGCGTCGCCCGATCGCTCGCCGCGTATCAAAGTGGGCAACCTGCGGTGGAAAATCGTCGGAATGTTCGGTGTCTTCGAGTTCGTGAACTACATGGACCGAATCAACCTCTCGGTCGCCGGCACATTGATCGGCAGCGAATTCGGACTCGACGCCGCGACACTGGGTATCGCGTTCTCCGCATTCCTGTGGTCCTACGGACTGATGATGGTTCCGGTCGGCCTGCTGCTCGACCGATACGGAGTGAAACGGATCTGTCGAATCAGCGTCATCGGCTGGGCCTGCGCCACCTTCCTCACCGCCGCCGCCAACGGTCTGGGATTGATCATCGTGGCCCGCCTACTACTGGGCGTGACCGAGTCCGCAGCCTTCCCGGCCGCGATGAAAGCCACCGGGCACTGGTTCCCCAGAACCGAACGAGGCCTTGCCACCGCCATCTTCAGCGCACCCGGCCGCCTGTCCAACGTGATCGGCGCCCCCCTGGTCGGCCTGGCGATCGGAGTATGGGGTTGGCGGGGCGCATTCATCACCACCGGCATCCTCACCGTCATCTTCTCGGTCTGGTTCTGGCTGTTCTACCGCGACCCAAGCGAAAAACACGCCACCGGCAAGCTCTCCCAGAACGAGTACGACTACATCCGCGCCGGCCGCCCGGACGACGAACACAAAACCGTCGTCGACGGCCGCAACCTGCTACACGTCATCCGCCAACGCAAGGTCCTGGGCCTGGCATTCGGACTGGCCTGCGCCGGATACCTGTCCTGGATCATGCTGACCTGGCTACCCAGCTACTTCCAGATGACCCAAGGCGCGTCCGCCGCCATGAGCGGCGTCTACACCGCCATCCCATGGGCCGTCGCAGTCTGCGTCGAGTTCATCATCGCCGGCTACCTCGTGGACCGCCTCGTCAAACGAGGCCACGACGAAACCCGCGTCCGCAAAACAGTCCTGATCAGCGGCATGCTCCTGGCCTGCACGGTCGCCGGGATCGGCCTGGTGGACTCCTTCGGACTGGCACTTCTCCTCATCACCTTCGCAGTCTCCGGGATCGCCCTGGCCTTCTCCGTCAGCAACTCTCTACCCGCGCTCATCGCACCACCCGGACAAACCGGAACCGTCGGATCATTCATGAACTTCGTCAACATCATGGCCGGCGCCATCGCACCAATCGTCACCGGCCTACTCGTCGACGCCACCGGATCCTTCGCAGCCGGATTCATCCTCGCCGGAGCCATCCTGCTCGTCGGCATCTTCTTCTACACCGTCGTCATGGGCCGCATCGAACAAATCCCAGCAATACCAGACCAGGACGTCCCGATCCGCAGCAACAGCCCGTCCTGACCTGACGAACGGCGAGCCGGTCCCGGTGCACCACGCACAGCGCGGGGGAACGTCGCACCACGCATGCGGTGTGCGACGTTCCCCGCGGAGGTGCGACGTTCGTCCAGCCTGGTGTGCAACGTTCCCCGACGGTGTGCGACGTTCGCCGACTGTGTGCGACGGACGACGGCCGGGTGCGGGCAGATCATGCGCCGCGTCCGGCGTGCGCGGCGTGCAGCCGCGCATACAGACCGCCCGCCGCGAGCAGGTCGTCGTGCGTCCCGGACTCGACCAGCAGACCGTGGTCGAGCACCACGATCCGGTCGGCGGTCCGGGCCTGGCTCAAGCGGTGCGTGATGACCAGGCCGGTCCGGCCGTGCAACACCGTCAGGGTCGCCCGGTCCAGCCGGACGCTGTCGGATGAGCCCGCCTCTGCGGTCGGCTCGTCGAGAATGACCAGCCGGGGATCGGCGAGCTCGACCCTGGCCAGCGCCAGCAGCTGCGCCTGCGCGGGAGTGACCTCGTATCCCCGGGCGCCGACCACGGTGTCGAGCCCGTCGGGAAAGGCGTCCAGCAGGTCGAGTGCACCGATCCGGCCCAGCACCGTCAACAGCTGCTCGTCGGTCGCGGACGGGCGGGCGAGGGTCAGGTTCTCGCGCAGGGTGCCGTCGAACACGTGGATCTCCTGGGTCAACAGGACCGTGTCGCCTTCACCGCCGGGGCGGTGAATCCGGCCCCGATCGATCTCGTGGATACCGGCGATGACCCTGGCCAGCGTGCTCTTGCCGGCGCCCGACGCCCCGACCACCGCTATGGTCTCGCCCGGCCGGACGGTGATCGAAATATCCTGCAGAACAGGTTGTTTCGGGTCGTACGCGAAATCAACGGCGTACAGCGACAGGCTCGCGTCACCGGCGGCGGGGGACGGCCTGCCGGTCGTCTGCGCGGCCTGGATCACGCCGACGATCCGGCTCAGCGAGGCGAGCGCGGACTGAAGTTCGTCGGTGACGAACAGCAGCTCGTTGATCGGGTTGAACAGGCGCAGGAACAGCAGCATCGCGGTGGTGGCCGCGCCGACGGTGCCGGCACCTGAGCCCACCAGCAGGAAGCCGACGCCCAGCAGCATGCCCATCCCGATGAACTCGGCGAGATTCAGCCGAGCGAAGAACGCGTTCTGGATCGTCGTCGCGCGCACCGACCAGCGCGCGACCTGCCAGGACGCGGTGGCGACCCGGTCGGCGTGCGCCGGCGCGGTGCCGTACGCCCGGACCGTCGGCAGGCCCGTCATCGCCTCCAGCAGGTACTGGGTCCGCGAACTCGTGGCCGCGCGTTCGGCCGCGTACACGCCGGGCGCGGCGGCGAGATAGCGCCGGACGGCGAGCGTGTGCACGGGCAGGGTGACGGCCATCGCCAGTGCGAACCAGGGGTCGACGGTGGCCATCGCGACCAGCGAGGCGACGATGCCGAATGCCGAGGACGTCAGGGCGGGCGCCACCTCGGAGATCGCCTCCGAGACTTCGGCGACGTCATCGCCCGTCCTGGCCACCAGGTCACCGGTGCCGGCCCGCTCGACCCGCGCCAGCGGCAGGGCGAACGCGGCGGCGACCATGAGTTCGCGCAGGCGCGCAAGGCCGGTCTCGAGCAGCCGCGCGGACACCGCGAAGCCGGCGCCGTCCAGCAGCGCACCGGCCACTACCGCAACCGCCATCAGGCCGCCGAGGGTCCAGACCTGCGCCGCATCCATCTCGCCGGCGGACACGACGTCGACCAGCGTGCCCAGCGCCAGCGCCGGCACGGTGCCGAGAGCGGCGGCGACCAGGAGCAGGCCGGCGAGCGGGACGACCAGCCACCCACGCCGTCCGGCGAGGCGACACACCAGCGCCATGACCGACCTGGCGGAGGCGACGGGGAGGGAGTCCGGCGTCATGCCGTTGATGCCGACGCCTGATCACCGGCCGGGACCACCAGCTGGGCGCCCGACTGAAGCGCCCCGGACCGGGCGATGACCACGGTCCGCCGCCCGGCGCCGGAGCCGGGCAGCCGCCGTCCGATCAATGCCTCCGTGACGGCGTCGACGGCGGTCGTCGGTTCGTGCAGGACCAGCGTGGAGGTGGGTGCCGCCAGCGCCCGAGCCAGTGCCACCCGTTGCCGCTGCCCGCCCGAGAGCCGGCCGCCCCGCTCACCGACCTGGCTGTCGTAGCCGTCGGGCAGGCACGTGACCAGGTCGTCGCAGCCCGCAGCGGACAGCGCGGCCATGGCCCGATCCCGGGAAACGCCGTCGACGCGCACGTTGTCCATGACGCTGCCGGAGAACAGGTGCGCGCCGTGCGGCGCGACGAGCACCCCGGGCAGCGGGGGCCCGAGGGGTGGCCGGCCGGCCCGTGCGAGGACGTGCTCGCCCAGCCGTACGCATCCGGCGCTCGGCTCCACGTTCCCGGTAAGGACATCGGCGAGCGCGGCGGCCGCCGCCGGCGGCGCGTCGACCGCGACGAGTCGGCCGACCGCCACCCGCAGGTCGATCCGGTCCAGGCCCGGGGCCTGCAGCTCCCGGACCTCCAGTGCGCCATCGACCGGCCCGCCGACCGTGCCGGCGACCGGCCCGCCGGCCTGATCGACCGTTGCGGCTTCGGGCGCCGACCGCAACAGCTCGAGCAATCGCTCGGCAGACGCGGTCGCCGACGCCCACGTCGTGCCGAACTGCTGGGCAACCGTCTCCAGCGGCGAGAGCAGGAACTGGGTCAGGCCCACGACCGCGATGAACGCCCCCACCGTGAGTGAGCCGGCCGCCGCGGCAAGCGCGGCCGCGATGCCGATCGCCACCACGAACAGCCCGGAAAGCGCACCGGTACCGGCCAGGAACAGGCCCTCACTGCGGCGAGCGCGCAGCGCGCCGCGCAGCGCGCCGCGGCTGGCTCTCCGATACCGCTCCACGGCGGCACTCTCGGCGCCCAGGCCGCGCACCACCCGATAGCCGTTCAGAATGTCCGCCGCCTGGGCAGCGGCGTCCGCGGCCGCCTCCTGTTCCAGCAGACTGCGGCGGTGTAGTGGCGTGGACATCCGGTCCGACAGCCACAGCACCGCGGGCGCACCGACCAGCACGGCCAGGCCGATCGGCCAGGCCAGTGCCAGCAGTGCCGCTGCCGAGAATACGATCGCCGCGACCTGCCCGACGGGGAAGACGATCAGGGCGACGGCCTCGGCGACCCGGCCGACGTCGCTGATCGCCAAGGTCACGGCGGTGCCCGGCGGACAGGCGTCCGAGCTCCTGGCGAGGAGCCGGTCCACCACCCGCCGGCGCAGCCGGTGTTCCGCGATCGACAGCCCGATCTGGCCGATTCGCGACCCGAAGCGGTAGGAGAAGGACAGCACGGCGAAGTCCGCCGCCAGGGCCGCCAGCCAGAGCGCCAGCTGGGCGGGATCGCCGGTGGCGATGGCCCGGTCGATCGCCAGGCCCATCAGCACGGGCACCAGAGCCTCTCCGACCTGGTGCACCACACTGAGCGCGGCGGCGGGGACCGCGTACCGGGGCACGCTCGCGACGACCCGGGCGACCAGACGGCGCGGCGTGGTTCGAGCGTCGATCCGCAGAGCGTCGCCCGCCGGCGGGTTCGCCGGTGCCTGGAACCACCAGGGGATCGTCCGTCCGGTCATGTCCAGCCCTTCCGGCCGTCCCTGCCGCGGGCGCGACCGATCGGTGCCACGGTCGGCGCCCCGGAGACGGGGTCGGGGTAGATCACGCAGCGCAGACCGAACACCTCCTCGACCAGGTCCGCGGTCACGACGCGGGCCGGCTCACCCTGCGCCACGATCCGCCCGTCCTTCATCGCGACCAGGTGGGTGGCGTACCGGCTCGCCTGGTTCAGGTCGTGCAGGACCGCGACGATGGTGGTGCCGGCCAGGTGCAGGTCGTCGAACAACTCCATCAGTTCGATCTGATGGGCGATGTCCAGGAAGGTGGTCGGCTCGTCCAGCAGCAGGATCGAGGCCTGCTGGGCGAGCGCCATGGCCACCCAGACCCGTTGTCGCTGGCCCCCGGACAGCTCGTCGACCCGGCGGGCCGACAGCTCGGTGACCCCGGTCGCGGCCATCGCGGATGCGGTGACCCGCTCGTCATGGGTGCTCCAGCGGCGCAGGATGCCCTGGTGCGGGTAGCGTCCGCGGGCAACGAGATCCGCCACCGTGATCCCGTCGGGCGCGATCGAGGTCTGCGGAAGCAGTCCGAGCTCGCGGGCGATCTCCCTGGTGGGCAGGGTCGCGAGGGCCCGACCGTCCAGCAACACCCGCCCTGAGCTGGGCGTGAGCAGGCGCGCGAGGGCACGCAGCAGGGTCGACTTGCCGCACGCGTTGGCGCCCACGATCACCGTGAACGACTGGTCGGGGATCGCGATCGTCAGCTCGCGCAGGATGGTCGTCCGGTCATAGCCGGCGTCGACGGCATCCGCCCGCAGCCGGGCGGCCGCCGGCGCGGGGTCGTCGACATCGGCCGCCCGGTCGGTCGCCGGCGCCGCAGCCAGCAGGTCGCTCGCCGATGTCCCATTGTTGCCTCGCCCCGCCTTGCTCATACGGTTCGTCGTGCCTCTCGGATCAGCAGCCCGACGAGGTAGCAGCCGCCGACTACGACGGTCACCACCCCCACCGGGACGGGGACGGGCAGGGTGTGCTGGGCGACGACGTCCGACGCGGTCAGCAGCACCGCACCGAGCAGACCTGCGGCGACCAGCGGGATCTCGGCGCTCCCGGTGAGCCGGCGGGCGATCTGCGGGGCGGCAAGGGAGACGAACGCGATCGGTCCGGCCGCGGCCGTGACGACCGCGGTCAGCGCCACCGAGCAGATCAGCAGGGCCAGCCGCGATCGTTCCACGGACACACCCAGCGCATGTGCCGCGTCGTCGCCCATGCCCATCTGCTGCAACGGGCGGACGAGCAGGACCAGCGGCACGAGGGCAGCCAGGATGATCACCACGGTCGGGGCCAACTGCATCCAGCCAACGGGCGTCAGCGAACCGGCCCCCCATACGGTCGCGGCCATCGCCACTTCCATCCGGGCGCGCAACAGCAGATAGCTGGACAGCGCGAGCAGCACCGCGCTCACTCCGACCCCGACGATGATCAGCCGGAAGCCCTGAACGCCGCGGCGGTAGGCCAGCAGGTACACGGCGACGGCCGCAAGCATCCCCCCGGCCAGCGCACCCGACGCGGTACCGGCGAACCCGCCGCCCATGATGATGATCGCGATGAGCCCGCCGGCGTAGGCACCGCTCGAGATGCCGACCATGTCCGGGGCGGCCAGCGGGTTGCCGGTCAACGACTGCAGGACAGCCCCGGATACCCCGAGAGCCAGGCCGAACGCCGCTGCGGCCAGCGTCCGGGGAAGCCGCCAGTCGCGGACCACCGTCCCGGCGATGCCGTCGTCGCTGCCGGTCAGGGCCGCGAACACCTCATCCGGCCGCAGTGGCAGGTCACCCAGGCACAGTGCGGTGACCAGGGTGACCGCCAGCACGGCCACCAGCGCCAGGCCGACCCACAGGTTGCGTGCGGGCCACCGCGCGGACAGGCCTGCCCGGCGCACCACGATCTGACGTGCACCGAAGTCGGGCCGCGGCAACGTTGTCGCACCGGCCGCCCCCGGTACCGGGCCCGGATCACCGTTCAATCGGTCCCCGCGGATCGCGCTCACAGGGCCGTCGCCCTCGACCGCCGGGCCAGTGCGATGAGCACCGGCGCCCCCACGAACGCGGTCACCACTCCCACCGGAAGCTCGCCCGGCGCCAGCACCAGCCGGCCGACGACGTCGGAGACGAGCATCAGGGTGGGGCCGAGCAGCATCGATATCAGGATGATCCGTTGCTGGTCCGGACCCACCAACCAGCGCGCCACATGCGGCACCATCAGGCCGACGAAGGCGATCGGTCCGGCAATGGCCGTCGCCCCGCCCGCCAGCACGGTGATCGCGGCCACGGTGAGCGCCCGGGTGCGGACGACGTTCACCCCAAGGGCGGCGGCGACGTCCTCGCCGAGCCCGATCGAGTTCAACGAGCGGGCGAGCAGCACCGAAAGCACAGCGCCGGCAACAAGGAACGGCGTCACGGGCAGGATGACGTCCCAGCCCCGCTCGACCAGCGACCCGATATCCCAGCCGCGCAGCCGCTGGAAGTCGGTCGGGTTCAACAGCATCATCACCGTGGTGAGGCCGGACAGCACCGCCGCAACGGCCACCCCGGCCAGGGTGAGCCGGACGGGGTCGGCGACGCCGCGAGCGGATCCGATCGCCGCCACCGCCGCGGTGACCAGCAGCGCACCGACCACCGCGAACCCCAGGTCCTGCAATGCGGTCACCGTCCCGAAGGCGACGACGCCGACCGTCACGAAGGTCGCGGCGCCGGCGTCCACTCCCAGCAGCCCGGGGTCGCCCAGCGGGTTGCGGGTGAGTGCCTGGATCAGGGCGCCGGCGATGGCCAGCCCCACTCCGACCACGATCCCGGCCACCGTCCGCGGAATCCGCAGATCCAGCACAATGCGGGCGTTCTCGCCATTGTCCGTGCCGGTGAGGGCGCCCAGGACCTCCTGCGGCGGGACGGTCCTGGAGCCAAGGACCAGGCTCGCGAGGACCGCCACCAGCAGGGCGGCCACGGCCGCCAGCACGCCCAGCCGCCGGCGCCGTCCGACCGCTTCGGCCTCGCCGCCACGCGCCGCCCGCCCGCCCCCCGCCGACGGGCGCGGCGAGACCTGCGCCGACGACACCGGATCAGCCCTCGGTGCTCTGCGGCGCCTCGCCGCGCACGGCCGCGTCCAGGCGTGGCACCAGCCGCTCGATCAGGTACTTCTGGCTCAGCGGCGTCATGAAGTAGATCGCACCGGCGAGAGTGCCGTCGGTGTACACCGCCCGATGCGCGGACACGGCATCGAGGTCGGCGAGGGTACCGAAGGACAGCA
This sequence comes from uncultured Actinomycetes bacterium, assembly GCA_964476495.1. GTDB lineage: Bacteria > Actinomycetota > Actinomycetes > Mycobacteriales > Nakamurellaceae > Nakamurella. The sequence goes on along the minus strand of CAYZBB010000014.1, from coordinate 42,631 downwards.
GCGGGCCGATCGCATCGGGTTCCTCGGTGGCGAACACGATCACATCGGCGTCCAGTAGCCCGACGTTCTCCGCCGAGATCAATGCCTGCTCACCCACTGCCGGTACGAACTGCTCGAATCCGGTGGTGATGACGAAGCCAAGGTCGGTGAGGAAATCGGTGTTCAACCCGTCGGGGTAGACGTAGAGGTTCCCGTCGTAGGCGCCACCCTGGGAGAACGTGGCGCTCTTCCCGGCGAACTCCGGGTGCGCTGCGGCCGCCTTCGCGTACATCTGCTCGACCTCGGCGATCAGCGCATCCCCGGCAGCCGACCGCCCGACGGCGGCAGCCACCACCCGGGTCTGGTCCTGCCAGCTGGAGAAGTACTGCGTCGAGCCCTCGACGCTGCTGATCGTCGGGGCGATCGTGGAGAGCCGGTCGTAGTCCTCCTGGGTGAGCCCGGCGTTGGTGCCCACGATGAGGTCCGGCTTGAGCGACGCGATCTTCTCGTACTGAATCCCGTCCGTCGTGCTCAGCACCTCCGGCTTCGCGTCCCCGAGGAGCTCCGTCGCCCAGGGCCAGACCGCGTACGGCTGTTCCCCGTACCACTCGGTCGTGGCGATCGGAGTCACCCCCAGTTCGAGCAGGATGTCCTGCTCGGTCACCCCGACCACGACCACGCGCTGCGGTTCGGCCGGGATCGTCGTCTCGCCGAACTTGTGCTTCACCGTCACCGGGAAGGTGTCGGTCGCCCCGGAGGCGGGGGAGGCCGAAGCGGCCGAGGTCGGCGCGCCGGTCGAGCTCTGCGCACCGGTCGAGGAGCATCCGGCGAGCAGCAGGCTCGCCGCGGCCAGGGTCGCGAGCGCGGCACGCAGCCGGCGCAGGGTCGGGGGTCGATGCATCAGGGTTGCCTCCAGATCCGGAAAGAAAGCAAGGCTAGCCTTAGCGAAACATGAATCGCGATTCCCGTCAGCGGACAGCGATCACTGTGGTCGGACACCGTCGTGACCGTTCGAAGGAGTTATGAGGGCTTGAATCAGGAAAAGCGGGCAGCGGATGCCGCCGAGCGGACAGAGGAAAATCTGGAGCTCGAGTCGCTCGTCCTCGACGCCGGGATCACCTACGACCTGCACTACCACGCCAAGGACCAGCTGGCATGGATGGGCACCGGGGCCATGGCGCTGTCCGTCGCCGGATCCACCTGGCATCTGCGACGGGAGCACTTCGCCTGGATCCCCGCCGGCATGCTGCACCGGATGACGATCCTGGAGCCGGGGGAGCTGATCAACGTGTACGCCGATCCGCGCCTGCGGCCGACCGGCCCGCGATGGACCCGCCCAGGGGCGTTCGGCATGGACGCCCCGGCACCCGCGCTGCTGTGGCACCTGACCGGTGAGCCACGCAGCGCGGTGCGCCGCGACCTTTGCCACCGCCTGCTCGTCGACCTCCTGCAGAGCGCCCCGGCCAGGCATGACATGGTCGCACTGCCCACCGACGACCGCGCCCGAGCCGTCGCCAACGCTCTGCTGGCCGATCCGGCCGATCCCCGGGAACTCGCGGAGTTCGCCCGCGAACTCCGCGTGAGCGAGAAGACCCTGTCGCGGGCCTTCGTCGCGCAGACGGGGTCGACGTTCCGGCAATGGCGGATGATCATCCGCCTGAACACCGCCGCCGCGCTGCTCGCCGGCGGGCGCACCGTCGCCGACGCCGCCGGGGAGGTCGGATACACCTCGACGGGCAGCTTCATCAGCGCCTTCACCGCACGGTTCGGGCAGACCCCCGGCCGGTACGCGCGATCAGGACTCAGGGCTCAGGAACGCCCGGAACCGCGCTGACGGTGGACGTGCCGGGTTCGGATCAGGGTCCGGCTGCGTCGACGACGTCCGCCGCCCGGCAACCGTCACCGCCGTCGGGTCGGTGAGTGTCATCCGAAACCCATGGCGTCGGGGGACGGGGTACCGGCGGGGTCGGGCTGCCGGCGCATGCGCAGGGCCAGGACCAGGCCCGCCAGGCCCGCCAGGATCGGGATGGTCAGCGCGATCTGCAGGGCGGCGGGCCTGGCCTCGGTGTTGATGCGCAGGACTTCCTGTTGGGTTGCGGCGGGTTGACCGCTGATCTGATCGGCCAGCGCCGTGTTGCTCATCACCTGGGCGTCCTCCTCGAGGACCTGTGCCACCCTGGCCTTCTCGTCGGCGGCCAGGACAGTGCTGTTGTCCGCCATGGTGGTGAAGATCAGGGACAGCCCGGCGAGGAGGATCGCCCCGACGAACGCCAGGCCGAAGGACAACCCGAAGGAGCCGGCGGCGGAGTTGACGCCGGCGGCTTCGCTGACCCGCTCGTCGGAAATGGGGGAAAGGGTGTAGTTGTTCAGCTGCGACACCAGCAGCCCCAACCCGCAGCCGGCGATGATCAACGGGATGGCCAGGTACCAGCCGCTTGTCGCGCGGGGAATGAGCGGAATCATGACGGCGATACCGAGCGTGAGCAGGGCGAATCCGAAGCCGATGAGAGTGCTCGGCCGTCGTTTGCCGGTTCGCTTGCCCGCGAGCAGGGCGACTCCGAACATGGTCAGCGAGAGCGGGGCGAGGGACAGGCCGGCCTGCATGGAGTTGTACTCAAGGACCATCTGCAGGTAGATGGGCAGGGCGATCATGGTGCCGCCCAGAGCAATCTGCTGCAGCATCTGGCCGGACACACCGAGCCGAAAAGTAGGTGTTCGGAACAGGTCCGGGTCCAGGAGGGTGGCCTGAGAACGGCGCTTGCGGCGACGCAGCCACCAGATCAGCGAGCCAAGGGCGACGGCGCCGACGGCGAGAAGCGCGGCGACGGACTCCCCGCCCTCCTGCCAGACGAGAATCCCGAGGACGAGTCCACCCATGCCGAGCACGGACAGCACGGCGCCGACGAGGTCGACCTCGCGCGGGCCCGTGTAGGGAACGTCGCGGATTCGTCGGACCCCGGACAACACGACCGCGATGATCAGGACCTCCAGAAGGAAGCCGACCCGCCAGGACAGGTAGGTGGTGATGAAACCGCCGAGCAGGGGGCCGACCGCGGCGGCGATCGCGGCGGCAGCGCCGACCAGCGCGTAGACCTTGTGCTGGGCCTCGCCGGAGAAGTTGCCGTGGATCAGCGACTGCATGGCGGGCAGCAGAAGCGAGGCACCGATGCCCCCGATGACTGCCCAGAAGAAAATGATCGCGGTCAGGCTCTGCGCCACGGTCATGGCCAAGGCGCCGGCGGCGTAGCCGAGCAGGCCGAGGATGTAGGCAAGCTTGCGGCCGATCAGGTCCCCGGTCTTGCTGCCGATCAGGATGAACGCGGCAGACACCAGAGCTTCCAGTGCGATGGCCGACTGGACGCCGCTGACCGTGGTGTCCAGGTCGTGGACGACGGCGGCGATGGACACGTTCATCAACGAGGTGTCGACCACCAGCACGAACATCGCCATCGCCAGGAGCAGGGCCAGGCGCCGGTCGCCGCTGGGTTGGACGGCTCCAGGTGTCGAAGCCCCGGTCACGGCCGGTTCCAACGCCGGCTGCAGTGGTCAGGGGTCACGTGCACTCCTGTCATGGGTCCTTCGATCGGGTCGAACGCACCTGGAGTCAACCAGAGTCGGCGGTCTCCCGAGAGAATGACGTCCCCGACTCGGCAGATAGTCATCCGGTTCGGGTGAGCGGATTTCCCCGTGTCGATGTTTCACTTCGAGCTCACGAATCCAGTAACGACCGACTGGCGTCGAACGGTCGGCGCCCGGTGTCGCGAGGGTGGTGGTCGGAATCGAGTTCGAGATTCGGGTGGCCGGTGAGGTGCCGGCGCAGCTGTTGGCCGACCTGACGGAGGCGCAGTTCGTACGCCGGGGCGTGGAAACGGTGCTGCACGGCCCGGTCGAGGACCAGGCGGCCCTGATCGGAATCATCAACTGGCTGCAGATGGTCGGCGTGGAACTCCGGGAGATCCGGCAGGTCGCGGCGATCGGTCGCGACGCCGTGACCGGCCGGGCCACGGGCGAGCCCTGATGTTCGAGGTGGAGATCCGGGTCGCGGGAGCCCTGGACGCGTCGTGGGTGAGCGCTGGAATGCCGGGGTTCACCGCCGACCCGTCCCCGCCCGTCACGATGATCCGGGGCGTGCTGGCTCCGGGCGAGGATCTGTCGGCGATCCTGAACGTGCTGATCCGGTACGGTGTGGTGCCGGTCGACGTGTGGGTGGACACGTCCGGGGCGGGTGCCTGAATGTCCGGGTGCCCTGGGGCGAGGCGTAAATCTCTTCTTCCGGGATCGGCGACGCACTGGCCATGCCCGGGATTCGGTGGTCGAGGGCATTCCGTGCGTCCGGGTTTCGTGTCCGTGGTGAGGTTGGTGGTGAGTGGTCCTGGTCGAGCAGGTGCGTTCAGGTCTGGGTTTCCGGACGTCGCCGCCGGTGGTCCCGCGAGGGTTCGTGCGACGGCCGAGGGTCACCGCATTGTTGGATCGGGCCGTTGCCTCGCCGGTGGCACTGGTCAGTGCCGGCCCGGGCCACGGGAAGACCCTGGCGCTGGCCGACTGGGCGCAGACAACCACCCAGCAGGTGGCGTGGCTGACCATCGATCCGTCGGATGACAGCGTCCCCGGCTTCTGGGCCGCCTTCGTCAGGTCGCTGTATGTGTCCGGGGCGATCGAGCCGGACGGCGGCCTGACCACCCTTTCGCCGGCAGCAAGCTTCGGTGTCGACGACGCGCTGCGGGTTGTGGATTCGTTGGAGGACCTGACCGCGCCATTGGTGATCGTGCTGGACGACATGCATCACCTGCGCGACAGGGAGGTGCTCCGGTCGATCGAACTGCTGTTGAACCGGCTCGCGCCTGAAGTACATCTGGTCATCAGCGCCCGTTTCGATCCGACTCTCCGGTTGAGACGGTTGGCGGTCGGTGATCGGCTGGTCGAGATCCGGGCCGAGCAACTGGCCTTCGACGAGTCTGAGGCCGGCAGGCTGCTGGACGCCGGTGGGCTGACCCTGCCGTCCGACTCATTGGCCCTGCTGCTCGAACGCACCCGGGGCTGGGCGGCCGGGCTGCGGTTGGCGGTGTCCGGCCTGGACCCGGACGCCCCCGACGAGGCGGTGACCCGGCTGCGGGGCAGCGACCGGCCGGTCGCCGACTATCTGATGCAGGAGGTCCTGGACCACCTGCCCGGTCCGGATCACCGCTTCCTGCTCCTGGCCAGTGTCGCCGACCCGGTGTCCGCCGACCTGGCCAAGGCGCTGACCGGCGTTGTGGATGCGCAGGCCCGCCTGGAAGACCTCGAGGTTGCCAATGGTTTCGTCGTCGGCCTGGCGGGAAGGCGTGACTGGTTCACCTGGCATCCACTGTTCCGGGAACTGCTGATGCACCGGTTGACGGTGGAGCACCCCGGGACGATCGGGGATGTGCACCGACGTGCCGCGGACTGGCTGATCGAACACGGGGAGTGCGTGGACGCGATCCGCCACCTGACCGCCGCCGCCGACTGGCCGGCGGTGGGCCGGGTGTTGACCCCCGGGGTCGCCCCTTAGGTGTGGCCCGCGGCGGCGTCTCCCCGGGCGGGGGTGTTGCCCCGGGTGGGTGCGCGGTTCGCGGGCCCCCCGCGCACGACGACGCTGCTGGCGTCGGCGCTGTGCAACTTCCACCGGTTCGACTACGAGGCGATGGTGCGTGACGTCCGTGCTGCCGAAGCCGCCGGCCGGCACGAGCCGACGGGGGTCGCCGTCGAGGTGCTGACCGCGAGCCTGCGAATGGGCTACGCGCGGGCCCTGGACCCGGCGGCGCTCACCCGAGCGGCGCGCCAGGTCCTGCAGATCGTGGACCCGATCTCCCCGTACCAGGTGCCGGCGGTGGAGCGGTACCGGGCGATCGCAACCACCAATCTCGGTTCCGGACTGCTGATGGACGGCGACCTCACGGCAGCCAGGGTCACCCTCGAGGAGGGCGAGAAGTCCTGCGGACGATGGGGTCTGGACCTGTCCGAGCTGACCGCACGAGGCCACCTAGCACTGCTGGCGGCCCTGCACGGTCGGCTGGGGAATGCTCGGCAGCGCGCCGAGGCCGCCCGGTCGACCGCCGACCAGCACGGGTGGGCGCCCGAACCGCAGGCGTCGGCACACATGATCGCCCTTGCGCTGGTCGCCTTGGACGGGGGCCGGCCGGAGGAGGCCGAGCGGCTGATCGACCTGGGCACCCGGGGAACGAACCCGGCCCTGGCCAGCCGGATCATGTTTGCCGCGTTGGCCGTCGAGGCCGCGGTCGCGCGGAATGACCTGCCGCTGGCCACCCGGCGGACCGGCACCCTGACCGAACTGACCTCACGGCGAGGCACGCTACCGCCCATGCTGGCCGGCTGGGTCGGGATCGTGCTTGCCGAGCAGCTTCTCGCCCGTCGACAGCACGACACCGCGCGGACGGTGTTGAGTCGGGTGCCCGAGACCGGATACACGCGGGCACGGCGGGACGTCACCCTGGCCAGGTGCCTGCTGGCACAGGAGGATCCGACGGCGGCGCTGCGGTTGCTGAACGCGTCGCTGCCGGCCCCGTCGGCCTATCTGACGGCCGCGGTGGACGCCAGGGTCGTCGCCGCGATCGCCGCGGTCCGGCTGCGGCAGGACGCGCGGGCGCTCGATCTGCTGACCGACGCGGTCGACCTGGCCGCCGACGGCGGCATTATCCGGCCGTTCGTGGCCGCCGGGGAGCCGATCCGGCCCCTGCTGGACCGGCACCGCACGCTGGTGGGTCGGCACGCCGACTTCACTGCCGCGCTGCGCCACGCGATGCCGCATCACACGTCGGCGACATCGGTGGCCGACGGTCAGGTGCTGACCGACCGGGAACGGGCGATCCTGCCCTTCCTCGCCACTCACCTGAAGTCCACCGAGATCGCCGCCGAGCTCTTCCTCTCCGTGAACACGGTGAAGTCGCATCAGCAGGCGATCTATCGCAAGCTCGGCGTGACGTCCCGCCGCGCCGCCGTCGACCGCGGCCGCGAGCTCGGCCTGATCTGATAGTGCGTCGCCGGGTTCATCCGGTTCGTATGAGTGGCCGCGAATCCGGAGAGCGCAGGCTGACAGCGGGCTTTCGGGCCCGTTATCGGTTCATGTCCAAGGTAAGGGGAGACGCACATGTCTCAGACCAGTGAGAGACCGCGCAGTGTAGTCGCGGTCGGGTTCATCGTGTTCGCGGGTGTCGCCATGGTGTTGATCGGCGCGTTCCATGCGTTCCAGGGGTTGGTGGCGCTGTTCAACGACGACTTCTACGTCGTGGGGCAGAAATGGATCTTCGAGTTCGATCTGACCACCTGGGGCTGGGTCCACCTGATCGTCGGCATCGGCGTCGCAGTCGCCGGATTCTTCGTGTTCAGCGGTGCCGCCTGGGCCCGCTTCGTCGGGATCGGCGTCGCCGGACTCAGCGCCCTGCTGAACTTCATGTGGCTGCCCTACTACCCGATCTGGAGCCTGATCATCATCGCCCTCGACGTGCTGGTCATCTGGGCGCTCGCGGTGCACGGACGGGAATTCGCCGGCTGACCGGTGCCGTGCCTGCCTTGAACCGGGCGATGGACGCCGTGGGGACCTCGGGCAGTTGCTCCGGGTGGCCGGCACGGTCGCCCAGATCGCCTGATGTCGGCCGGCCGGCTCGGCCATGGTGACTAGGACTGGCAACGTGACAACGAACACCGCCGCTGGGGTCGACCCGGCAGAAACCGGACCGCCGAGCGAGCTTGAGCCGGCGAACGGGCGGCGACGACGCCGGTTCCGGTACACCTTGCCCGGGTCGTGGACGGCGCTCGTCTTCGCGTGCATGGCGTTCACCCCTTCGTTGGTGCCGCGTCCCGGCATCTACCAGGGGGTGGTGTGTGGGCTGACCGGCGCCATCGGATACGGCGTCGGGGTGGCCGGTGCGTGGGTGTGGCGGCAGTTCGCCGATCGGCCGGCCCGACCTTCGCGACCGTGGTCCCGGCGGGTGTTCGTGATCGTCGCCGCCATCGCCCTGGTCACGTTCTACCTGCTTGGGCAGCGGTGGCAAACCCAGGTCCGCATGCTCGTCGACGCGGAGCCGGAGGATCTGGGTTCCCGGCTGGCGCTTCCGGTGGTGGCCGCGCTGGTGTTCGTCGGCCTGGTCGCCGCCGGGCGCGGCATCGGGAAGCTGTACCGGTGGGCCGCTCGGCGACTGCGCCGCTGGATGGGCGATCGTGCCGCCCGCACCCTCGGGTGGCTGCTGGCCGCCGCACTGACCGTCGGCCTGGTCTCCGGGGTGCTGGTCGACGGGATCCTCGCGATCACCGACCGGATGTTCGCCGTCCGGGACACGACCACCGCCGACACCACGGTGCAGCCGACCACGCCGCTGCGGTCGGGTGGTCCTGGGTCGTTGGTGGCCTGGGACACCCTGGGTTACCAGGGCCGCAACTTCACCGGTGCCGGGCCTACTCCCGAGCAGATCCACGCGTTCACCGGCCTTCCCTCGCTCGAGCCGATCCGTGCGTATGCCGGCATCGCGTCCGCGGCGGACGTTCGGGACCGGGCCCGTCTTGCGGTGGCCGACCTGCAACGCGTCGGCGGCTTCGACCGCACCTACCTGGTGGTCACCGGGACCACGGGAACGGGGTGGGTGGACCCCGCCGCGATCGGCGCGTTCGAGTACGAGACCGGCGGCGACAGCGCGGCGGTCGCGATCCAGTACTCGTACCTGCCGTCGTGGGCGTCGTTCCTGGTCGACCAGGACAAGGCCCGCCAGGCGGGCCGTGCCCTGTTCGACGAGGTGTACCGGGTGTGGTCGGACCTGCCCGTCGACCACCGGCCCAAGCTCTACGGTTTCGGGCTCAGCCTCGGCTCGTTCATGATGGAGACGCCGTTCGGCAGCGACACCGACATGGCCAACCGCACCGACGGCGTCCTGCTGGCGGGTTCGCCGGCCTTCAACCCGCTGAACCGGGAGTTCACCGAGCAGCGCGACGCAGGGAGCCCGGAGGTTCAGCCGGTCTACCGCGGCGGCGAGGTCGTCAGGTTCAGCAACGACCCCGCGGTCTCGATCCCGCCGGATGACGCCCCGTGGCCCGGTGCCCGGATCCTGTACCTGCAGCACGCGTCGGACCCGATCGTCTGGCTCAGCCCCGACCTGATCCTGCACCGGCCGGACTGGCTGGCCGAACCCGCCGGTGCGGATGTCACCGACGAGATGATCTGGATCCCGTTCGTCACCTTCTGGCAGGTCACCCTGGACATGCTCGAACCGGTCGACACGCCGCCCGGGCACGGGCACACCTACACCCTGGAGTTCGTCGACGGGTGGGCCGCGGTCCTGCAGCCGGCGGGCTGGTCACCGCAGCAGGCCGAACAGCTGCGCGCCGTGATCGCCGACCTTCCCCATTGAACGGTGTGACACCCGGATCAGAGACCGTGGTGTCGTGGTGCCCAGGTCCGCCGGACGCGAGGCTCGGTTGCCGGTGAGATCTCCACCGGAGGGCGCACCCGATCGACCCACCGTCCATAGCGGCGGGCGAACACGTCCGCGGTGATCCCGTGCAGGACGACGCTGAGCAGCACCGTCACCGCGATCGTCGCGATGACGGTGCGTAGCGATCCGTCCACGGTCAGATCCTCAACCGCGAGCAACGCGAACACGATCGAGGCCAACCCGCGGGGACCGAACCAGCCGAGGAACAGCACGCTGCGACCCTTCAGCCCCGATCCCAGCAGCGACGCCGCGACCGGCAGCATCCGCAGCAACGTCAGCGACAGGACCGCGAAGGTCACTTCACGCCAACCGATGTGGTCCTTGATCACCGGCAGCGCGGCCAGCCCGAACACGAGCCACACCGCGAAGCTCAACAACTGCGACAGGGACTCCGTCAGTTCCAGCGCCGCCTGGTCCTCGTCGACCCAGGAGGCGGTCGCGGTGAACGCCGTGCCCGCGACGAACGCGGCCACGAAGCCGTTCGCGCCGACCATGAGGACCAGGCAGTACGCCAGAATCGGCAGGACGAGGACGCCGAGGGATCTGGTGCTCGGGGTACTTGCCCCGCGTCGACGGGACATGCCGAGCAGCAGACCCCCGCCCGCGCCGACGAGCGCCCCCACCGCCGCCCCCACGCCGAGGTCCAGCAGTCCCTGGACCAGGCTCACGCCCGCCCGCAGACCTTCGGCCCCGGCCGCGGCCGCGATCGCGAACAGCACCACCGGGGTGATCAATCCGTCGTTCAGACCGCTCTCGACGTTCAAGGTGCGCCGGATCCGCACCGGCACAACCGGATTCGACACGGTGGCCGCGCCGAGGCCGGCGTCGGTCGGCGTCAGTGCCGCCGCGAGCAGCAACGCGATCATCGTCGGCATCGCCGGGAACATCACCAGGGCGGTCAGGAATCCGAGCAGCACGGTCAGCGGCAGACCCACCAGCAACAGCCGGACGATCAACCCTCGGTCGGCGCCGATCTGACTCGGACGCACCTGCGCGGCGTCGTGGAACAGGATCAACGCCAGGGTCACCTCGGCGACCGTCTTGATCCCCTCGGCCATGCCCGGCGGCGCCGGGGGAGTCACGATCGAGAGCACCACGCCCGCCACCAGGAACGCGATCGGCGCGCCGACGAGCACCCGGCTGAGCCATCGCGCCGATGCGGCGAAGCCGAGGACGAGCGCCGCGTACACCGCGGCCGCCGCGGTCACCACCAGGACCCCCGCGTCCGGCTCATGGCCGCAGACAGATCCTGCGACAGCTGACCAGCACCTGCGAACCGACGTAGATGAATGCGTTCCGTCCGAGCGCGATCAGCGGGCGCACGGGGGTGGCGGACCGAGCCGGACGTCTCCTCGCGATCGAGGAGCAGGTGCCAACAACGACGATGATCACGGCGTACGGCTGCAGGACGCCGGCTACCCGCCAGGTCGCCGGGTCGAGGGACGCGCTGATCACCGCGTTGTAGGCGAGGGCGACGACCAACAGCACCGCGCACCGGGATCGCTGCGTCCTCCACCTGTCGTCCCTCCGCTCGTCCCTCCACCGAAGGAACGGCAAGCCCCGCCCGTCGTAGTATCGTCCGCCACGCTCAACGGCGCTGATGCACCGGGTCTGCATCGTCGGCCCGGACGTCGGTCTGCGGGTGCCGGCGGTGCACAACCAGGTCGATACTGGTCGTCGACCTTGGATTCGACCCTGGAATCGGCAAGTGGAGAACACCATGAGCGACGAACAGGCGGCCCCGGAGACGAAAGCCGTGACGGTGAAGCTGCTCGCGACGGTCGACCTCGGCCCCGAGATCGAAAACATGGCGGGGCGTCAACTTCGGATGCGCATGGTCACCATCGAGCCCGGCGGGGTCTTCGGTCCGATTCACGACCATAAAGACAGACCAGGCATCGTCTACATACTGCAAGGAACGATCACCGACCATCGAAATGGCATCGCGACGGACTACGGACCTGGAGTCGGCTGGCCTGAGGATCGCGAAACGATGCACTGGCTCGAGAACCGGGGAACGATTCCAGCGGTGGAGGTCTCGGTCGATATCGTCAGGCAGGACTAGGCAAGGCACGGCGGGGCAGTCCCAGGAAGTTGCTGCCTTCGCCGGCGTGGATCGGGTTCTCGAGGCAGGCATCGACCAGATAGCCTGTGACGATGAACCGGGTCTTCACCATCAGCGTCGCCTCGGTCTACCCGCTGTATCTGGCGAAGGTGGAGAAGAAGGGCCGCACGAAGGACGAACTGGACCAGGTGATCGGCTGGCTCACCGGCTTCGACGAGGCCGAGTTGCAGCACCACCTCGACGCGGGAACAACCCTCGAGGAGTTCTTCGCCGCCGCCCGGCTCAATCCCAACGCCTCGCTGATCACCGGAACGGTGTGCGGCGTGCGCGTTCAGGAAATCGAGGATCCCTTGATGCGCAAGATCCGCTACCTGGACAAGCTTGTCGACGAGATCGCCAAGGGCAAGGCCATGGATAAGGTCCTGCGACGCGAGTCGGCATCCGCGGCGGATGCAGGCGCAGCGCGCAAGTAACCTCGACGCCCGGCACAGTAGGCATCCGGCGATACCGACGGAAACTGTTGCCACCCAGACGTTTTGGCCTCGGCTTCGCTTTCCGTCCGCGACGCATCCTTGCCACCTTCAACATACCGCGCAAAGGGGGGCTTGCGGCAAGGGCCCCCACATGCCCGAGACTGCCGTCCGGTGCCCAGGTGAGCGAGGTCGAAATGCACGATGTGGTGATCGTCGGGAGCGGGCCGACGGGAATGATGCTGGCCGGCGAGCTGGCGCTGGCAGGGGTGGACGTCGTCGTTCTCGAGCGGCGCCGGACGCCGGGCCTGGCAGGCTCGCGCGGGGGTGGATTCCACGCCCGCACGATCGAACTGCTCGACCAGCGCGGAATCGCCGACCGATTCATCGCCGAAGGCAGGACGTTTCAGGCGGCGACGTTCGGCGGCACGACGCTCGACCTGAGTGGCCTGCCCACGCGTCATCCGTACACGCTGGCACTGTTCCAGAACCACATCGAGCGGCTGCTGCTCGCGTGGGTCGAGGAGCTGGGGGTGTCGATCCGGCGCGGCGCGGAGGTCAGCGCAGTCGCGTCGGACGACGAGGGCGTCGACGTGCTGCTCGCCGGTGCCGGCTCGCTGCGGGCTCGGTACCTGGTGGGCGCGGACGGTGGGCGCAGCGTCGTGCGACGAGCGGCCGACATCGCCTTCGTCGGCCCGGATGCCACACGCAGCAGCCTGATCGCCGAGGTGGCGGTGACCGACGAGCAGCCGCCGGTCGGGAAGGTCGATGAGCGAGGCGTCCACGGGCTGCACCCGATGGGCGACGGCATGGTGCGGGTGGTGCTGACCGAGGCCGAGCTCGGTCCGACCACCGAGCCCACACTCGAGGACCTGCGACGAGGGTTGATCGACGTGTTCGGCACGGACTTCGGCGTCCACTCACCCACGTGGCTGTCGCGGTTCACCGACGCCACGCGGCAGGCGGCGTCATACCGTGAGGGCCGGGTGCTGCTGGCGGGCGACGCGGCACACGTGCACTCACCCACCGGCGGGCTCGGCATCGGCCTGGGCGTACAGGACGCCGTGAACCTCGGCTGGAAGCTGGGGCAGGTGGTGCGGGGAGTGTCCGGCGAGGAGTTGCTCGACACCTACCACGCGGAGCGGCACCCGGCCGGGGCACGGGCGCTGAAGTACACGATGGCTCAATCGCTGTTCCAGAAGGCCGATCCGAGGCTGGAGGCACTGCGCGACCTGCTGGACGAGATGCTGAGCGTCCCCGGCGCGGGCACACCGATCGCGGCGCTGATCACCGGGCTTGACGTGGCCTACGACCTGGGCCCGGGACACCCGCTGCTGGGACGCCGGATGCCCGACCTGGACCTCGTCACGTCAGATGGCCCGGTGCGGGTGTTCGAGCTGTTGCGCCGGGCCCGCACGGTGCTGCTGGAGTTCGGCGGGCCGAGGCCGGACGCCGGCGCCTGGATCGGTCGGGTCCGACACGTGGTCGCGTCCTCCACCGGCGGGTGGGAGCTGCCGGTGGTGGGCCAGGTGTCCGCACCGACGGCTGTACTTGTGCGCCCCGACGGCCACGTGGCGTGGGTCGGCGAGGACTCGGCCGACGGGCTCACCGAGGCACTGACCGCCTGGTGCGGGCCCGCCTCGCCAGGTCCGATCGGCGCCACGCCGTAGAGATCGCCGATCATGACCACCGGGATTGCCTTGGCGACATCCACGCCACCAGTCGAAGAAGCCCGGCCACGTGGATCTCGACCCAGCCGACTCCGTGCCCAACCGCCCACATCCACGCCACCAGCCCAAGAGACGACCGGCCACGTGGATCTGGTCGCCCGCCGCCGGACCTGAATCATTCACACGGGCTGTCGAGCTGTCCACATTCTGGGAATCGGTCGGGATGCGGCCCCCGCCCTCAGTTGAACTTGATCGATGCCCCGCCCGACACCGCCGCTACCGTCTCGAGTCTCCGGGTTGGCGCGCGGTCAGGACGCACTGATCACCAGATCTCAGGCGCTCACCGCCGGGCTGACCAGCATGCACATCGAAGGACACCTGAGAACGGGTCGCTGGGTCCGGGTGCTGCCGCAGGTCTACTCGACCGACGCCACGGCGATCGGGCCGCTCCGGTTCATTCGCGCCGTGTGGTTGTGGGCCGGTCCCGACGCCGTCATCGAGGGCGCGGCAGCCTTGATCTGGCAGGGCCGGCTGGATCGGCCGTTGTCGACGGTCACCGTCTCCTGCGGGCGGAACATGCGGGTCCCCACGGGGAAGTGGTCCGTCCAGGTGCGCCGGCATGCCGTCAACGAGTTCTGGTGGGTGCACTGGAACCAGGTCGTGACTGTCCGCACCGAGTTCGCCATCGCCCAACTCCTGCCGGTCGAGGGTCCGGCGCTGCTGGACGACGCGGTCCGGCGACGCTGGGTCACCGTGGACATGGTTGCCCAGGCCCACCGGGCTCTGTCCCCGGGGCGTGGGTCGGCGACCCGGGCGACGATCCTGACCGTGGCCCAAGGCGGTGCGATCTCCGAGGCCGAGCGGCTGCTCCACCATCACCTGAAGAGGGCCGGGATCGGGGGCTGGCGGGCAAACGCGCCGGTCCGATTGGGGGCCGTCACGTGTGTCGGCGACCTGGTGTTCGACGAGATCCGGCTGCTGGTCGAGATCGACGGCTTCGCGTTCCACACCGACCACGCAAGGTACGAAAACGCCCGGTTCCGGCAGACCAGTTCACGGTCGCCGGCTGGACGGTGCTGCGATTCACCTGGTGGGCTCTGACTCAGCATCCCGAACGAGCGGTCCGGGAGATCCGGGCCACCATCGCCCGCCTGCAAGCCCGATGACATCCACCTCACCGGCCTAAGAAGCCCGGCCACGTGGATCTCGACCCAGCCGACCCGGGGCCTTCCCGCCCACATCCACCTCACCGACCGCAGAAGCCCGGGCACGTGGATCTCGTCGGTCCGGGCGCGAGCCGAGGCCGCCCCGCGCCCGGACTGACCGGGACGAGGACGACCTGTTCGGGCCCAGTGGGCCAGGGGATCAGGGGCCTGACGGCTAGCCTGCAGGGATGAATCGGCGTCTCACCGTGCTCGACTCGGCGGAGCGGAGCGGATACCCACGGCTGCTGCCGTGATCGGGGCGGGCTCGTCGGACCGGTTCTCCCTGCCACATCCGCTGGCCAGGAGTATCGACGAGTGACCACGCAACCGGCCCGGGCCACGGACATCACAGTCGACCTGGCCGCGCAACTGCGCCACGTCGTGCGGGGCGAGGTGTCCGACGGTCTGCGCCGCCGCGCGGAGTACTCGACCGACGCCGGCAACTACCGGGTGCTGCCGACCGTGGTCGTCCAGCCGCTGGACATCGACGACGTGCTGGCCACGCTGGAGATCAGCCGAGCCACCGGTGTGCCGCTGACCAGCCGTGGTGCCGGCACCTCGGTCGCCGGAAACGCCGTCGGCACCGGCATCGTCATCGACTTCTCCCGGCACCTGAACAGGGTCCTGGAGATCGACCCGGACGGCCGCGTTGCGCTGGTACAGCCGGGCACCGTGTTGTCGACACTGCAGGGGCAGGTCGCCCCGATGGGTTTGCGATTCGGGCCGGATCCGTCCACGCAGAATCGGGCCACCATCGGCGGGATGATCGGCAACAACGCCTGTGGCCCGCACGCCGTTGCCTACGGCCGCACCGCGGACAACGTGCAGGCGCTGACCCTCGTCGACGGAACGGGACGCACCATCCGCAGCGGGGACGGGACGGCCCAGATCCCAGGCCTGGACGATCTGATCGGAACCCGGCTGGAACTGATCCGCACCGAGTTCGGCACCTTTCCCCGCCAGGTCTCCGGGTACTCGCTCGAGCATCTGCTGCCGGAGAACAGACGTGATCTGACCAAGGCCCTGGTCGGCACCGAGGGCACCTTGGGGGTGCTTCTGGACGCCACGGTCAATCTGGTGCGGATCAGCCCCGCGCGCATGCTTGTCGTGCTCGGCTACCCGGACATGGCGTCGGCCGCGGACGCGGTGCCCGCACTGCTCGCCCATTCCCCGCACGCCATCGAGGGTTTGGACGCCCGCCTGGTCGACGTGGTCCGCCGGGCCAGGGGCGCGGCCGCGGTTCCCGACCTCCCCAGGGGCGCCGGCTGGCTCTTGATCGAGGTGAGCGGCGAGACCGCCGCCGAGGCGGATGCCGCCTCGACGGCGCTGGTCCGCGACTCGGGCGCGCTGGACTTCCTGGTATTTCACGCCGGTCCGGTCGCGACCGCGATGTGGCAGATCCGCGCCGACGGCGCCGGCCTGGCCGGTCGCACGCCGGACGGGCGGCAGGCCTGGCCCGGCTGGGAGGACGCCGCGGTCCCGCCGCACCGGCTCGGCGCGTACCTGCGAGAGTTCGACGCCCTGATGGACAGCTACGGTCTCGTCGGGTTGCCGTACGGGCATTTCGGCGACGGATGCATCCACGTCCGTATCGACCTGCCGCTGGATGAATCCGCAGATGTCTTCCGCCAGTTCATCTTCGACGCCGCCAAGCTGGTGGTCGAGCATGGTGGGTCCTGCTCGGGCGAGCACGGCGACGGCCGGGCCCGCAGCGAGTTGCTGCCGATCATGTACTCGTCCGGGGCGATCGAGCTGTTCGCCGGAGTCAAGGCCCTGTTCGATCCCAAGGACCTGCTCAACCCCGGCGTGGTGGTGCGCCCGGCGGCGATCGACGTGGATTTGCGTCGGCCAAGGGCCAAGCCGATCCCGGCCGCAGGCGGGTTCAGCTTCGGACACGACAGAGGCGACTTCACCACGGCCGTGCATCGGTGCGTCGGGGTCGGCAAATGCCGGGCCGACAACCGCACCTCCGGCGGCTTCATGTGTCCCTCGTACCTGGCCTCGGGGGACGAGAAGGACGTGACCCGCGGCCGTGCCCGGATCCTGCAGGAACTGACCAACGGCAGCGTGCTCGTCGACTTCTCGGCACCGGAGGTCCATGAATCACTGGATCTGTGTCTGTCCTGCAAGGCCTGCTCCAGCGACTGCCCGGCCGGGGTGGACATGGCGCAGTACAAGTCCGAAGTGCTGTACCGCACGTACAAGGGCAGGCGGCGGCCGATCAGCCATTACGGCATCGGCTGGCTGCCCCGGTGGATCTCGGTGCTGGACAAGGCACCGCTGGTGGGGCCGGCGGTGATCAACCGGATGTTGGCGATCAGGCCGTTGGCCAGGCTGCTCCTGTCCATCGGCGGGATCGACCCGCGGCGCACCGCCCCGACGTTCGCGTCGACCACGTTCCACCGTTGGTGGCGGAGCAAGAGCAGGTCCCGGGCGCAGAACGCGCAGCTGGAACCGGTACTGCTCTGGGCCGACTCGTTCACCGACGGGATGAACCCGGAGGTTGCCCGGGCCGCGATGGCTGTGCTGGAGAGCGCCGGCCACCGGGTGATCGTGCCGGACGAGGTCGCCTGCTGCGGGCTGACCTGGATCACCACCGGACAGCTCGACGGCGCCCGCAAACGCCTGACCCGGCTGCTGGATGTCCTGGGACCCTTTGCTGCGCAAGGTATCCCAATCGTCGGGTTGGAACCGTCGTGCACCGCGGTGCTGCGCGGTGATCTGGTCGACCTGCTGCCGGACGATCCTCGCGCCCACCAGGTCGCGGATTCGACCAGAACCCTGGCCGAGCAGTTGGTCGGTGGGAACGGCACACCGCAGGCATGGACGGGTCCGGACCTGACCGGGGTGGAGTTGATCGTGCAACCGCACTGTCACCACCACTCGGTGATGGGCCACTCCACCGACGAGCAACTGCTGATCGGCATGGGCGCGACGCTCACCGTGCTCGCCGGGTGCTGCGGCCTCGCCGGGAACTTCGGGATGGAGAAGGGTCACTACGAAATGTCGGTCGCCGTGGCCGAGAACTCCCTGCTGCCGGCACTGCGGGACAAGCCGGAGGGCAGCCTGGTCCTGGCCGACGGGTTCTCCTGCCGAACCCAGATCGACCAGCTGGCCGGCCTCCCGTCGGTCACCCTGGCCCAGTTGTTGGCGGACCGCCTGGCTCAGGAACGTGCGGAATGAGCGGAATATGAGCGGTTCATGGGCTGGAGAGTGAGCGAGCGCCGCGCATAACTTCTCGGTCCATGACGACTCTGATCTCGCCCCGGACGGCCGACAGCGGTTCGGGCACCGGCACTCTGACCGGCGGGGGAGCGGTCGTCGAGCATTCCGGGGTGGCGACGCCCGCCGTCTCGCGCCGCATGAGCTATTCGGTCATGGTGCCGCTGGTCCCGCGGCGGCCCGAACAGGTGTTGCCGTTCGCAGCGTTGGTGCAGTGGACCCATGCCCAGCGGTTGTGGCAGGGGCAGTCCGTCCTGATGGAGTCTCATCAGCAGTTCGCCCACGCCGCCGGGGCAGGCTTTCGGGTCCCGACCGGACTCGGGGTCACGCTCATGCCGCTGCGGCACCCGTTCGAGGCCGCGCTCCAGGCCAGGTCCGTGGCGATGGCGACCGGTCAGCCGGTGATTGCCGGGTACGGCCCCGGCGCCGAGTCATTCCAGCGGGCGATTCTCGGTCGGCCGTATCGCAGCCCGCTCCAGGCAGCCCGCGAGTACATCGGCATCGTGCGCGGCCTGCTTCGCGGTGAGTCCATGGACGTGGACGGCACCTACTTCCGTTTCCGCGGTGCGCTGCCGGCGTATCCAAGTCCCGGCGTGAGGCTGGGGCTCGGGGTGCTTCGGCCGGGCATGGCCCGGCTGGCGGGGGAGATCGCGGATGTCGCGATCACCTGGCTGACGCCACCGGACTACCTGGCCGAGGTCGTCGTCCCCGCGCTGCGGGAGGGCGCGATCGCCGCCGGACGTGACGTGCCCCGCCTGGTCGCCATGGTGCCGGCGGCGCTGCGTCGCCGCGATCGCGACCCCGTGGAGTTCTGCCTCGCGGGCAACTCGGTCCACATGGCGCTGCCGCATTACGCGGACATGCTGGCGCGCTCCGGCATCGACATGAACCGGCCGGACCCGCGTGATCGGGCTCGGGAACTCATCGCCGGCAGGGCATTCGTCGAGGGCGATATCGACTCGGTGGTCGGTCAGCTCGATGCCTACCGGCGGGCCGGCGTCGACGAGCTGGTGCTCAATGTCGCCGGCGTGTGCTCGGTGCTGGGGCCGGATGCGGCCCTGGCCGAGCTCAGGCAGCTGATCCGGGCGACCGCACCACGACCGCACCACACCACCGGTCCATCAACGACTGCAACGACTTTCACTTTCGAAGGAGATTCCTGATGAGCGGCGAGAAGTCGGCCCTGATGGGCTGGTTCAGTGGGCGCCGACCGGGCGGGACCGGCCGTGCGCGGGCCGCGCGGGTGGTGCTGGTCGAGGACGGCACGCACCTGGATCCGCTGCGCGGCTGCGGCCTGATCGACGGGCGGACGACGGTCTTCGCGCCATCGGCGTCCACCGGCGCCGACGCCCGGGTCGTCGGGTACGAGGGTCTTGCCCGGGGGAGCGGTGACGAGCTGGCCATCGGCGACGACTTCGTGGTCCAGGTGCAGGGGTATGCGGTCAGCCAGTTCCTCACCGTCCTCGGGCCGACGGTGGTCCGGGTCGACGACGACGAGGACCTGGACGCGTTTCTCGCCGATGCCGATCACGCGCGATCGACCGGCTCCTTCCCGGAGTTCCTGATAAATCCGGCCGTCGTGCTCGCCGACCTGCCCGCCTTCGGGTCGGCGGCGGCCGGCGGCGGTCCGGACGCGCGTGTGTTCGTCGCCGCCGACGGCACGATCTCGACGTCACCGGCCGGGCTGGCACTCGGCCGGGTCGGTGACCCGCCGCCCGTCCTCCGTGACGCCTGGCGGCGGGCCAACGCGGCATCGGCGCAGCCCTGCGCGGTCAGCATCGGCGCCCGGGTGACGGAGCGGCGGCGCGCCGCCGGCCTGGCCGAGCGCTCCTGGCTGGCGCGGTATCTCATCGCTGGCGGGGTGGTACGGCGGCTGCTCGGCGCGGGCGTCGGCGACGCCGCGGTCTCCGGATTCGGTGCTCGGCTGCACCCGCTGGCCGCCGACCTCGCCGAACCGTGGCGGTCAGATTCCGGCAGTGCAGATTCCGGCGGTGCAGATTCCGGCAGTGCCGGGCCCGAGACCGACCCGGACATCGCGATGGTCGCCTGGACCGCCGACACCGGGTACCTGGTCGACCCGCCGACCGGCCGGCTGTTCGCCGTGTCCCATCGCGTGGCTGGGCTGATCGAGCTGGCAGGCGTGCTCGGCCCGGTCGCGGCGGCGGCGATTTCTGGCGACCCCGACACCGATCGGGTCGTTCGCCACGCCCGTGACACCGGATTCACCCTGCCGACCGCCTCGGCGATGGCGGTGGGACGATGACGCCGACCAGCTCCGTCGCGCCGGCCGCACCGGGCCCGCTGGCGGCCGCCGCGATCGCCGCGCTCGGCGCCGGTGCCACCGTCTGCGACCTCTACGGCGCGCAGGGAGCACCGGTCTACCACGACATCGCCGGCCGGGACACCCACGAGGTCAGGGAGATCCTGGCCGCCATCGCCTCGTTCCCTGGCGAGGTGCTGGACCTGGCCGCCGGCAGTGGCCGGCTCACGCTGCCGATGCTGGCCCTCGGCCGCACCGTCACCGCCGTCGACCTGTCGGCCGACATGCTGGACCTGCTGAACCGGCGCCTCGCGGCCGCCCCGGCGTCCTGGCGCGAGCGATGCACCGTCGTTCGCGCCGACCTCCGGACGTTCGAACTGGGGCGGCGCTTCCCGTCGATCGTGCTGGGCACCACCTCGATCTCCCTGCTCGACCGGTCGGGCCGGTCCCGGCTCGCCGAGAGGGTCCGGCGGCACCTGGCTCCGGGTGGCGCCTTCGTGCTCACCACGGTCGATCTCGACCCGGCCACCGACGGGACCGGCGAGCTGGAACTCCGGGTGCAGGGTGCCTCCGGCGCGACCTACCGGATGTTCGAATCCGTCGATACGGACCGGGCCCACCGACGGATCAGCATCCTGCCTGACCACCAACCGGACTCGGCGCTGGCATTCGTGTGCATGTCCACGATCGCGCTGCTCCCCGCCGAGCAGCTGATCGCGGAGTTCGAGGCAGACGGCCTTCGGCTCCGCCGGCGGCGGCCGGCCGGCACCGGCCTTGGCAGGCTCCGCAGCACGCTGCTCGAACTGGCGGTGTCGGCATGACACCCGCATTGTGGCCGGCCCTGCTGGCGCCCGAGGCGCAGGGTGACGACGCGCTGTGCGCCGAGTCCGCCGACGGCGTCCGAATCGAATTCGCCGACGGCCGGCAGGTGCTCTGCGGCACCAGCGGGCTGTGGAACGCCAACCTCGGGTATGGCAACCGGGTGATCGCCGAGGCGATCGGGCGGGCCGCCCGGGACGCCTCCTACCTGTCGGTGTTCCGGTACGAGAACGGCTACGCGCGGCGCGCCGCCGCCGCCCTTCTCGAGGTCGCCGACCCGACAGCGTATGCGCGAGTGGTGTTCTCAACCTCCGGTGGCGCGGCGAACGACCTGGTGATGAAGCTCGCCCGGCACCATCATGCGCTGCGCGGCGCCGGGCACCGCAAGGTGGTCGTCGGCCTGCGCGGCAGCTACCACGGACTCACCTACGGCGCGTTCGGCCTCACCGGCGAGGCCCTCGGCCAGGAGATCTACGGCGTGGACCGGCGCCTCGTCCGGCACATCGACGCCAACGACGTCACCGGGCTGCGCACGCTGGCGCACCGCCTCGGCGGGCAACTGGCGGCCGTGGTCGTCGAACCCGTCCTCGGTTCCGGCACGATCCCGCTCCGCGATGATTTCGTCGTCGAGCTGCTGCGGCTGCGGGACGAGTGCGGATTCTTGCTGGTCGCCGACGAGGTGGCCACCGGGTTCGGGCGCACCGGGCCGTTCTTCGCCTCGCAGCACTGGCCGGCGCCGCCGGACCTGCTGGTGACCTCGAAGGGCCTGACCAACGGAACGTGCGCCGCGGCAGCGGTTCTCGTGTCCGCGGCGGTGGCGAAAGGGTTCACCGAGGCCGGCGGCACGGACGCCGGGATGCTCGTGCACGGCGAAACCCAGGCGGGCACCCCGACCAGTTGCGCCGCGATCGTCGCGACCATCGCCGAGATGCGGCGACTCGACGCGATCGGCTCCGGCCGGCGGGTGGCGGCACTGCTCGGTGATGGCCTCGACCGGCTGCGAATGGCCCAGCCGCGGGTGCTCGACGTGGTGGGAGTGGGGTGCTTCCGGTCGATCCGGCTCCGGGCCGACGACGGTGGCCCGCTCGACCAACGGCTGGTGCCGCGGGTCGTCGCGGCGATCCGGGATGCGGGCGCGATCGTGCACCCCGGACCGCACGGAATCCAGCTGGTCCCGGCCCTGGTGTACCGGCCCACCGACGTGGACGAACTGCTCGATTGTGTGGACCGGGGCCTGCGGGCCGCGCTGCCCGAGCCCCGGCTGCCGGGCCTGTCGAACGCGGCACTGCGATGATCGGGCTCGAATGGACGCCCGCGGTGCGGGTGATCGCCGGCGCAGAACGGCTTTCCGGCCGGCGCACCGCTCGGAACGCCACGATGATCCTCGATCCGGCCGTGCCCGGCGCGCCTATCCACCGCCGAACCCACGATTTGATGTCCCGTCGCGGCTGGCGGACGACGGACGAGACACTCCGCGGCCCAGGCGATGTCGACGCCGTGCTGGCTCTTGCCGACCGGCTTGCCGATGCCGATCTGGTCGTCGCGATCGGCGGCGGCACGGTGATCGACCAGGTCAAGATCGCGTCCGCGGTCGCCGGCAGCGCCCGTCTGCGGGCCGGCCTGACTGCACCGACGCGCAGCGGGCTGATCACCGCCGCGATCGGGACGTTCCGACCGGCCCCGCTGATCGCGGTTCCCACGACGCTGGGCACCGGCTCCGAGGTGAGCGCCGTCGCCGCCCTGCGCTATCCCACAACCAAACGACTGGTCGCGGGCCTGGCGCTGGTGCCCGACGCAGCGGTGGTCGATCCGGTCGCCACTCTTGGCCTGCCGGCATGGATGGTGGCGGAGGCGGCGTTCGAGGTGCTGTGCCGGCTGATGTACCCGTACGTCTGCGCCGGGCGGGAGGTCCCCGGCCAGGATCGCCTGACCGAGGCGGCCGCCGGTCAGCTGATCCGGTTGGGTTTCGACGTCGACCACCTGCGTCGCTCCGCCCGGCCGATCCCGTCCCACATCCGGACCGAACTGGCTGCTCTCAGCGGATTCTCGCAGAGCTGGTGGATGGGCCGCTTCGATGAGCCGTTCTCGGCCAAGCCGTGGCTCATCGCCAACGAACTGTCCAGTTTCACCGGTGTCCGGAAGATGACCGCGGTCACCGCCATCCTGCCCGAGGTCTCGGCCAGGATCACCCGGGGTGACGAGCGACTCGGCTCCGCGGCCCGGCTGCACCGGTTGTGGCGCCTGCTCCACGCGCTCGCGCCGATCCCACTGCCGGCCGATCCGGCGGCGGGGATCACCGCCCTGATGCACCGGTGGCGGGTGGCGGGCGACATCCGACTGGACGTCGCGGACGTGCCGGTGCTGGCCCGCCGGATCAGCCGCGCGTGGGGCGCCGGCCTGCCGATGCTCGCCGGACTGCGCACCGAGGATCTGACGGATCTGCTGGCGGCGGCGCTGACCCGGCCCCGCGAGCTCGCCGAAGCAGCCACCGAATTGTCCGCACCGGCGCCGGCCGGCGCCGGTGCGGTCGGTCACTGACCCGACACATCCCGAAAGGAGGAAGTCATGGAATCGATCGATCTGCTCGACCCGGTGCTGGAACTGGGCATGCAGGAGCTGGAACCGATGGAGGCACCCGGCTGGTGGACCGCTGCCGGTGTCGCCGCCGGCGTCGCGGTCTCCGCCGCCGCCGCCGTCGGCAGCTACCTGGCGACGGCCGCCCTGGTGGCGACCTGACCCGAATCCGTTGGCCCGTCCGCACATCGCTGCGATAGCGAAAGGAGGTGAACAGCATGCTCGACCCGGAAACCACACCCGGGCTGGAACTCGCCCTGCAAGAACTCGAACCGATGGAGGCGCCGGGCTTCTGGACCGGTTTCGCGGCCGGCGTCGCCGTCGTCGGCGTCGCCGTCTCGGGCGCCGCGGTCTACACCGCGATCAGCGCCGTCGTGGCCACCTGAAACCCGCGGGGGGTGCGACCACGGCACCGGCGCGGGTGGACATCGGCCGGCTCGATCCGGTCGATGTCCACCCGGGCAGACCACCACCGACACGGCACAAAGAAGGGCGCATCATGCGCAGGAATTCCATCACCGTCACCGCTCTACTGACCCTGTCCACCATGCTGATCGCGACCGCGGTCCTCGGGATGGCGACCGGCGGAGCCGCGCGCATCGTGCTGCTGATCGGTTCCGCCATGCTGGCGGCGGCCGTCGGTGGGCTGCTCGCGGTCGCGCTGCGGGGCCGTCATGAGTGAGCACGCCGCCCGGTTCCGCGGTCTCACCAAGCACTTCGGGGCCGTCACAGCAGTCCGCGACCTCACCTTCGACGTCCCCGCGGGACGCATCGTCGGGTTGCTCGGCCGCAACGGCGCCGGCAAGTCGACCTCGCTGCGGGCGCTGCTCGGCCTGATCCGCCCGGACGCCGGCGATGCCAGCGTCTTCGGGCATCCGTACCCCCGGCTGCCGCGCGGCGCCCACCGCGTCGGGGTCAGCATCGAAGGACTGGGCTTCCCCCGCGCCGCCACCGGCCGGCGCGTCCTGGAGATCACCTGCCGATCGCTGCGCCTGCCGTCCGGCCGTGCCGACGAGGTGCTTGACATGGTGGGGTTGGCCGACGCCGGAAACCGCCGGGTGCGCCGCTATTCGACGGGGATGCGGCAGCGACTGGCGCTCGGCATGGCTCTGGTCGCCGACCCCGACCTGCTCATCCTGGACGAACCGGCCAACGGCCTGGACCCGGACGGCATCCGATGGCTCCGCGATCTGCTCCGTCGCCGGGCCGCCGACGGACGAACCGTGCTGCTGAGCAGCCACCTGTTGGCAGACCTGGAGCGGACCGTGGACGATGTCGTCATCATCGACCGGACCGTCCTGTACAGCGGAACGCTCGACGAGCTCACCGCGGGCGGGACACACCACCTCGAGGACCGGTTCTTCGAGATCGTCAACGGGCAACAGGTGGGCAGCGGCCATGCGTGATCTGCTGCGCGCCGAGTGGCTCAAGGCGCGGACCGGGAGCCTGCTGCCGCTACTGCTCGCCGGCGGCCTGGCGATGGGTACGGTGAGCGCACTCGGATTCGCCCGCATCGGCGAGCAACTCGCCGCCGGCGGGCAGTCGACCGCGGCCGCGGTCACCGACGACGTCGTCCGCGCATACATGGTCACCTTCCTGTTCGCCGGGCTGGCCGGCGCCGCGCTCGTCACCCGCGACATCACCACCGGCGCGCTCGCCCGGGCCGTGCTGGAACACGACCGCCGGCGGGTGTTCTGGGCGAAGACGCTGGTCGCCGGCACGGTCGGCCTCGGCTTCGGTGTCCCGGCCGTGCTCGCCGGTGCGGTCGCCGCGGTGGGAATGCTTGCAGGGACCCCGATCCCGGTGGCCTGGACGGCGAACACCACCGCGATCGCGATCGGCGTGCTCGCGTGCAACGTCGCCGCAGGCCTGTGGGGGAGCGCCCTGGGCTGGCTGATCCGGAACCAGATCGCCACGGTCGGGACCATTCTGGCGGTCACCCTGCTGATCGACCCGGGCCTGCAACGGCTCCTGCCGGCGGGCGCCGAGTACCTGTTCACGATCGCTCTGAGCTCGATCTACCACGACACCCGACCCGGCCTGCTGACCGTTCCGCTCGCCCTGCTGGTCGTGCTGGCGTGGCTGGGCGGACTCACCTGGTTGGCCCGAAGGTTGTTCCTCAAGCAGGATCTGGGCTGAGACGATGGCCAAGCACCGACTGACCGCCGCCGGCCTGCCACCGTCCGCCGTGCTCGAGCGGCCCCGTCTGGCCATCGACGTGCGGCTGCACGAACCTGTGGGGCCCGACGGTTCATGGTTCCTGCAGCGCGGTGACCACCAGTACTTCCGGGTGACCGCCGACCTCGCCCGGCTCGCGGCGACCCTGGACGGTCAACGCGACCCGGACGCACTGGCCGCCCGGTTGGGCACCCCCTGGCGACCGTCCGACGTGCGGACGGCCCTCGGCCGGCTGCAGTCGTCCCAGGTCCTGGAGGACGGACGGCGCCGCAAGCGGCCGGGCCGATTCCGGTTCGTGCCGCCGTTCACCCTGCAGCTGCGGCTGGTCAACCCCGAGCGGCTGCTCGGCCGGGTCGCCCACCGCGCCCGGGCGCTGACCACCCGGGCCGCGGCGTGGGTCGTGGTCGCGATCGTCACGATCGGCCTGCTGGCGCTTGCGGTCCAGGCGGACGAGCTCGTCGCCGCGATGGGCGAACCGCTGCCGCTAGCCACCTACGTGACGCTCCTGGCCGGGATCCTGCTCACCACCGCGATCCACGAACTCGGTCACGGCGTCACGCTCGCCGCGTTCGGCGGCCGTCCGAACCGCATGGGGGTCATGCTGTTCTACCTGTCGCCCGCGTTCTTCTGCGACGTCTCCGACGGGTGGCGGCTACCGCACAGCCGGCAACGCGTCGCGGTCGCGCTCGCCGGAATCGCGACCCAATGGGCCATCGCCGGCCTTGTCGCCGTCGCCGCGGGTCTGGCACCCGATCCGCAGGTACGCCGGGCCATGCTGCTGTTCGCCGCGCTGACGCTGATCGCCGGGCTGGCCAACGCCATCCCGTTCATCAAGCTCGACGGATACATCGCGTTGATGTGCCACCTGGACATCCCGCACCTGCGGGACCGGGCGATCGGCGATGCGCGACAGGTCATCTCACGGGTGCTGTTCGGCGGGCGGATACAGCGCAGCCTGCCCCGCCCGTGGGCGGTCCCGTTCGGTCTGGCCTGCCTCGCGTTCCCGGTGCTGATCGTCGGCAACGGCCTGCTCGCCTGGTCCGGCACGCTGGCCCGCACCGGCTTCGTCGGTGCCCTGTTGCTGTCGGCGGTGATCGCCGCCATCGGCTATTACCTCGTCCGCGGCCTCATCCGGTTGATCCGGACCGCCCGGCAGGGCGGCGCGCGGCCGGGTCGGATCGCCGGCGTCCTCGCCATCCTCACCGCGCTGCTCGTGTCCGCCCTGTTGACCGTGCAGGTGCCCCAGCGGGTGGACGGCGGTTTCGTCTCCCGGCACGGCATCGTGCGGGTGATCGTGCCGGCCGGCACCGATGTCTCGGCCATCGAGCCCGGCACAGCCGTCGACCTCTTCCGATCCGGCCTGGTCACCCGCACCCACCTGGCCGGCGGAACCGTCGACGGCGCCTGGCGGACGACCGAGGTCCCACTGTCCGCACTCGTCCCGATCACCGACGAGCTGATCGACGTGACCGCGCAGGCGGCCGACATCGTCACGACCGGGCCGGTCGCCGACGGCACCGGCACCGCTCAGATCGACATCGGCCGGGTCAGCGTCCTGCGCTGGGCGTTGACCACCGCAACCGCGCCGCTGCGCGGCTGACTCCCGCCCCCCGAATCCACTCGGAGCCCACGATGGAACTGGCCTACCTGAACTACTGCCTGCCGGCGTCCCCGTTCTACGACGTCGACGCGGCCGGCACCGACGACTTCCCCGAAGAGGTCGGCCCGCTGCCGGCGGGCTGGTCGCTGCACCGGGACAGGGACTGGACGTACTGCACGCCGCCGGAGGTCTCGATACCGGACCAGGGCTGGAAGATCCACGTGTCCGCGACACCCGAGAATGCCCGGCACGTCCTGGGTCTCGTCCACCGCTACTGCACCGCCCGCGGGATCATGTTCAAGTTCCTGCGCGCACCGTCGGTGCTGCTGCGCCGCAACAGCAAGTACGGAGATCGGGGCGGCAGCGGCAAGTTCATCACGATCTACCCGGCCGGGGAGACAGACCTCGAGCGGATCCTGCGGGAGCTCGACCGGGAGCTCGACGGCGCGCCGGGCCCGTACATCCTGAGCGACCTGCGCTGGCGGCAGGGCCCGCTGTACGTCCGGTACGGCGGCTTCGTCACCCGGTACGGACCGGACGAGTCGGGGGCCCTGGTTCCGTGCATCACCGACGACGCGGGCCGGCTCGTCCCGGACGTTCGTGGGCCGGTGTTCCGCCCGCCCTCCTGGATCAGCCTGCCCGGCTGCCTGGCCGACGCGGTGGCCGCGCGGGCCGCTGGCGTCCTGGCCGACTTCCCGTTCCGCCCGACCGCGGCGCTGCACTTCTCCAACGGTGGCGGCGTCTACACCGCCGTCGATCGGCGCACCGGCGGGACGGTGCTGCTCAAGGAGGCAAGGCCCCTTGCGGGGCTGGACGAGCAGGGTCGTGACGCCGTGGCCCGCCTGCGGCAGGAGCACTGGGCGCTGCGCCGGCTGGCCGGACTGCCCTGCATCCCGGAACTCATCGACTACCGGGTCGGGCACGAGCATCACTTCCTGGCCCGCGAGTTCGTCGACGGGGAATCGCTGTACCGCCTGGTGTTCCGGCGCAATCCGGTGCTGAGTCCGGGTCGCGGGAGGCGGTCCGCGCGGGAGCGGTACACCCGGCTGGCCCTACGACTGCTGCGGGAGGTCGAGGACGGCCTCGATCGGATGCATGAACGCGGCGTCGTCTTCGGTGACCTGCACCCGAACAACGTGCTCGTCCGGGCCGACGGCTCGGTCGCGTTCATCGACCTGGAGACCAGCAGCGCGACGACCGCCAGGGCGACGCAGGCGATCGGCGCACCGGGGTTCCGGGCGCCCGAGGGCCTGCGCGGCGTCGAGGTCGACCACTACGCCCTCGGTTGCCTTCGGCTGGCCGTCTTCCTGCCGCTGACCACGCTGCTGAGCTGGGGGCCGGACAAGGTCGAGGAACTGCTCGAGGAGATCGGCCGGCAGTTCCCGGTCGGACCGGAATTCGCCGACCAGGTCCGGCACGACCTGACCGGCCGGCGCGCTCCAACCACTCATCCGTGCGCGGTCGTCGCAGGCGACACCGCTTGGAGCGCAACCGATCCGCGAACCTGGGCGATGCGCCGCCAGGAACTGGTCGATTCGATGCTGGCCCTGGCCACCCCCGAACGCGCGGACCGGTTGTTCCCCGGCGACGTCCAGCAGTTCCTTGCCCCGGCAGGTGGGCTGAACCTCGCCAGCGGGGCGGCCGGCGTGATCTGGGCGATGTCCGAGCTCGGCGCCGACGTACCGGACGAACTGGTGCGCTGGCTCCACCGCGGCGTCCAACGGGCCGGCGTGCTGCCGCCCGGCGGCTACGACGGCATGGCCGGGATCGCTCTTGCCCTCCTGCGGACGGGCGACCATGACCGCGCCCGAGCGATGCTCGAGCAGTCGCTGCACGGCGACCCCGCCGAGGCGGATCTCTATTCCGGCCTCGCCGGGATCGGACTGGCCCTGCTCGAATTCGACCGTCGCAACCCCGACGATGCCCTGGTGGATCGGGCTTCGCGTCTCGCGTCCGACCTCGACCGATGCCGTCCCACCCCGGTGCAACACGCCGGACTGCTGCGCGGTCGAACGGGACCGGGCCTGTTCCGGCTGCGCCTGCACGAACGGACGGGACGGCCGGACCTGCTCACCCGGGCGGTGGCCGACGTCCGAGCCGACCTGGCCGCCATGGGCTGGTCGAACCAGGCGGCACCGGACGCAGGCTCGCCCTGGCATTCCCCGACACTGGTGGGCGGCGCCGGTGTCGCCATTGTCGCCGCCGAGATCCTCCGGCGCGTCGATGATCCGATCCTGAGGGGGGCGGTGCGGAATGCGCGCCGGGCCTGCCGAGGACCGTTCCTTCCGCACGCCGGCCTGCTGCGTGGCCGGGCCGGCGCGATGATTGCGCTCCGCCGGCTCGACGGCGGCCCGGCGGCCGAGGAAGCCCTGCGGCACCACGTGCGCCGGCTCGGCTGGCACGGCGCCTCCGTGGCCGGGTCCTTCGCCTTCTGCGGCGACCACAACCTCCGTCTGTCCACCGACCTCGGATCCGGAACCGCGGGCGCGCTGCTGGCCGTCGAATCCGTTCTCGGGGAAAGGCCGGTCGAGTTGCCCCTTCTCGGGGTTGGTGCACGATGACTCCCGGCGACCGGCCCGCGGTGACGGTGATCTGTCCGGCGTACAACCGTTCCCGCGCGATCCTGGACACCATCGAATCGGTTCGGGCGCAGACCTTGCCCGACTGGGAATTGCTCGTGGTCTCGGACGGCTCCACCGACGACACCGACGACACCGTGCGGCATGTGGGCTCCCGAGACCGTCGGATCAGGTTGTTGCGCACCGCCCATCACGGGCATCCCGCCGCGCCACGCAACCTCGGCCTGTCCGCCGCTCGCGCACCGGTGGTGGCCTACATCGATCATGACGACCGTTGGTGGTCGACCCATCTGGCCATCCTGCTGGACCAGATCGACAGCGGTGCTTCGATCGTGGCCACCGGTGCGCATCGCCGTACGGTCACCGGCACGGCCGTCGGCGTGCCCGGTCCGGCCGACATGATGTGGCATCCCGAGCTCCAGCTGATGGCCCCGCTGTTCGAGCCGTCCCGGGTCGCCCATCGGCGGGGCGTCGTCGAGCGGGTCGGCGGGTGGCGCGGCGGCGCCGGTCTGGAGGACTGGGACCTGTGGCTGCGAGTCGCCGATTCCGGAGTCGGGTTCCGCACGGTCCCGGAATCCACCGTCACCCTGGCCGTCGGTCCGGCGACCCGGCGGTACCGGACCCGGCGCCGGCACGTCCTGCCGCTGGCCGAATTCGATGATGCGGCACGGGCCGTCGCCGCTCGGGACACGCTCAGCGGCCCTGAGGGTCAGGATGCCCTGCGGGATGCCTGCCTGTCCGATGCACGGGAATGGATCACCCGTATCGCCGCGGAGCCGACCTTCGTTCGCCCCGCCGGATGGTCCGGCGACCCGACGACCGAGTTCGAACGGTCCCTGCGCGATTCGTGGCACTGGCCCGCAGACGACATCGTGCTCACCGGTGGAGGTGGCCGTTACGTCGTCGGCTCGATGCTGTGGTGTGCCGATCGCGACCATGCCGCTCGGGTCGGTGCACTAGCCCGCCGGGTCCATCGGCGCCAACTCTCGCTGATCCGACGCATCACCGGCGGACGGGCACCCCGGTGACCGACCGGGTGACCGATCCCTTGTACAGGACGGGTAGTCAGGAGAGAACGGCGTGCGGTCGCGCACCGAGCGGACCTCAGAAGGCGCTCATGAGGTGGCCCATGCCCCAGCAACGGTCCGAGATCCCGTGCGTGCGGAGCGAGTGCCAGTACAGCAGCGCATTCATCGTGAGGATGGGAATGCCGATTTCCTGCTCAAGCGGCTCGACCTGGTCGAGGAGGCTCACGTTGGTGCCGCACTGCACGATCGCGTCCACCCCGCCGGAGCCGACACCGCGCATCGCGTCGGCGAGGCGGTCGGCGTCGAGCTCGGCGATTGCGGAGGCTGTCGGAGCACGCAAGCCGGAGAGGCCGAGCACCTGGATACCCGACTCTTCGAAGAACCGCCTCACGTGTTCGTCGGCCGCGGGCTGGTACGGAGTCACCACGCCGACCCGCGTCGCGTCGAGCGCGTGGAGAGCCGCGAGAGCCGCATCCCCTCCGGTGATGACGGGGCGACCCTCGGCGGCCTCACGCAGGCGCGCGACCGTGGCGAGACTGCCCTCGCGCCCACCCCAGAACGTGTCGATCACAAAGCCCATGACGACACAGTCGGGGTCAAGGGCGACCACCCGGTCGAGGGCGTTCCCCACCGACCCGCGGGCTGCCGCGATCACGTCGGCGTGCTCGGCGTCATTGGCCATGTGGCCGGTACCCATCGATAGTTCTTCCCAGACGGTGGCCACGTCGGGCGCGGAGAGCCGGGAGAAGTCGGCACGAAGAGTGGTGTTGGTTTCGGGCACCAGGATCCCGATGCGGAGCCGGTTCCGATCGAGATGCCATTGGGTCACGGGATGACCCATTCGACGTTGCCGGACTCCACTTCCGGTACCAGGGCCTGCGCCTGCTCCGCGGTCAGTCGCTCCCACTTCTCGACATTGGGCAGGTCGCCGACGAGGTACAGGTTCCCGCTCCCGTCGCCGGCGATCGAATGCAGGGGGAGCGCGGCGTGTGCTCGGCTGAGCACGGTGCCCTGGGTGTCGTACTGGTGAACCCGAACGACGAGGTCCGCCACCCAGAGGGAACCGTCGGGATCGAACCACAGGGAGGTGGGGCGATGAAGCACGTCGCTCCACTCCCGCAGGTAGCCCCCTTGGGCGGAGAACACGACCACCCGGGAGGCGTCGCGGTCACCGATGTAGACGAGGCCGTCCGCGTCAACGGCGATCGAGTGGGGAGAAGTGAGCTGGCCGGGTCCCTTTCCTGGGGTTCCCCACGAGTCCAGGTGAATTCCATCCGGGCTGAATACGTGGACTTTCGTGTTGCTGTCGCCATCGGACACGAACAACATGCCGTCCTGGTTCGCCGCGACGCCGGTCGGGTTGTTGAAGGGGGCGTCCAGCGCGGGCAGCCCGCTCCCGATGGTCTGGAGGAGCGTGCCGTCGGTGGCGAAGCGGAACAGTCTATGGAGATCCTGATCCACCACGAGGATCTCGTCGTTGGGTGTGATATGGACGTTGTGGATGCCCTGGAAGACACCCGTTCCCCAGCCACCGGCGTAGCTGCCGTCGGGTTCGAAGACCGCGACGGGCGGAAGACTTCCGTAAAGCAGCGGACGGTGCCCTACGTACACCCTGCCCGATGAGTCCACGGCAATCGAGCGCATCTGCCCGAAAGCGCTGCCCTCGGGTAGGTGGGCGAATGACCGGTGTGAGCGGTAGAAAGTGTTCCCGCGTCCCTTGATGAGAACAGTCATGAGTCTCCTTGCTCGCAGCTCGCGACACCACTCCGCACGGCGCCGCTTTCACTTCTAGTCGAGGCGGTTGTCAGGTTCGAAGGGCCACTCGTACACCGCCGTGGGCGATGCCGGCACGCTGCAGCGCCACCTGCGCCGCGACGAGATCCTGCAGCCCCAGCCCGACGGAATTGAACAGCGTGATCTCGCGGTCGTCCAGCCGCCCCGGCGTGGTTCCGGCGAGCACGTCGCCGAGTTCTACCAGGGCGGCGGGCGCCAGCGCCCCGTGCTCGATGGCCTGGACGACATTGCCGGACTCTTGCATCGCAATCGCCTTGGCGTCGACCACTATCCGACCGGCGCGGGCGAATACATCCGGTGCCAGCTCGGAGTAGGCGCGGCGCGGAGGGGAGCCGACCGCGTTCACATGAATGCCGGGACGGAGATCGACGCCGTTCACCAGAGGCTTCAACGAGGGGGTCAGGGTGCAGACGACATCGGCCTCATTCAGCACCTCGCGGGGGCTGGTTGCGAGAGAGACCGAAACCCCGGACATGACCTGCTCGCGCAGGTTCCTTGCCGAGGCATCGGAGCGCGACCAGACGACGATCTCGTCGAAGCCGAGGTGCGCATGCGACCGGACGTGCTCGGTTGCCAGCTGTCCGGCACCGATGAGTCCGAGCACACGAGCCTTGCTCCGCGCGAGGCGGCTCGTGGCCAACGCTGTTGCGCTGGCCGTGCGAATCCGGGTCAGCGCCCGTCCGTCGATCAACGCGAGACACTCGGCCGTGTCGGCGTCGTAGAGCGCCACGGTGGAACGCTGAGCCGGAAGCCCGAGTTCGCGGTTGGCCGGGGTGTCGGAGAGGAGCTTGACCGCAGCCAGACCGTTCCACCTCGCGATCATGGGCGTCAGCAGCGGACGATCCACCCGGGTCTGGTCATCGTCTGCGACGGTCAGGGACCGTGGCACGGGCTGGCTTGCCTCGCCGTTGCTGAGGGCGATATGGATATTGGTGAGGGCGTCGATCAGCGCCTGATTGTCAAGGAGTTTCTCGCATTCCTCGCTCGACAGGACAAGAGTCGTCATTTCAGCGTCCCTCGCGGTCCAGTCCGTTGTCTGCGGTGGCGGGGTCGACGGGCGTCCATTTTTCGACATACGGGTTCCCATCGGGAAAGCAGAAGTAGATGCTTCCCTGCGAGTCGCCGCAGATCGAGTGTGGCGGCGCCGCCGAGTGGGCACGGCCGAGCACGACGCCCGCAGTGTCGTACATGTGAACACGGCAGATCGTGTCGGCGACATGCAGGATCTGGGCCGCCTGGTCCATGTACAACGCTGCGGGTCGATGCAGGATGTCGTGCCACTCGGTGATGAACTCTCCCTCCGAGGCGAAAATGAGGACGCGTCCGGTGTCACGATCGCCGACATACACTCGCTCGTCGGCATCCACTGCGATGGAGTGCGGGGTCGCGAACTGGCCCGGTCCCTTGCCGGGCTCCCCCCAGGACCGCAGATGCGTCCCGTCCTCGGAGAAGACGTGCACCTGGGTATTCCCGTCTCCGTCGGCCACGTAGATCCGGCCGGTGTACGGCGACACGGTCACATCCGACGGGTGGTTGAACGGTCCGCCGAAGGTGGGTAGCCGCTCGCCGATGGTGAGAAGGACGGTGCCGTCCGGCAGACACTTGAAGATCTGATGACGTTCCGTGTCGACCAGGAAGATGAAGTCGTCGGGCGTGATGAAGATGCCATGGAGTCCCGCGAAAAGGTCCTGTCCGAAGCCGCCGACAAAGGTGCCATCGGCCTCGTAGATGGTGACGGGCGGAAGCGAGTCGGGCCGGAGATCTCGCTGAGCAAGGTAGATCCGTCCGCGAGAGTCCACCGCGATCCGGCGCACCTGCCCATACCGGCGGCCCTCAGGAACGCTGATCACCTCGCGGTCGGCGCGGTAGTAGACGTCGTTGGGGCCCTTGGTGAAAATGTCCGTCACGCCTGCGTTCTCCCTTGCTTGTGCAGCACCGTATCGATCAGATCTGCGGGTGAGACTCCCGTCGCGCCGGCGAGGTCTCGGACCGCCGTGCTCAGCTCGCGGTCGAGGGCAACCCGGACGACAGTGCCGAAGGTCATCGGACCCGGCCGGCCGGGCCGCGTCCGGTCGAGCAGGAACCCGACGTCGTACCCCTCGGCTGCGGCGGTAGCCAGGTTCTCCACGACGTGGTCGGTCAGTCGCACGCCGTCGGCCGCGTGCCCGTAGGAGGCGGGGGTCGAGTCGCGTGGGGACAGCAGCTCGAGCAGGGTGAGGTACTCCTCGCGCGCTTCGTCGGCATGCACGACCAGGATGTCCTCGTGCCTGACGATGGCCGAGACCTCAAGCATCCGCCCCTGATCGTCGCTGCCCAGGATGAACAACAGAGTCGGGCCGTTCCCGTTGTGGGTCGTGAGCAACGCCTGCTCGGTCGCTCGAAGCACACCCTCGCGGGTGATGCCCATGGCCAAGGCTTCGGGATGGATCTGCATGCCTACTCTCCTGTGGAAGCGCGCGTCGATAGGGGAGCATGATCGTTCATAGCGGCGCGCAGACGCTGTCGGATCACCTCGGGGACGGCGACGCCCTGGTCGTCGGCGACGTCCGCGAGCTCGGCGAAGGTCGTCGCATCGAGCTCGACGCGGAAGACGTCACCGATCGCCAACGGCGCAGGCCGGCCGGACCGGAGCCGGCGCAGGAGCGTGTCGACATCGTGGCCCCGCATGGCCTTCTCGCGAACGGTCGCGATCGCCGAGTCGGTCAGAGCAATGCCATCCACCGACCAGAGATCGAGCTGACCCGGATCGGGAATGCTGCTCGGGGCGCCGGGCTGCTCGACCGCGCGCTCCAGCAAGACCTTGTACTCCACTCGCATGGGGGCGGCGTGGACGAACAGGACATCCTCATCCCGAATCACTCCGGTGGCCTCGATGAGGCGTCCGCTCGCGTCGGGGCCGATCACCAGAATCCTGGTGGGCCCGTTGCCCAGAGCGATGGTGGCCAGCGCGTTGGTGACGGCATGGTCGAGGTCGGGTCGGGTGACGCCGGCATTGAGCGCGGCTCGAGAAACGGTCATCGGTCGTCTCCTAGACGGGGCGGGGGGTCATGTGCCGTTCTCGCGGTGAGCTCGGCACGGGGTCGGCCGGCTGCCCCTGAACGCGACGGCGGCGCCGCCGGGCCTCGCGAGCAAGCACAGGATCGGGTATGAGTGCGGCCGCGACGAGCGACTGTGTGTAGGAGTGTCGGGGTTTGCTCAGCACCTCGTCTGTCGGGCCCTGTTCGACGAGCCGGCCACGCTCCAGCACCGCGACCTGGCTGCACAGCTGACGCACGACGGCCAGGTCGTGCGCGACAAAGATGATCGTCAGCCCAAGTCGTTGTTGCAGGTCTCGCATCAGGCGCAGGATCTGTGCCTGAACGGACACATCCAGCGCCGAGACCGGCTCGTCGCACACCAGCAGGTCGGGCTCGACCGCCACCGCCCGTGCGATGGCGATACGTTGCCGTTGCCCGCCCGAGAACGAGCGGGGATGGCGCACGGCATCGTGCGGATCCAGACCCACGAGCGACATGAGCTCGCTCACCCGCTCCCGGCGCGCAGCCGACGAAGCAGGCGAGCTGCGCAGAAGCAGCCCTTCTCCGATCAGCTGCCCTGCGGTCATCCGCGGATTCAGGCTCGCCGTGGGATCCTGGAACACCAGCTGCACTCGGCGGCGCAGGCCAATGGGCCGCTCACCCCGCCGGGGGTGCAGGACGGTGCCGCCCAGACGGATCGACCCGGCATCCGGCGTCTCGAGCCCGACAATGCAGTGCACCAGGGTGGACTTTCCCGAGCCCGATTCGCCCACCAGCCCGCTGATCTGCCCCGAGGGGATCGACCAACTGACGTCTTGGAGAGCCTTCACGTCCGGGTGGCCGGAGCGGCGGTAGGTCTTGACCACCGAATCGAGCACGAGGCCGGTCACGAGAGGTGTCCTCTCGTACTCGTACTGGTCGTGGTCGTGGTCGTGGTCGTGCTCGGGTGGTGACAGCTCACCACGCCGCCCGTGGGAAGTGCTGTCGGGTCAGGGATCTGCGTGGCGCACATGTCGGTCGCCCGCCCGCAGCGCGGATGAAAGGCGCAACCGGAGGGTCGCCGGGCGGGGGCGGGTGGGGAGCCGGGGATCGGTTGAAGAACCTGATCGGGCACATCCAGTCGGGGAACCGCCTCCAGCAGGGCCGAGGTGTAGGGATGGGCCGGGGCAGCGAAAAGCGGGTCGACGACGTCCACTTCTGCGATGCGGCCGGAATACATGACCGCGACCCGATCTGCCAGGCTGGCAACGACCCCGAGATCGTGGGTGATGATCAGCAGGCCGAGACCGCGCTCGGTCACGACCTCGTCGAGCAGATCCAGGACCTGCTGTTGCACCCGTACGTCGAGGGCGGTCGTCGGCTCGTCCGCGATCAGCAGCTCCGGCTCGTTGATCAGCGCGATTGCGATCGCGACTCGCTGGCGCATGCCGCCGGAGAACTCGTGCGGATAGGCGCCCAGGCGCCTATCGGCGTCGCTGACGCCGAGCTCGGTGAGCAGACGGACTGCCCGGGCGTATGCGGTCTGCTTGCGGACGCCGGCCACCCGGATCGATTCTGCGATCTGAGCTCCGATGGTCATCAACGGGTTGAGGCAGTCCAACGGGTCCTGGAACACCATCGCGATTCGACGTCCTCGCACAGCGGCCATCTCACGATCACTCATCGCGGTGAGTTCGTCCGCGCCGAACCGGATGGATCCGTCGACCATCAGCTCCGGTGTGAGACGCATGATGGCGCGAGCGAGAACCGTTTTGCCCGAGCCGGACTCGCCGACCAGTGCCAACCGCTCGCCGGCCGACAGGTCGAGGTTCACACCATCGATCAGCCGTGCTCCGGCCGGGGTAGTGATCGTGAGATCGCGGATGCTGAGCTGCTTCGTCATGCCGGGCTCCTCCGCGCCCGCCGGGCCGCCCCGCTCAGTTCCGGGTTGAAGCGCACCTGAAGGATGTCCCCGATGAGACCGAAGCAGGTCACGGTGATGGCGATGGCGAGGCCCGGGAAGAAGCCCGCCCACCAGGCGCGGCTCATGTAGCCTGCCGCGTCGTTGACCATGGCCCCCCACTCGGGGCTCGGAGGTTGAGCGCCTACCCCGATGAACGACAGGCTGGACAGGGTCAGAATCGTGAAGCCCAGCTCGGCGGCCCACATGACGATGAGTACGTCCAGTGAGTTGGGAAGCACGTGCCGCAGCATGAGCCTCCACCGGGGGACGCCCAGGATCCACGCGCCCTTGACGAACGTGCTCTGCGTGGTCTCGCGCATGATTCCGCGCAACAGACGCGCGGTCACCGGCCAACCCGTCAGGATCAACGCGATGATCGACGAGGTCAAGCCGTACCCCAGCACCGCTGCGAGAGCGAGAGCGAACACGATCGGCGGGAGGGCGAGGACTCCATCGACACCACGCATCAGAATGCCGTCGACGATTCTGCCGCCGACCGTGGCCAGCACAGCGACCAGGACCCCGAGGAGAGAGAAGCCGAGCACGACGATCACGGAGCTGCCCAGCGACGTCCTCGTTCCCGCAACGACTCTCCAGAAGACGTCGCGACCCTGCTCATCGGTGCCCATCCAATGCTCCGCACTCGGAGGAAGGAACGCCTGGGAAATGTCAGAGGTGTTGATGTCGGCCGGGGCCAGAAGCGGACCCACCACGGCGGTCAGGACGATCAGGGCGGCGACGCCGAAGACGATCAGGTTGAGCCACGGCGAACGGGCGGCGCTCGAGCGCAGCGTTTCCGGCTGCACGGGCGTGGGCGAGCCGTTGAGGAGCAGGGACATCATGCCTCCAGATCGGCGGAACGCAGCCGCGGATCGCGAGCCAGTTGGAGCAGATCGGTGACCAGGTTCGCCGCTATCACCAGGACGCCGATGACGAGAACACCGCCGAGAACGGCGTAGAGGTCCTTCTCGTCGACGGCGGCCGTGATGTACGAGCCGATGCCGGGGCGTCCGAAGACAGTCTCGATGAGGATCGCGGCGCCGATCATCGTTCCCACGATGACGCCGAGCATCGTGAGGGCGGGTCCCGCTGCGCTCGGGAGGACGTGGCGCAGCATGATCCGTCGCGCGGCGAGCCCTTTGGCCGCAGCGAGAGTCACGAACTCTCGCTGCAAGACGCGCAACAACTCGGCCCGCAGAGCACGGTAGAACTGCGCGCCGAACCCGATGGCCAGGATCGTCGCGGGCAGGATCAAATGCCACAGCACATCGCCGAACGCGCGGACGTCTCCGGCCAGGAGCGAGTCGATGAGGCTGAAGCCGGTGTGTCGGGGAAAGTGGTAGGTGCTGCTGATCTCGCCGGAAATGGGGAACAGGCGGAACTCGGAGCCCAGCCAGTACTGGGCGAGCAGGGCCAGCCAGAACGCCGGAAGGGCCGAGCCGAAGATCACCGCGATGCTCGTGGCCCGATCGGAGATGTGTCCGGAACGCGCGGCCGACAGGATGGTCAAGGGCACGTCGACCGCGACGATGAGGATGATCGCGACAGCGACGAGTTGGAGGGTGCTGGGCAGCACCTGCGCCAGCTCCGTGGCGACGGGGACCTGGGTGGTGCTCGACGTACCCAGGTCCCCGTGCACAAGCCTGCCGATGAAGTCGAGGAACTGCACCGGCACCGGCCGGTGCAGTCCCAGGCTTTCTCGGAGAGCCTCGACCTGCTCGGGGGTGGCCGCGGGCCCTGCGGCCACCCGTGCTTCATCACCGGGGATCAGCTTGACCAGCACGAACACCACGACCGCGAGCGTGAAGAGGGCGACGAGAGCGCCCATCAACCTCTTGGCCAGGTATCGGGGCACCGGGCCGGTCAGCACTGCTGGGAGGGCGTGCATGGGTCAGGGAACCCGCAGGGTGCTGACCGAAAGCGGAGTGACGGTACGGCTGACCGTGACACCGCTGAGGTTGTCGGTGTAGGCGAGCGGCCAACCGATGGTGAGCAGGTAAATGCCCGTGGAGGCGTCCCGGATGATCTGCGTGGCCTCCTCATACGCCGCGCACTGCGCTTCCGCATCACTGGTCGCCGCCGCCTGGGTCAGCAGCGCCTCCACCTTCGGGTCGTGGAAGCCGGTACGGCTCGCCCCCGCCGATGCGGGCCCGTAGAACTGGGTCAGGAACGCACCCGCCGTGGGAAGCTGCGCGCTGTCGGCCATCAGCGTCATCTCGGGAATGGTCGCATCATCGGCCAGCAGGGTGAGGTAGTCAGCGAAGGTGATGGGCACCAGTTCGAGGTCGACGCCGATCGATGCCAGATCCGACTGAAACATCACGGCCTCGCGAGACTGGTCGGCGATGCGGGGCTGGTAGCGCATCGTGAGCTTCAGGTCGGTGTAGCCGGCCTGCGCCAAGAGCGCCTTGGCGCCGTCGAGATCCTTTTCATACGCGGCGAAGTCGCCGGTGCAGGACATGCCGATCGGGAGCGGTCCGTTGGCCACCCGACCCTCACCGAGCATGATGGAGTCCAGGGCAGCCTGGTAGTCGAAGGCCATCTGCAGGGCACGCCGCACCCTTACGTCCGCCGTCGGTCCGGTGGTCGTGTTGAACTGGATGTACTGCTGGTTCAACAGCGGCAGGTTGTCGGTCTTGATGCCGGATGTGCCCTCCAGCGACTGCTTGTCGGCGACCGAAAGGTTGTTGACGTAGTTGACGTTGCCCGCCTTGATCTCCTGAACCTGGGTGGAGCTCTCGTCGATGCGCCGGAAAGTGATCTGCTCGGGGCGCGTCTCGTCGTAGCCCCAGTAATTCTGGTAGCGAGTGACGACGATGTTGCCGCCCAGCACGTCCGTTTCCAGCACGTAGGGACCGGTACCGGCGTCGTGGGTCGCGAGCCAGGACTGCCCGTTGTCAGCTCCCGCGTTCTCGGAAATCGCAGCGGACCCGAGGATGTAGGCCTTGGCAAGCTTGTCGAGGAAAAGCGAGTCCGCGACCTTGAGGTGGATCGTCAGGTGCTGATCGTCGGTGACTGTGGTCGAGTCGTAGTTGGCGAAGAGTCCCCCGATGCCGATTCCCAGCGCCGAGTAGCGATCAAGGCTGAACTGCACGTCCTTCGAGGTGAGCGGGGTGCCGTCGTGAAACTTCACGCCGGGACGCAGGGTGATGTCGATCGACGTGGCGTCGGGTGAGGGTGTGAACTCCTCGGCCAGCAGGCCCACCAGCTCGTTGTCCGGGGTGTAGGTCACCAGTGTCTCGTAGAGCCCGGAGCCCACCAGGTTCGTCTGACCGTAACTCGACTGCTGCGGATCCAGGGTTTGAACCTCCCCGCTGTACGCAACCACGATCGGGGTTCCCGACTGCGAACCTTCCTCGGGTTGGGCAGTGCCACACGCTGTGAGCGTGAGAGCAAGGGCCACGCTGACGGCGACCGAGACTGCTGTCCGAATTCTTGACATGGGTATCGCGTTCTCCTTCCCGGAGATCCTTGATGAAGGCGTGGGAGCTGCGCGTCGACGCCACCGGCCGGACGGCCTGAGCCGCATCTGGTATGCCAAATGTCGTCCCGCGAGATCTCGTCGGGGAGACACGAGCGTTTCGTGCGCGTAAATTGTCGCTCTCTGCGGCGATCGCGAGGGCTCGGAGAGAACGTTGGTATGCCATGCTGGACGAGCTCGGGCAGGGCCCACCACCCGTCGACTGCGGGGAGGCCATGCCTGGTCAGCTGAGCTGAGACCGGCGGTACATGGCAGCGTTCGCCTGACGCGGCGAAGACGGGTGATTCGATGTCCGATGTTTCGATGTCCGATGTTTCGATGTCCGATGTTTCGATGTCCGGTGTTGCCGTGATCGGTCAGGTTGGGCCTCCTGGATCAACCAATCGGCAGACCGGACGCAACTGCCCCACTCGATCTGGCTCTTGCGCCTCGACGGCGCTGGTCCCGCCTTGACAGATTCCGAGGGGACCCGTTTAGGTCGAGCACGAGCAATTGGCGCGAGCTCGTTGCAGCTCGACGATCAAGAGTCGGAGTAGGGGATGCACGAACCAGATGCGGTCGACGTGATGCCCGGCGTCGGCGTCCTGCCTTCCTCCACGTTGTCTTCCCAGATCTACGTGATGCTGCGGCAGCAGATCGTCGCGGGTGACTACCCACCCGGGATGCGGTTGACCGAACGCAATCTGGCTGATGCGCTGGGAGTTTCGCGAATACCTCTGCGAGAAGCGCTCCCGCAACTCGAGGCCGACGGCTTCATCACCACGAGCATTCGCAGGGGAGCCACGGTCACGCAGTTGACGATGCGCGATATCGTGGAGCTGTTCGACGTGAGGCTCGGCATGGAGGTTCACGCTGCCAGGCTGGCAGCGCGCAACGTGGGATTGGGCAAGGCCACCGATACGTTGACCGAGATCATGGCGCGAGCCGACGAGGTTCTACCGACCAACAACAGCAGCGCCATCGCGAGCACGAATGCAGAACTCCACGAAGAGATCATCCGTCTGAGCGACAATTCTCTGCTTTCCGCCATGATGCGGCCACTCATCGGACGAATGCGGTGGGTGTTCACCATGACATCTGATCGGGATCCGAGGGTTCAGTGTCGTGAGCACCATGAACTCGTCGACGCGATCCGCGTCGGCGACCAGGAGTTCGCTGCATCGCTCGCCTATGCACATGTCGAGAGGGGACGTCAGCCGACGATCGCGGCCCTCCGGGCGATCCTGCCGCCCGGTTAGGCGGCGCGCGGGCGCACCGCCCAGGGGATCATGTGATGAATCTCCGTTC
>CAYZBB010000013.1:8388-68121 GCA_964476495.1 uncultured Actinomycetes bacterium | reverse complement strand
GGGGGTCAGTTTTCAGGTGACGTCAGGGGGTCAGTTTTCGCGCGTCGCTGACATCGGGCGACTACTCGAGCAGTTCGTCCACATTCGGGTGATGGCGCCGGGCTGCTGCGCGTTGATCGACCTGGGCGGATCGCGCGGCCGCGGCTGTCGCTGCGCGATCGGCCGCGATTTGGGCGGGCAGTAGGTCCTCTACGGCCTGGAGCCACCGTGCAGAGGCATGTTCGTTGATAGCGATGTCGGAACCACAGGCGCGGAGGGTGAATGTGGCTAGGTCGTCGGCGATGTCCGCTCGTGCGTCGGCAACGGCCTGTTCCCGGGCCGAATGCTGCTGTGCGTCGGTCACGGTGGATGCCGCGTCATTCGCGCTGCGGGCTGACCGATCGAGAGCGTCGACGGCGAGCTTGCGGAGCTGATCGGCGACGGCTTGCTTGTGCTGATCGCTTGCTGCGGCTGGGCTCTCGGTGATGTCGGCGAGAATCGCGGACGCAAGGTCGTGCCGGAGTTCAGCGGCGTGGAGGATGTCGACCACGATGTCCCGTACGGCCTGGCCGGCAATCCTTCGAGTGCGGCGGCCCGATTGGATCTCCAGGTGCTCGTGCCACAGCCGGTCGATAACCTCCGTCGAGACGGTGCTGGATTCGGGTTCGGCTTGGTGGCGGGTGGCGGTGCAACCGGTGATCGCGGTGGCCTCGCGGAGCCGGCTGACCGCGACCTCGCGACGTTGGTCCCAGTCCAGGCCGATCACCCCGACGCCGGCGTCCGGGTGGCGGGTGAGGAGCCATCCGGTCCACAGGTGGCCGATGTCTTCGCGGATGCCGGGGTGGGTGAACCAGCAGGGTGCGATGACGGTGGCCGGGATCCGGTAGGTGACGCGGAGCCAGCCGATCCATTCGCCGAGTTCGCCGAGCCTTGCGGTGTAGTCGGTGGGATCGAGGTCGTCCCAGCACACCACCATCGGGATCGGTGGTGTGCTTGGCTGTCCCCCGAACGCTGTCGGGTCGAACGACTGTGGGGTCACCGGGCTCGCCCGATGCTCGCCCGGTCGGGACCTCGCCCTGTGACTATGGGCGCGGCGTTTGAGGCTAGGGCTTTCTGGAGGTGGTTGGTCTGCTGCTCCTGCCAGGCCTGGCGGGATTCGGCGACGGCGTCGGCGAGCCCGATCAGATGGTTGCGGACCTGCGCGCCCAGGCTCTCGTACTCGCCGGCCCGAGCAGGGTCGGGTGTGCGGTCGCCGGCGGCGATCATGCCGATCGTGGTCACGTCCACCGCATGCTGGGCGCCACGGCTGCCGGGGGAGCCGCACAGGCAGACGTAGCTCGACGGTTCCAGGCCGCCGGGTGCGCGGAGGACGGTGACGGTGGTGCCAGCGAAAGCAGCGTCGATGACGATCATGTCGTCCCAGTCGTCGCGTTCCCGGACGGTGTTCGGTCGCAAAGGAGGCTCCAGGTCGGCTTGCATTGGCGTGCGTTCGAGGATCGATTCGCCCAGGGTGATCGTGTCCCATACCGCGGATTCGTCAAGGACCTGCCGCAAGAATCCGTGGCGCCGGCCATGGTCTCGGATCATGGCCAATGCGGATTCTGCAGCCGCGAGGTCCTCGCGGGTTGCTCCACTGCGTTGACCGTGGCTGGTCTGGTGGAGCGTCTCGGCCGAGGGACCGAGCGGGCTGCTTCCGACCTGGACGGCGTGGCGGGGGTGGGCGCGTTGCTCGGCTTCCCTGTCGAGAACGATTGCCGGGGTGACCGTCGGAGCCCACCAGCGGTAGGCCTCGAACGCAGCGTGGTCCGGGGTGACCCAGCCGGCCTTACGTCGCACGTACAGGCCAACAGCGCGCTCGGCTTCGTCGGCGAGGAGCCGGTAGTCCTCCCGCAGTGCCTGGACGATGTGAGCGGTGTACGGCCGGTGTCGGTCGTGATCGACGCCGTCAATGGGGGCGGCGTTCACAGCGACCGCCCGTTCGCCGGCACCGTTTCCGGGATCGGTGCCGTTGTGACGGCAGTGGTCGGCCCAGCCGCGACTGGGCCGGTCGGGGCAAGCTGATTGACGACGGGGATGTCACGGCCGTTCGCCCTTGCGACGGAGACGACCTCGCTGACCCTGGCGGTACGCGTGTGCACGTCCATGTCGTTGGGCAGGTTCCAACTGCCGGTGGCCGATGCCCAGCGGAAGCCGTTGTCCTTGAGCGTGCGGTGTAACGCTGTGGCGGTGCGGCCGACGCCGACGAC
Organism: uncultured Actinomycetes bacterium; assembly: GCA_964476495.1. Classification (GTDB taxonomy): domain Bacteria; phylum Actinomycetota; class Actinomycetes; order Mycobacteriales; family Nakamurellaceae; genus Nakamurella. Next base: position 65,896 of record CAYZBB010000013.1, on the reverse strand, counting down.
CACGGTGGCCTCGCCGGTGTGGTGGATGGTCGGGGTCGTGCCTTGGGTGACGTCTTGGCCGTTGCGGTCGGGAGCGGGTTTGTCGGTGGTCAGGGTGACGGTGCGGGCGTAGACCTTGACGATGGCGCTGGTGGATCCGTCGCGTCGGTCGAATATCTCCAGTTCGGGGCGTCCTTCGACGGTGACCCGGTCGCCCTTGTGCAGGGTGTCCCCGGCGTCCTCGGCGGCCTTGCCGAAGACGGTGACGTTGAAGAATTCGGGGTCGGTGGATGTCCATTCGCCGTTGCGGTTGACCCGTTCGTGGCTGGCCACCCGCAGGTGGGCCCAGCTGGTGCCGGCGTTGCTGACCCCGAAATCGGGGTCGGCGGTCAGGTTGCCGTCGATGGTGATGCGTGCGGACATGCGGATCTCCCATCCGTCCGGGTGTTCTCGACGGGACCGGTCCGTCGGCCGCCCGGCCCGGTGCCCGTCGGCGCCCTGGGCGGACGCCACCCTTGTATGGGGGCCGACGTCGGCGAGCTATCCCGCCGCCGCCTCGAATGGCCGGTTCGACTACAGGTCGCGGTGGCGGGCCGGGCCGGTCGGCTCGAACGACGTCGGCGACATGTGCCGCTTTGTCACCGCTTGGTTCAGCATGGCCGAGAGGCGCTGGTAGTCGGCGTGCTGGTTGCGGTCGGCGGATTGGTCGGGACGTGGACCCAGGGGTACGTCGCCGGAAATGTTCCAGCGTTCCCGGTAGGCGGCGACGACCCGAAGCGCAACGTCCGGTGTGCGGTCGTCGACGACGCGTGCGAGCGCATTCGCCCATGCCGCATCGGATTCGACAGCATCCGCGGCCAGGGCGACGGATCGCTTTTCGATCAGTCCGTAGCGTTTCTGGAGCGCGTCGATCATCTGCGGGTCGGACAGGCCAACGGTGGCGTCGACGATGATGCCGGCCACCAATTCGGATCGGCCACCCTGGGGGCGGGACCGAAGATAGGCGTGAATGGAGGTCGCCAAACTCCGCCCGGTCATTGTTTCAATTGGTCGATGCTGGGTGATCCGGGGAAGTTCGTCGACGATATTCATTCCTGCGGAATGGGCGTGCCGGATGGCCAGGACCAGTTCGGTGAAGTCCTCGGTATCGATCAGGGCTCGGATCGCCGGGCGGTCGCCGAAAGCGGCCAGGAGTAGTTCGGCGGCGGCAATGTCGTGGGCGTAGGCGGCGATCGCGTCGGCCTCGTCGGCCAATTGCCGGATCGACTCCGTTCGGTGTTGTTCGGTGCGGATGGTTTCGTGCGCCGTCGATTGCGCTGACGAATGCGCGGTGATTGCGTCGGCGACCTGTTGGGTGGTCCAGGAATCTTGGTCGGCCGGCCCGCCGATGGGGTGCTGGACAATTCCTCGGACGGTGGTCGCGGGATCCAGGACCAGGTACGCGGTATTGCTGTGGCGGCCGCGGGTCATGGCGACGTAGAACGCTTCGCGTTGGGTCAGGGCATCGGCCAGGACATGGCTGGTGTCCACGGTGATGCCTTGGGCGCGGTGTGCGGTGGTCGCGTAGCCGAGGTCGACATGCTCGCGCACGTAGGCGGCGGACAGGGTGATCGGCGTCGTCGCCGTTCCGTTGGCCAGCAGGCGGACGGTCAGGGACCCGTCGTGGTGGGCGCGTTGCACCTGCCAGCGTTGCCCGTTGCGGACGAACCCGTCCGCCCGTTGCCCGGTGGTGGGTGGGGTGCCGTCGGGTTGGGTGCGGTCGATGCGGCGGGTCACGATGACGTCGCCGCGGCCGACGGACAGCCCGTGGCGGACCGGGGCGGTGGCGGTGTCGTCGACCTGCCCCGCGGCGATGAGGTCGGCTCGGGCTCGCTGGTTCAACTGCACGACGGTGTCGTTGTCGGCGGCGATCAGCACGCTGGAGATTCCGCTGCGGGAGTCGGTGAGCCAGGCCGTGTAGGCCTGGTCGGTCATCCGGTCCTGGTGGCCGGAGCGGATCCGGTCGTGCTGGGCGTAGTCGGCCAGGGCGGTGTGGTCGCCGGTCCGAAGCCGGTCGGCGGCCTGTTCTTCCCAGGTGCGGCGGGTGCCGTCCGGTTCGACGAACCGGCGGACCTGGGTCAGTGTGGGCGGGTCCGGGTGGCGGGCGCACAGCAGCCCGAACGCGCCACCGGTCTGGACGGCTGAGAGTTGGCGGGGGTCGCCGACCAGCAGCAGCTTCGCGTCCGTCGCTTTGGCCTGCCGGGCGAGGTGGGCCAGGGTGAAGGTGTCGCACATTCCGGCCTCGTCGACGATCAGCAGCTGCCCAGGTTGTAGCCGCCACCGGTCGAACTCTGTCTGGGCTTGGGCGAGTGCGCGGCGCAGCTGGCCGGTGAGCGGTCTGGTGCCGGCCCGGTCGATCGCTTTGGTGAGGTCTTGGATGCGTTGGCGGCGGCGTTCCTGGTGTTGCTGTTGGGTGATCCATTGCGCGGTGTTGTCGGTGACCACGCCCAGGTCGTCGGCGAGGACCTGGGCGGCGATCGCCGACGGCGCCAGGCCGAGGACGGCGCCGGGGCCATGCTGCGCTTCCCACATGGCCCGGATGCCGGCCATGGTGGTCGTCTTCCCGGTCCCGGCCGGTCCGACCAGCACGTCGACAACCCGGCCGGAGGTGACGATCCGGACCGCGGCCGGCGCCTGATCCTCCCCAGCCAGGGCATACTCGCGGTCGGCGAGCGGTTGTGCGGCGATCCGGTCGGCGCGGTCCTGCCCGACCGCGGGTCCGGTGCGGTCGTCGGCCAAGCGGAGCAAGTCATCTTCCGCTTCCAGTACTGCTGCGGATGTGAAGGTTTCTGGCGGGGCGAACGGGTTGCTGCCGTTGGCTTATCGCAGCTGGTGGGGGACCGGGGCGATCTCGGGTGGGGTCAGCGAGATCGACAGGACCTCGGCCGCGGCGAGGACTCGGTCGCGGACAAGGATCGCTTCTTCGACGGATTCATACTGGTGGCCACGGGCCGCGAGCTGCCGCATCGTCTCGGCCGTCAGATTCCACCGGGTCCACGTCGACCGAGCGGTGGCGACGGCGTCGACGACGTCGGTGGCGACGGCGCCGACCAACTCATCGGGCATGTCCCTGGATCGCAGCAGCAGTGTCTCGTCGGCCGTCGGAGCGGTGACGGTGTCGGCCCAGGCGACGGGATCCTGGTCAAGGATCTGAGCGGCAGTGGTGCGCCACTGCCGGACCGACTCGGCCAGGTTCGGCGCCTTCTTGCGGTCGCGGGTGGTCAGGGTCAGGTGCTGCCGGATCCGGTTGATCGCGTTGACATCGGGCCGCCGTCCGGTGCGCAGCATCACGTTGGCGATCGTCTTGTCGACGGCGGCTTCGATGTCCGCCGACCGTTGCGAGTATGCGGCGATCAACGTGTCCGGAACCGGGGTCAGTTCGCGGGCGACGCGGCGGTTGCTGCCCGCCCTTCGTTCCCGGCGGTCCCAGGTCAAACCGGTGCGACGGGTGATCTCGTCGGCCAGCAGCAGGTCGTAGGTCTCGGAGTAGGCGACCGCGGCCTTGTGCAGGGTGGCCGAGTCCAGGGTGCGCCACTTGCCGTCCGGCCCCTGGACCCGGTTTGCAACCGTGACGTGGGTGTGCAGCTGCGGGTCGCCCTTGCGGGAATCCCAATGGTCAAACGCCGCCGCCACCAACCCGGCGGCGCGGACCCGACGGACACCGTGGGTGCCCATCCGGGTGAAGATCGCCTCGGCCTCGATCCGTTCGAATGTTGCCGCGAGGGCGGCCCGGTGGGCCAGGTACAGCTGCTCCTGCACGTGTGCCGGCGCGAGTGCCCACAGCGCGGACACGGACTTCGGCACGCTGAATGTCAGGTCGAACCCGGCCACCGCATTTCTGGTCTTGGTCTCCTTCTCCTCGCTGGTGATCTTCTCGATGAGGTCGGAGCGGGCGTCGGCGGGAAGGGTTTCGGGGAGCTTGCCGACACGGCGGTCGATTCGCTGCTGCCGGGCCGGGTAATTGGCTGGCGGCCGGCCGAGCTGTTCGCCACCGAACGGACTGCGTGCCTGCTCGAACAGCTGCCGCAGCTGCTGCTCGGTGACCTCGAAGCCGACCATGTCCGCGGCGCCGAGCCCGGCCAGACCGCCACCCCACCAGGTGCCCGGCGGGTAACCCTCAGCGGTGTAGTACCGCGTTAACGCTGAAGCGCCTGGATCGGTTGCCCGGCCGTCACCGGCAGCGACGTGATCGACCAGATAATCGACCGACGCCATCCGCGACAAACTCATCACCACACACGGTCGTGCGGTCACCAGATGCGATTTAAGTGATCATGAACCCGGCGCCGCCAGGCGCGCGTGCCAGAGGTGTACAGGGCGCGATGATCTTGATCGCGGGTCTTGGTGTGAGGGTTCGATCGCGGCTTTGGGGATGAGAATCGACGGGTCGTCCGGTGCCGTCGAGACACGCTCGTGCGGGTTGAGCCCGAAGAGGTGTATGCGCGCGGGGTTCTCGGGTGCCGTTGGATTGTTTGCCGCAGAGCAGGTGGGTCTGTTTCCTGGCAGAGGGCCCTCCGGGCGACGCGTACTGTGTCGTCGCCCGAGAAGGTAGCGGGGGCCATTGAGTTAAGTGATGTACGAGCGGGTCGCCGGGATCGACATCGGCAAGGCGGGCGCGCCCGAGCCATGCGAGGGGCATGCTGTGCTCCGCCATTCAGGATCTGCGTGAGCGCGATCTGCGCGCCGCCTTGGAGGACCCCGCCGATGGCTGCCGAGCCGAAAGACCGCACGTTTAAGATCATCGAATGTACGGCGCAGCCGCTTGGGACGAATGGGAGTGGGATGGCTCCCGCTCTGGTGCCTGGACCGTGATGGGTCGCCTCGCGGCGCGACAACGACAGCTTCGCGAGGACGCGACTGCGGCTCGTCGACGAGAGCGGGACCGGTCCCGCAGCTCCCAGATGATGACCGCTGCTTCGGACATGCAGGCGTATCAGGACAGTATTGCGGCTGCATGGCGTGGTGGCCCGTCTGTCTTAGCGTTCTTGTTTGCGCAGCCTGATTCACATGCGATACGCAGCCTTGACGCGCGTGGCGACTACCTCAATATTCGAACGGGCCGGACCTGGGACCTCTTCTTTCCCGGGTACTACCAATCTGACAAGCCCAAGCTGGAGAAGGAGATTCGTTCGCGTTGTATCGGGCGAAACTTCGCGGAAGATTGGTACTTTGACGCATTTTCTTTTGATACTCTGCGCCGACATGTCGAACACGAGAGTCGCGATCTCTGGCGATACTCAGGCGAGACTGATCTCGTCCTGATTAACCTTTGGCTACCGGAACACGGGCTGCCCATAATTGACTGGGAGTCGACAATATCGGGATCGCTCTCAGAATCCGAGCGAGGCGAGAGTCTCTCCCTTTCACAGGTGGTAGAGAAAATCTCACGGGACCTAGAATCGGGTCTTGAAGACCCTTCATACGGGGTCGAACAGGTTGTCAATCCTTCCCGTAAACAGGACGAATCGACAGCTAAAAAGGTGATGATCGGCGCACTCGGCGGGATAGTGGCTGCATTCGCCAAATCAAAACTTGGTCTCTAAATTCCCAACGGGACCCAACACACTCTGGCACGAACCCGTGGCGTCGTGACTTGTCCACGGCTATCAAAGGACCACCCGGACCCGCGACGGCCCGATCGCCTCTCGGTTCTGGTAAACGTCCATCGTGACTGACGGTCGGGAGTGCCCGAGCTGATCGGCGATCTGTCGTGGCGTGAATCCGGCCTTGTCGAGTTCGGTGGCGACCATCTTCCGGAAGGACCGGCCTGTCACCCCTACGTGCCCGAGTCGATCCAGTTCAGTCCGGATTACGCCGGTGATGTTGCTGATCCAGTAGGGCGTCTCTGACCGCTCATTCTTGGGTCCGCGCGCAGACGGGAAGACCAGATTCGAATTGGGACGCGCTTTGGCCAAGCGCGACTGCAACATCGTCACCACGGCCGAAGGTAGCGCAAGGCGCCGAACGCCGGCGCGCGTCTTGGTCTGCTGCTGCCGCCGACCGGCGCCGTTGATGGTCGCATTGATCAGCACGGTCGGTTCGTTACTGTCGAGGTCCAGCTGCGCCCAGGTGAGGGCGATTGCTTCGCCGGTGCGGCAGCCGGTGCCTGCCATGAAGGTCAGGAGGTCGGGCAGGTCAGTCTTGCAGGTCTTCTCGTCGGCCTTGAGGTCGGCAATGATCTTCGCGGCCTGGGCCTTGGTGATCGCGACGGTCGGAGAAGTCGGAGCTGTGTGCCCACGCTCAATGCGTTGAGACAGCATGCCGAACGTGCCGTTAACCGTCGGCGCGCTGGCACCGTTCGCGACGGCGTAGGTGAGTGCTTGGCGGAGGATTCCTCGGCAGGTCTTGGCGACCGCCGGTGTCAGGGCCGCCAGGAACAGGGTGATCAGTCGCGGGGTGACCTGCTGGATCGTCACCTCGCCCAGTTTGGTGCTGCCGATGCGCTGGGCCTTGATGGTCTTGCGGATCGCGTGCTGGTAGCGCAGGACCGTGCCCGCGGATCTGGCCTGGACGGTGACCGGGTCCGCGATCCAGGCGTCGAGGATCTCGCCGAGTGTCGTCTCGTCGGCGAAGGACGTTGGCCGCCCGCTGTCGGCGGCAAGTGCTTCGGCGAGTCGATCCGAGCCGGGCGGATGCAGCTTCAGCTCGAGGGATTCGAGCGCTTCGTCCTTGGTGGTGCCTCGACCTTGTATCCGTTGAAGGCCCCGCTCGGAGCGAACATAGGCCTCGGCCGTCCACCGAACGGTCGGCATCCTCTTGCTGTCAGCCTTATGGGCGACGGTCGCATTGAGCCTCCTGCGGCGGATCTTCCCGCTGTCCCGGTCGACGACCCAGGCCGATGTCTTGATCTCGCCGCGGGTCCCCGGTTTGATGGCGGGCCGGCCGCGATGGGACGGCTGGACCGTTGCAGCGGCCGGTGTGGTCTCCATTTAGGTCTCCATTTAGTCCCTGATCCCAGATGAAAGCAAAGGAACTGCACTGATCGACCAACGCTAGGAATCGGCTCTCACCTGCGACTATGGGTATCACGACCGTTCATCGGAAGCAACAGAATTGCAGGGGACTCGCAAACCGTCAGGTCGAGGGTTCGAGCCCCTCTCGCCCCACGAAACACATTATGGCGCAACGTGTATGGGTCTCCATTTGATCGACTCATCTCGACTGCACTCTCCATTTGGTCCATTCTGGCCCGCTTGCTGACGGCGCCGAATAGCGCGTCGTTATAGGTGGCCCGGTGTCGCTGGCGCGGCAACGCGGCATTTTGGAGGCCTGCCGTGTTCGATTGGTTCCGCTCGAGGCTGGCCGACGTGAGTCCGTCCCGGGCCAACCCCAAGCCCGGCAAGCTGTGGCGTTGGACGGTGCGGCCCGTTCGAGGTTGGTTCCCAGGCCCACGGTCAGGCGACAGGGCATCGTCGTGATGTCCGGATTGGGAGCCGTCACCGTGAATTTTCGTGGGCAGGTCTTGCGAGACCGCGGCCGGAGCGAAGGCGGTCGGGGTGTTGATCACCGCTCTGGATGACGACCGCCGACCCGTGCTGTGCTTCGTCTTCGGTGTTGCCGAATAACGTCCACGGGGTGCTCGTCGGTAGAGTCCGATGGACGCCCGGACTTGACCTTGCCCTAGGGGCAAGGTTTGACACTGGCGTTCATGAAGGAAGGCAAGGAGTCCTCCGCGGGCTCTGCAGGCTCGGGTGCCGCATCGTTGCGTGATGGGGTCGGCCCACTGATCCGCGAACGGGTCGCTGAATCTTGCGGACCTGGTCGGATCCCTGGGCATCTGGCGGGGGTGTACCACGACGGCGCTCAGGTCGTCGTGGCTGATGGCACGGCCAACGTTTCGACCGCCGCACCGATGCGGGAAGACACCGGGTTTCTGTTCGGGTCGATCACCAAGGTGTTGACCACGACTCTTGTCCTGCAACAGGTCGAGCGTGGTGTCGTCGACCTGGACGAGCGGGTGGTCACCTACCTGCCCGAGTTCAGGTTGATCACACCGGGCGCGGCCGAACGCATCCGGGTGCGCCATCTGCTGAACCACACGAACGGGATCGACGCGGACCTGCTGTTCGTCGACGCCAACGGGCCCGACGCGCTGCAGTCCTTCGTCACGACGCTGGGCCGGCGTTGTGGCGTGCTGTTCGAACCGGACGAGTACCTCAGCTACTCCAACGGCGGAATGATCGTGGCCGGCCGCCTCCTCGAGGTGGTGACCGGCAGGCCGTATGCGGACCTGCTCGAGCGGAATGTGTTCTCCAGGGTCGGCATGCACGACTCGTGCACGTCGACCGAGCAGGCGATCCTGCGCAGCACCGCGGTCGGTCATCTCCCCGATCCGGTCACCGGCGCTCCGCGGCGCACCGACATGTTCAAGCTCCCGGATTCCTGGGCGCCGGCGGGCAGCACACCGATCGGCACCATCGGCGATCTCCTGGCGTTCGCCCGAACGCACCTCGCCGCCGGCCTGGCGCCGTCCGGCGCCCGGGTCCTGTCGGCCGAGTCGACATCCCGGATGCGGACCGTCTCCCGCGACATGGCTACTCCGAACGTTGCGCCCATCGGGCTCGGTTGGCTGCTGATGCCGTTCGGGGCGACCACCGTGCTGTCCATGTCGGGGGCATCCCCGGGCGGTGTCGCGGTGCTTGCTGTCGTGCCCGAGCACGATTTCGCGTTCGCCGCCTTCGGCAACGACCCACGAGCCATGCAGCTGCACGATCAGCTGTTGCTGGCCCTGCTGCACGACCATCTCGGGGTGCGGACACCGGAACTGCAGACGGCTGGGCACCTGGACGGTGACCTCGCGCCGTATGCGGGGACCTACCGGTCGAACCAGCTCCGCGTCGACGTCCGCGTCGTCGACGGTCAGTTGGAGGAGACGATGACCTACGAACCGATCGACGACCAACAGGCGCGCATCTTCACCGGCTTCGGCGGAGCCACCTACCCGCTTCCACCCAGGCGGTTCGTCCCCGTGGGGCGGGACCTGTTCGCGCCGGCCGGGATCCCCGTCTCGGCCCTGCGGATATTCCCGGCAGCTGCTGGTCTCCTACCATGATGTCGGTGTCTTCGGCGCGACCTACCGGTGCGCCGGCGGTCGGATGACCAGACGGGACCGGGACTGACCGTCACCGTGCCGGGGAGGGCCGAGAAAGGATGATCACCATCGGTCAGCTCGCCCGGTACGCCGGGGTGACGACGAAAGCCGTGCGGCACTACCACCGACGGGGCCTGCTCGACGAACCACCGCGGGATTCGTCCGGCTACCGGCGATACACCGCCGCGGACGCGCTCACGCTGGTGAAGATCAGGATCCTGGCCCAGGCCGGCGTGCCCCTTGCTCGGATCAAAGACCTGCTGACCGCCGACCCGGATCAGTTCACCGCCGCGGTCGCCGACATCGACCGTAGCCTGCAGGAACGGGCCGACGTGATCCGCGACGCCCGCCTGCGTCTGGCCCAATTGGCCGCCGGCGACGAGGCTTTCGTCCCGACGGAGGTGGCCGGCTATCTCGACCGGCTGCGGGAACTCGGCGTGAGCGGCCGCGCCATCGGGATGGAGCGGGACGGGTGGATCCTGGTGCACTCCGCCTCACCGACCCAAGCAGCCGGGTGGATCGCCGACAAGCTCGCGGTGATCGACGACCCGGAGTTCACCGCGATCTATCTCGAGTACGACGCTGCGTTCGAGTGGTCGCCGGACGACCCTCGCCTGCCCGCGCTGGCCGAACGTACTCAGCGGTGGCTCGCGGACCGGTCTTCGCGCCCAGCCGGCAAGACGCCGAACGCCATCGACCCGGCCGTCGTCGACCTGGCCACAAACCTGACCGGGCCCTCGTCGCCGGCTTGGGATCGACTCAGCGAGCTAGCCCAGCAGCACCACCCTGATCGGCACATCTCGCAGGCACCAGCCGGGCGACCGCACCAAACGACCGCGGAATGATCGGTACGCCAAGCGTCCCAGTCAGGGGTCGGCTTGCGGGACGGATGTCGTGCTGTACACGCGCGGTTGTCGCAGGGGGGCTTGGGCCGTCGTCATGCGTCGGATGGATGAGGTCGGTCGGGCCGGGGCCGCCCCTCGTCGTCCAGGGTGCCGAGGGCGGCCGGGAAGCCCTCAGCGAGCATGCGACGGCGGATCCGGCCCAGGAGCTTTGACATGAGTAGGCCCTCGATCCCATGGAACTCGGTGTGCTCGTACGTGAGCCGGGTCCCGGTCGGGGTCTCGTCGAGGCGGTTCGTCACGATGCTGGCCCGATCGCCTTCATTGTTGCGCCAGGTGAAACGCAGCAGAGACGGCTCGACGACGGCGAGGACCTCGCAGCGCACGATGCCGTCCCAGCCAGGAAAGGGCTTGCCGACGAACCTGAAGCGGTTGCCGATCTCTGGCTGGAACCCCTCCGGTCGTCCGCCTCGACCGGTCGAGGTCCACAGCGGGATCAGGGCTGGGTCGGTCAGGATCTTCCACACGACCGGTCGGGGTCGTGGGTACTCATTGACGATCACGAACTGGCTCATCGGGAGTCTCTTGGGGTGCCGGCGAGGGGATCGGGGGTCACGGAGACAACCGGTAGAACGCGGGTTGGGCGTAGATGCCCGCGGTTTGCGCGTGCTGACGGCGCTCGCCCTGTGGTTGGAAGCCGGTGAGGGCTGCCTGCCACTCGATGCCGGCCCCCTGGGCAATGGTGACGATCCGGTGACGTGTCTCGGGGGACACGGCCTGGTGCCGGCGTGCCCCGGAAGCCGGGGGCGTCGGCCGGCGGCGCGATGCTGGCCGACCGGCGCTGAACGACGGCGTCGGCTGCGTCCGGGGACATGCTGAAGGGTTGATCAGGATGAAGGGCTCGCACACGGCGTCCATTCCTCTCTGCGCTCGGACCTACAGTCACTGTAAGAACCGCTTTGACTGTACGCAAGAGCGCGAGTCCGGGCTATCGTGTTGCCGTGCGAGGAGCGACATCCCAAGCGAGCACCGTGGCACCGGAGCGGCTGCGGGAGCGGCGCAAGCGCGAGCTTCGCCAGCAGCTGTCAGACGTGGCTACGCAGATGTTCCTCGAGCACGGCTTCGACGCGGTGCGCGTCGTGGACGTTGCCCGCGCCTGCGGCGTCACCGAGAAGACCGTGTTCAACCACTTCCGCTCCAAGGAGGCCCTGCTCGCGGACCGCTGGGAGATCCAGATCGAGACGCTGCAGACGCGACTCGCGGACCCGCTGACCGCGCCTGTCGACGCGGCGCTTGAGGTGCTCGATGCCGAAGTCGAATACCTCACCTCCGCGCCCACCGCCCACCAAGCGCGAGCCCGCCTGGCCAACTTCCGCCGCTTCGGGAGGCTGATTCACTCCACCCCGGCGCTGGTCGCGCACAACCGCGAGCAGCTCGAACGGCTCACGGCCACCGCCGCGGCCGCGCTCGCCGCCCGTACCGGGGCGGATCCCGACGACCCCGAGCCGTGGATTACATCGGCCGCCGTCTGCGGCCTGTGGACGGTCCACGCGCGTAGCCTTCGCCGCCACCTCGCCGGTGAGGACCCCAGCCGCATTGCCATGGCGATCCGGCACGACATGCAGGCCGCCGCTGAAGTCCTACGCCACGGCATCGCCGGCAAGAAGCCGTCCAGCAGGTGATCGCCGCCCGTCGCATCCTGGACCTACGCCACCGGCCCAAAGCGAGCAACTCGTCGCACGCAGCCCGTGCCGCAGAACGATCCGACGCGGGAGGCCACAGCCCCCGGTGGAGGGTCGTCGCAGGCGTGGGCCGTGCAACAAGCCATCTGCGGGTCATCGTCGGCGTTCAAGATCGGAAGCCCCGGTTGGTCTGCACACGATGGCGCCATTCGGAGGGCGAAGTTCCGAAGCGTGCTCGGAATGCCCGGGAGAAATGCGAGTGGTCGGTGAACCCGCAGCGGTGGGCGATGGCGGCGACAGTCAGGGCTGCCTGCGCGGGATCTTCCAGCAGCCGTACCGCCCGATCGAGGCGGTGGCTGCGGATGGCCTCGCCGAGGTCGATCCCCCGGCGGGCCAGGATCAGGTAGACGTACCGCTCGGAGATCGAGAAACACTCGGCGACCGATCGGGCCGACAGGTCGGGGTCGCTGATTCGTGATTTGACGTGTTCCTCGATGCGGGTGGCCAGCGACTCCGCCGCAGCTTCTCGTCCGGCCGGGGTCTCGGGCTCGACCCGGGTGAGTAGTAGCCGGATCAGATCCATCGTCGGTTTTTCCAGCGGCGCCAGTTCGGCCGGTGTGGCGCGGGGCGCGTTGCGGGCGGTGCTGCGCAGGAAGGCCGAGACGGCCGCCGTTGTCGCCGTGTCCGGTAGGACGGCGACCTGAAGCTGCCTGCTGATCAACTCCCAGGTCAGACCGAGTTCGTCGAGCGGAATCTGGTAGGTCAGTCGCTCGGCTCCGTCGCTGAAGCTGAGCCGGTACGGCTCGGCCGTCGCGTACAGCCCGATGTCGCCCGCGTTGAGGGTCGTCACCTGGTCGCCGCGGATAATTCTTGCGGTGCCGTGATCGATGACGCTGACCATCAGGCTGGGGTGGGCATCGTCGCGGGCCAGGTCCGCCGTGCGTACGACGTCTCCGCCCTGCGCCTTCGTGCAGAGCAGGTGGATTCGGCCCAGATCCGCCACTCGCGAACGCACGACGAGGTCCTCATGTGGGCGCGGTTCCAACAACAGGGGCACGGGCGCCTGCAGCATCCGCTCACGCAGGAACTCGATGCTGTCGGTCACCGGGAGCTCTTCGATATCTAGGACGGCGCGCATACCTGGCTCCTTTCCCGCTCGCCGATGATGCTATCGGTGGGTTCTGCCCGGACGGAGTTGTCGTGCGGGGAACGCACAACCCTGTTCGGGTGTGTTCAAGACAGCGGAGCCGGGGTCGATCGACGATGGCGTCACACCAACGTCGCAGTGATTGGGGTCGGACATGAGTGAGAGCATCGAATCCACGGTGACCTCGGCTGAACGGGACGAAGTGGCCCGGGCCAATGCTTCGGGTCGTCGGCCCGTGGTCTTCGTGCACGGACTCTGGCTGCTGTCCAGCAGCTGGGACCGCTGGCGCAGCGTATTCGAGGACGCCGGTTTCGCCACCCTCGCGCCCGGGTGGCCGGATGATCCACCGTCGATCGAGCAGGCACGCGCTCACCCGGACGCGTTCGCCTCGAAGATGGTTCAGGAGGTCACCGATCACTACCTGGAGACGATCGCGGAGCTCAACGTGAAGCCCGTGGTCGTCGGTCATTCCTTCGGCGGACTCATCGCACAGAAGATTGCCGGTGAGGGGGCCGCAGTCGCGACGGTTGCCATCGATCCGGCGCCGTTCAAGGGGGTGCTGTCCGTTCCTCTCTCGTCGCTCAGGTCGTCCGCGCCGGTGGTCGGACACCCGAGCAGCCTGCGGCACGGCGTGACACTTTCGTTCGAGGAGTTCCAGTACGGATGGGCGAACGCCCTCGACGAGGACGAAGCCCGCGCCTTGTACGAGGAGTTCCACGTCGCCGCCGCCGGCAACCCGATCTTCCAGGTGGTCACCGCGAACCTCAACCCCTTCAGTGAGACCAAGGTCGACACGAACAACCCGAACCGGGGTCCGCTACTGTTGATCGGCGGGGAAGCCGATCACACCGTTCCGGTCAAACCCACCGAGCAGGCATACAAGATCCAGTCAGGCAACGCCGGGCTCACCGAATTCGTCGTTTTGCCGAACCGGGGCCACTCCCTGACGATCGACCACGGTTGGGCCGAAGTCGCCCAGACCGCTCTCGATTTCATCGTTCGCGTTGGGACCCTCACCGTCGATCAGGCGTGACGGTCAACCAATGGCGGGTCAGTCGGCCGCTGAAGCTATTCGCCGAACCGAAGACCACACAGCCGGCAGGACGACAGAACCACCGGCAGCCTGATCACCGCCATAACCGGTGACAGCCCTATCCACAATCCCTGATACTGCGCCGAGGAACACACGATGACCGGTGGACAGCGCTCCTCCGGACGAAGAAGGGACCGGCATGCCCACAGTCGCGACCGACGATGGCGTCGAGATCTACTACAAAGACTGGGGATCGGGTCAGCCGATGGTGTTCAGCCACGGTTGGCCGCTATCCGCGGACGACTGGGACACCCAACTGATGTTCTTCCTGAGCCACGGGTACCGAGTGATCGCTCACGACCGGCGCGGCCACGGCCGATCCGAACAGGTTGCCGACGGCCACGATATGGACCACTACGCCGATGATCTCGCCGCAGTGGTCCGCCATCTGGACCTGCAGGACGCCATTCATGTCGGACACTCCACCGGCGGCGGCGAGGTCATCCACTATCTGGCCCGGCACGGCCAGGACCGAGCCAGCAAGGCCGTTCTCATCTCCGCGGTCCCACCGCTGATGGTCCAGACCGACGCCAACCCCGGCGGCCTGCCGAAGTCGGTGTTCGACGGCTTCCAGGCCCAGGTCGCCACCAACCGCTCGGCGTTCTACCGGGACATCGCCGCCGGCCCGTTCTACGGCTTCAACCGGGACGGAGTGCGGCCCGTCGAAGCGATCATCGCCAACTGGTGGCGGCAAGGAATGATGGGCGGTGCCAAAGCTCACCACGACGGTGTAGTCGCCTTCTCACAAACCGACTTCACCGACGACCTACGCACGGTCCAACTGCCGGTGCTGGTCATGCACGGCGACGACGACCAGATCGTCCCCTACGCCGATTCCGGTCCGCTGTCCGCGAAGCTGCTCACCAACGGCGCGCTGAAGACCTACCCGGGATACCCGCACGGCATGCCCACCACCCACGCCGATGTCATCAACGCCGACCTTCTCGAGTTCATCCGAACCTGACCGATCCTTGGGCATGTTTGACGATTCGCACGGAACCGGGCACCGGTATCACCGAGCCCCGTTCGTGCAGTAGTGCGGTGAGGCAGGCAACAAATCGGCGATCCGCCTTGACACTGGTGGTGTGGTTCGATCCCGAAAATGGCAGCGCCTCGTCGCCGGATGTGAGCGCAGGGTATTCCACTGAGTGCCTGCCCGAGCAGAACCCGCCCGCGCAGGGATCACCACCCGGGCCGCCTTCAGGTGGTGGAGGTGATCGGCGACCACACCCGGCCGATGTCTTCGGTGAAGGCCTTGCTCGCCATGGCCGCTCCGGTGGAGCCGGTCACGACGACGACGTGCGGAAGTGCGAGCCGGGCGGCTCGGCTAGTCGCCGACGTGTCGACACGTGCGTGATGTTGGCGGGCCATGCTGCGACGACTCCGAGGTCGCGCAACTGCTCGGTATACGTCCACGACCCGAGGTCTGGCAATGCGGCTGGATCGACATGGGTGTTGCCGACCGTCCGTGACGGCGATGTCGGATTTCGGGATCGAGTATTCGTACAACGACGGCGTGAGGTCGACTTTCTGGTTCCGCAGACGTTCCCGTACCATGCGGCTATGGCTACTCAAACCGTCACCACTTTGGTGGACGACATCGATGGTTCGACCGACGACGTGGTGACCTGCGCGTTCGGGCTGGGCGATTCCCAGTTCGAGATCGACCTGAACGGCAACCACCGTGAGGAACTGGAATCTGTGCTCGCCAAGTTCGTGGACGCTGCTCGCCCGGTCGGTGGCGCACGACCCCAGCGATCACGCCAGACCATCAAGCGCGTCGAACGTCCGGACCGGGAGCAGACGCACGCGATCCGGCAGTGGGCGAAAGACAACGGGTACGACGTGTCCGAGCGCGGACGTATCTCGAAGAATGTTGTCGAGGCTTTCGAGGCAGCTCACTGAGCTTCCGACCTCAATTGCAGCGTCGGCCCGGCAGCAAAGCCGGGCCGATTCTGCGTATGGGTACTTCGAACCGTCGGCGACGAGCGGACCCGTCCGACTCGACGGGTGAGGTGGTACGCGGCCACCGGTGCTCCACTCCGAGTCAGCAGCACTCCTGCCGCTGACCGTGGAAGTTGTCGACGAGGACCATCGAGGTCGGCGACAGGCCGTGAGTCGTCTTTAGTTGTTCAAGTCACCAGTTATGTTGAACCGTCGAAACAGGTCGAAGACCGGACGCGAAAGCGTCGCCTCCCGACGCGTACATGATCAAGGCTCCGGTGGGCGCGTCGTAGACGACGGTGTAGACGTCGTGGGTGGCCGCCTCGATCGATTCCCCGTACACCAATGAGTCGTTGCGAATGGTTCCGTGCACGACCACCACCCACACTGGCCTATCGAGGCTTATGTCGGGGTCGCCGCCGATGCGGGCACCGCCCAGGAACGCATCAGCAAGTTCCTGGTAATGCACGAGCGCAGCGGTGGCCGGAAGCCTTGCACGCTCGGAGTCCGGTAACACCGCCGTCGGCGAGACGGGCGACTGTGCGAACAATCGTGAGGCCTCAATGGCTTGTCGTTCAGTTGTCCACTGCGCATTCGGATCGATTGGCTGCGCTGGTGGGAAATTGGCAATCCGCTCTTGATGCGCCGACTCAATCGCCGCCGGGTCAACGTCTTCCGTCGGGTGAAGGAATGTCTGGGGTGGGAACTGCGTTGCTTCCGTAGTGCCTGGCTTGGCTGCCGCGGAGTTGGTCGGCTCTGGGGTGGCAGTCAGGGCAGTTGATGTGGAGGAAGGTGGAGAGGTCTGCGCCATCGACGCTTCCCTCCTAGTATTTTGGGCGATCAGCCCCGCACCCATAAGTACGACGGCGACTGCGCCGACGATGGCGCCGGTGGTCCTCTTCATCTCGTACTCAATCCTTATGAACTCCCCGATGTCTGTAGGGCAAAGCTGTTGTTGGTGATCGTCGTCGGACTTCGGACGTTGTCAAGACCGGCAGACCGCATGCCACCTTTCGGGCGGCATGGTCTTGAGGCTCTTCCGATTTGAGGTGTTGTGCCCAGGCGCGTCGATGCCGGGGTGGGGCCGAGGTCTTCCAAGGGTGGAGGTTCCTACGCCACCCACTCGGAAGCCCTCGACATGCTCGACGCTACTGCCCGCACGCGGCCCCGGCCTGGCCAGGTTCTGCCGCGCCGACGAACTCGGCCTCGTCGTGGTCGGGCAGCGCCTCGAACCAAACGCAGGCTGCTCGCCTGCCGCGTCGTGGACACCGACGACGAGCAGTGGTCTCGCCGGTGCGGCTGCGAACGGATCGAGCGCATCGATGACACCTTGGTATTCGCCGCGGGCGGTCGCGATCTGGCGCCGGCCAGTGCGCCGGCGATCGCACGTTCGGCGTTGAGGGTGGCCTCGTCCCATTCGCCGCGCAGGTAGTGGGCCCGGGACAGGTAGCCGTAGTGGGCAGCGCCGGTGACCAGGATTCCCGCTCGACGCGCGGCGATGGTCACCGACTGTAGATCGCGGATGGCACCGTCCAGGTTATCGGTGATCAGCTGGAGCCGGCCGTGGGCGGAGCGGGTCGGTAGCCAGTTGAAATTGAGATCGTCCGCTGTGTCAGGCATGTCGCCGGGCACGTTGAACGCATCGTGGATGCGCCCGGTGAGAGCCAGCCCGTACGCGCAGGACGACCTGGCCGTCCAGCAGCTCCGGCAAGCCGGTCTGTTCGGTCAGTTCCATCACCGGGACCAGACCCGCGCAGGACACCAGGTCCGGGTCACGAACGCGGCGACACCACGGTCCCCGCCAGCGACAATCTCACCGAAAGTGTCCTCTCCACCAACGCGAACATGACCTTCAGCAAGCCTATTTCGCAGGTGGCAGGGCAATCTCTTCATCTCACGCGCGGCCCAGCACAGGGTCGATCTGCGGCTTGAGGTTTGGTACAGAAGCACTGGTTCCTCCGTACCGGGCATCAGATGTCCTTGCGTATCTCGGTGCGCTGATGCGGTGGTCCAGCGTCAGCGGCGGCAAGTGGATTCGCGGACGATGAGTTCGCCGCGCATGGCTGTGCGCAGCGACGTCCGGGGCTCGACCTGGGGTTGCAGGAGGCTCTCGATGAGCCGCACGGCCTCAGCGGCGACCGCCGACACGGGTTGGCGGATCGTGGTGATCGACGGGGTGAGGAACGCTGCCTGTGGCACGTCATCCAGGCCCGTGACGAGGACGTCGTCGGGCACCGCGACGCCCAGGCGCTTCAGTTCGCGGATCAGGCCCGTCGCGATTTGGTCGTCCGCGCACACGATCGCGTCGGGCAGCGGCCCGTTCGCGACGAGAATCGAGGCCGCCTCGGCGCCCCATTCAATCGAGAACGCGCCGTCGAGCACGCGGGAGACCGCCACGCCGTGCCTGGCGGAGGCCGCCCGCGTGGCGGTCGTGCGCAGGCGGCCGGACGAGTTCCGGTCGTTGGAGGTGACGAGCACGATCTCGCCGACCCCGTGCTCGGCTAGGTGGGCGACCACGGTCTCCATCGCGTGCATGTCATCCAGGCCGACCCAGTCGATGTCGACGTCGACGGCGCTGCGGTCGACCTGGATGACGGGGACCTTGCGTTGTGCGTCGGCCAGCGCCGGTCCGGAGGCCACCGCATCGCACGGGCTGACGAGAATCCCGTCGACGGCTCCATCGCACAGAGAGGCGAGACGCTTGGCCTCGACGGCGACGTCGTCCCGCGAGGTGCACAGGTACAGGTTCATGCCGGTGCCCACAAGATGCTTCTCGAGTTCGTCGACGAGCATCGTGAAGAAGGGGTTCGAGACCGAGGGGACGAGCAGGCCGACGTTGCCCGTCGCGTTCTTGCGCAGCGCCCGGGCGATCGGGTTGACGCGGTAGCCCAGGCGCAGCGCCGCGTCCCGCACCCGAGCGGCGGTGCCAGGGCTGACCGCCTTCGAGCCGCTGAGAGCTCGGGACACGGTCGCGGTCGAGACCTTGGCCTTGCGAGCGACGTCCGCGATCGTCGCGGCGGACGCGGTGACCCCCTCTGGCATCACCTCAGTCTACTGCATGCCAACGTTTACATCGTCGAACCAGCTGTGCACCACGCCGAGCAATGGGTTTCTTGCGGCGGTTCATGAAATCGATTACATTCCCCTTCGACACCGAAGTCGACCGGCCGCCTGGCCGACGAGAGAGGACCCGGAATGAAGAGAGTCTCCGCGATCATCGCCCTCGCGGCCGCTGCAGCCTTGGCGCTGAGCGGCTGCTCCGACACCGCATCGACGTCTTCCGGCAGCAGCACCGCAGGCACAACTGCTGCCGGCGGCGTCAAGGTCGCCTTCGTCTCGCAGATCGAGGGCATCCCGTACTTCAACGGTTTCAAGGCGGGGGGCGAGCGGGCCGCGCAGGACCTGGGGATCAGCTACACGCAGACCGGCCCGGCCACGACCAACTCCGCCGAGCAGGTCAAGATCCTTGACGGCCTGGTGTCTCAGAAGTACGACGCGATCGCCATCTCGCCGCTGGACCCGACGTCGATCAACAGCTCGATCGCCTCGGCCGTCGGCGCGGGAGTAAAGGTGGCGACTTCGGACGCCGACGCACCCGATTCCGAGCGCGCGGTGTTCGTCTCGCAGGCCAGCGACGAGGCGCTGGGCAGCACCGTGATGGACGAGTTGGCGAAGGCGACCGACGGCAAGGGCCAGTTCGGCATCATCTCCGGCGGCGCCGACACGGCGACGTTCAACAACTGGATCAAGGCCGCGCAGGACCGTCAGGCCCAGAAGTACCCGGACATGGAACTTGTCGGTGGCATCAAGTACACGACCGACACGGCGAACGCCCTGCAGGAGGCTCAGAACCTCATGACGGCCTACCCCGACCTCAAGGGCATCATCGCGATTCCGTCGACGGCGATCCCGGGCGTGGCTCAGGCCGTGCAGAATGCGGGGAACATCGGCAAGGTCGCGGTCACCGGCTTCGGATCACCCAAGACCGCCGGCGAGTTCCTGGAATCCGGCGCGATGACCTCGACCGTGCTGTGGAACGTCGAGGACCTGGGTTACCTGACCGTGTGGGCCCTGGATCAGTTGGTGCAGGGTAAGCCCTTCGCAGCGAGCAACACGGTTCCCGGTCTGAAGGATCCGGTGGCCTACGACGAGTCGACCAAGACGCTGCTACTGGGCGACCCGACCGTGTTCACCAAGGACAACTACCAGCAGTACGACTTCTGACCGGTCGACCCTGACCATCCCAGGAGCAGTCATGACCACGACCATCCTTCAAGCCGACGGGGTGTCGAAGCGGTTCGGCGCGACCCAGGCCCTCGACGACATCTCCCTGCGGCTCGTTGCCGGGGAACGGGTCGCAATCATGGGGGAGAACGGCGCAGGCAAGTCAACCCTGATGAAGGTGTTCGCCGGCGTCCACGCCCCGGACACCGGGTCCATGGAGTTGCGCGGCGCACCGTTCGCGCCGCGCACACCCTATGAGGCCATCCTCCGGGGCATCTCCACGGTGTACCAGGAGCCGGCCGGGTTCCCGCACCTGTCCGTGCTGGAGAACCTCTACATGGGCCGCCAGCAGCACCGCGGCGGGTGGCTGCAGCCCGCGCAGATGCGTGCCGAGGGCGCAGAGCTCCTGGACCGCATCGGCCTGCCCGGCCGGACCCTGCGCCGGTCGATGGGCGAGCTGTCGCTGGCCGAGCAGCAGCTGGTGCTGATCGCGCGGGCGGTCGCCGCGGACCCCAAGGTGCTGATACTCGACGAGCCCACGTCGATCCTCACCGACACCGAGTCGGAGCGGCTCTTCGGCCTGGTGGACGAACTCGTGGCCACCGGCGTCGGGGTCTGCTTCATCACTCACCGGTTCGACGAGCTGGACCGCATGGCCGACCGTTTCGTCGTGCTGCGTGACGGTCGGCTGGTGGGCGAGACCGACGACCCGGACCGCGACGGGCTGCTGGCCATGATGGGTGGCCGGCAGCTCGCCCAGACGCCGCGGCGTACCGGGCCGGCCGCCCCCGTCGACGCTCCGGCCTCGCCCGCCGAGGCGAACCGGGTGGCCCGGGAGGGGCCGGCGCCCGGGCAGACCGTGCTCCGACTCCAGGGGCTGACGCTGACCGAGACCTTCGAGGACGTCACGCTCGACGTGTCGGCCGGTCACGTCACCGGGCTCTACGGTCTGGTCGGCGCCGGCCGCACCGAGCTCGCCCTCAGTGTCCTAGGCGAGTTGGGGCACGACTCGGGAACAATCGAGTACCTCGGCGCCCCGATGCGCCCGAACGGGAGCCGCGCCGCGTTGGCCCGTGGCATCGCCTACCTCCCCGAGGACCGCAAGACCCAGGGGATCCTGCAGCACATGACGGTCGCCGAGAACATCTCGATCGCCGCGCTGCCGTCCCTGACCGACCGGGGCGTGGTGAACCGGCGCCGCGAGCAGAATCTGGTCAGCACCTGGATCGAGCGCATCCGGATCAAGACCGCCGGTCCGGGGGCGCCCATCACCTCGCTGTCCGGGGGCAACCAGCAGAAGGCGCTGCTCGCCCGGCTCATCGCGACCGATCCCCGTCTGCTCATGCTGGACGAGCCCACCCGTGGCATCGACGTCGCCACCAAGGCCGAGATCCACCGCGACATCCGGGGTCTGGCCGCTGAGGGCGTCGCCGTGCTGCTGATCTCCTCGGAGATGTCCGAGCTGCTGGAGCTCTCCGACGTGGTGCACACCCTGCACGAGGGGCGAGTGACCTCTGTCCTGCGCGGTGAGCAGATCACCGAACAGGCCGTCCTGCGCGGCGCCACCGGAGCGCTGGCCGACGCCGTCTCCGCGTCGCACGTCAACCCCGAGGAGGTCTCGTGACCGCCGTCGCCGTCGCCGCCGCGACGCCCGAAACGCGCAGTCTGGTGATCCTGCGCCAGGTCCGCAAGCTCATGCTGCCGGTGCTGCTGATCATCGAGGTGGCGCTGTTCACGATCCTGTCACCGCAATTTCTCACGGCGCAGAACCTGGTCAACATCGCCAACAACTCGGTGGATCTGGCCCTTGTGGCCGCGGGCCTCACGCTGATCATCCTGATGGCCGGCATCGACGTGTCGACCGGCTTCGCGGTCGGGCTCGTCGGGTGGTTCGTGGCCACCGGGATGTCCGAGGCATACCCGCCGGCGCTGGTGCTGCTCACCGCGCTGGTCATCGGCATGATCCTGGGCCTGGCCAACGGCCTGCTCACGGTCCGTTTCGCGATCCCGTCGATCGTCGCCACTCTGGGCACCAGCGCCATCTTCCAGGCGCTGCTGTTCGCGCTGTGGAACTCCACCGACGTCTTCGCCCGGCCCGTCTTCCCGTGGCTCTCGGGGCAGTCCAAGATCTTCGGGATCCCGGTCGTCGCACTGATCGTCGTGGCCGTCTACGCCGTGCTGCAGCTGGTGCTCTCGCGAACCGTGTTCGGCCGCTCGGTGTACGCGATCGGCTCGAACGTCGAGGCCGCGCAGCTGGCCGGCATCAAGATCAACCGGGTCCGCCTCACCGCGTACCTGATCCTCGGGGCGCTGGTCGGGCTTGCTGCGGTGCTGTACTCCGCGCGGATCGGCGTCGTCCAGGCCAGCTCCGGGGGTGAGCTGACGATGCTCGCGATCGCAGCGGTCGTCGTCGGCGGCACCTCGATCCTCGGCGGCGAGGGGTCGGTCCTGCGGACCCTGGGCGGTCTGCTTTTCATCGCGGTGCTGCGCAATGGCGTCGTCCTCGCAGGCGTCCCCTCCCTGTGGAACGGCGTGATGATCGGCGTCGTCATCCTGCTGGCCGTCGTCGTCAACGGCCTGGTGATCCGAGCGTCGCGCGAGCGACAGAGGAGTCTGTGACATGCTCGACAAGCTCACCCTGCTGATGAAGGACCGGCGCGGTGCCCTGGCGCTGCTCATCGTGGTCGCGCTGGTCCTCATGTCGATCAGTTCGCCCTACTTCCTGCAGGTGCCCAACCTGCTGACCCTCATGCAGTACTCCGCCGTGGTGGGCATTCTCGCGCTCGGGCAGACCATGGTCATCCTCGGCGGCGGCGGCGGAATCGATCTGTCGATCGGCTCGACGATGTCATTGTGCTCGGTGGTGTTCGGCATCCTCGCCGGTCAGCACGGCATGAGTCCTTGGCTCGCCGCGGTTGTCGCGCTCGTGGCCGGTGTGCTGCTGGGGGCCGTCAACGGCCTGCTCATCACCATGCTGGGGTTGCCACCGCTGATCGTGACGCTCGGCACGTGGTACCTGTACGCGTCGGCGGCCCAGGTCGCCACGGGCGGCGTTGACGTCTCGGGATTCGACCGCCAAGGGTTCCGCATCATCGGCCAGACCTCCGTGCTCGGCGTGCCCTTCCAGGTGCTGTGCATCCTGGTCCCGCTCGGCGCGCTGATGGTGTTCCTCACCCGTCGCACCGGCTACGGGCGCAACGTCTACGCAGTCGGCTCCAGCGACATCACGGCGCGGCTCGCCGGCGTCTCGGTCAACAGGACCCGGATCTCGCTGTACGCCATCGCCGGCGGCGCGGCGGCGATCGGCGCGATCGTGACGGCCTCCTGGCTGCTCAACGCCAAGTCGACCGCCGGCTCGGGCCTGGAACTGCAGGCCATCACCATCGCTGTCCTCGGCGGCATCGCGATCACCGGCGGTGTCGGCCGGATCAGCGGCGTGCTGCTGGCCTTGGTGCTCGTGGGCATCCTCAGCAACGGACTCCAGCTCGCCGACGTCGGCTCGACATTCCAACGCGGACTGCTCGGCGCCGTCCTGATCATCTCGATGCTCGTGCGGCCCAGGAGCGAGTCGCGGCGGCTCGTCACGTAACCGAACCTCCGTCCGATGCGCGCAGCGCACCCGTCGCACGCAGCAACGACTTTCCGGCGCCTCTCGCGGGTGCCACCACCCACCAGAGGGAGTTACAGCCATGTCATCACGCAACGACGACGCGGTCCTTGCCGCGGTCGAGGACCGCGGGGAGTCGACCATCGCCTTCCTGCAGGAACTCCTGCGGGTGCCGAGCGTCAACCCCTGGTTCCAGGACGCTGCCGAGCGTCTGGGCGAGGCCGCCGTCCAGGATGTCTTCGAGGCCCGGCTGCGCGCGTTGGGCGCCGACGCCATCGACCGCTGGGAGCCCAACGCCCAGGACCTCGCGCATCGCGCCGACGGCCCCGGCTACTACCCGGGACGCGACTTCACCGGCCGACCGAACCTGGTGGCCATCTTCAAAGGCAGCGCCCCCACGGGCCGCACGGTGATGATCCAGGGTCACTGCGACGTGGTCGAGGTCGGCTCCGGCTGGACCGAGGACCCCTTCGGCGGCCAGCGCAAGAACGGCAGGATCTACGGCCGCGGCGCCGTCGACATGAAGGGTGGGATGGCAGCCGCCATCGGCGCTCTCGAAGCGCTCAAGGCCACCGGCGTCCGCCTCAGGGAGGACCTCATCATCGCCTCCGTCGCCGACGAGGAGGCCGGCGGCATGGGGACCCTGGCTCTGGTCGACCGCGGCTACCAGGCGCCGGGCGGCGCGATCGTGCCCGAGGCCACGAACCTGAACATCGCGCCGCTGTGCCGCGGCATCCTCTGGGGCCGCGTCACCCTCCAGGGGCGGGCCGGGCACATCGAACTCGAGCGCAAGCCCTGGCGTGAGGGCGGCGCGGTCGACGCGATCGCCTACGGCCACCAGCTGCTCGACGCGATCCGGGAGCGCAACGCACAGTGGGCGGCCGATCCGGTGAAGAACCACCGGTACCTGCCGATTCCGTGCCAGATCCATGTCGCGCAGCTCGAGGCCGGCGAGTTCCCCACGACCTACGCCTCCAAGTGCACGATCACGTTCAACGCCCAGTACCTGCCGGGGCAAA
The DNA here is from genome assembly GCA_964476495.1 of uncultured Actinomycetes bacterium. Taxonomy (GTDB): domain Bacteria; phylum Actinomycetota; class Actinomycetes; order Mycobacteriales; family Nakamurellaceae; genus Nakamurella. The sequence continues at coordinate 41,229 of CAYZBB010000013.1, read as the reverse complement.
AGGACGCGAACGGCCTTGGGTCGATCGTCAAGGCCGAGCTCGAGGAACTCTTCACGACGTTCGTCACCGGCGACGACTGGTTCGACGAGCACCCGCCGGTGATCGAGTGGCTCGTCGACGCCGACTGCGGCGAGACCTCCGACGTCGAACCGGTGGTCACCACGACCCTGGCGAACACCCACCGCATCGGGCTGCCGAGCATCCTGCAGGGCTGCATGTCGCACACGGACATGGGCCTGCAGATCGACGACGGCACGCCGACGATCAACTTCGGCCCCGGACACATGGGTGTCGCCCACCAGGCTGACGAGCACCTGCTCGAGACCGACCTGCTCGCTGCCACAAAGGTTTTCGCGCTCACGATCGCGGACCTGTGCGGCACCGACGACTGACCTGCAACGACTACAACCAGGAGACAAAGACATGGCGAAGATCTTGTTCGCGGGAGAATCGTGGTCGGTGACGTCGACCCACGCCAAGGGCTTCGACACCTTCACCACGACCGATTATGCAGAGGGCGGCGACGCGATCATCGCGGCGTGGCGCGACGGCGGCCATGAAGTGACGTACCAGCCGTCGCACGTTGCGGCCAAAGAGTTCCCCAGCAGCGTCGAGGAACTGTCGCAGTGGGACGTCGTCGTTCTCTCCGACATCGGATCCAACACCTTGCTGCTGCCGACCTCGACCTTCGTGCGCGGCAACAAGCACGGCAACCGTCTGGCCGCGTTGCGCGACTGGACGCTTGCCGGTGGCGGCTTCGCGATGGTCGGCGGGTACCTCACCTTCCAGGGCATCGAAGCGAAGGCGAACTACCGCACGACACCGGTTGCGGACGTGCTGCCGATCGTCATGGAGATCGGCGACGACCGGATCGAGCGGCCCGACGGCGTGCGCCCGGTGATGACCGGCGTGCACGTGCTGACCGACGGGCTGGCCGACGAGGGCGAGGAGATCCCGGAGTTGCTCGGGTACCAGCGGCTTGTCGCCAAGCCCGGCACCCGGACGCTGATGACCGTCGACGCCGACCCGCTGCTCGTTGTCGGTGACGCAGGTCAGGGGCGCTCCCTGGCCTACGCCAGTGACATCGGCCCGCACTGGGCGCCGACCGAGTTCACCGACTGGCCGGGCTTCGCGACACTCTGGCAGCGCGCGGCATCCTGGCTCGCCCGTGAGAACTGAACCGGGCCGCGCCACCGGCGGGCGCGTCGTGGTCGTCGGGTCGCTGAACCACGACATCGTGACAAAGGTCGGGCGGTGGCTCACTCCCGGCGAGACCCTGCTCGCCGACCACCTCGTGCGGGGCAACGGCGGCAAGGGCGGGAATCAGGCGATAGCGGCGGCACGGGCAGGGGCGCCGGTGATGATGATCGGCGCGGTCGGCGCGGACCCCGAAGGTGCGGCGCAGTCCGCGGAGCTCGCCGCCTACGGCATCGACACCACCACACTGCTGGTGAGCCAGGAACATCGCACCTCGCTTGCCCTGGTCACAATTGTCCCCGACGGGGAGAACACGATCGTAGTCACCCCGGGGGCGAACGATCTGCTGACCGGTGAACGGGTGGCCGCGTTGTTGGACGGGCTGGTCCCCGGCGGCCTGGCGCTCGTGCTCGCGCAGTCCGAGATCGGTGGGCCAGGGTGTGAGGCTGCCGCCGCCTTCGCCCGACGCCTCGGGGTGCGGTTCGTCCTGTCGAACGGACCCGTGACCACCGTGTCCGACGAAACCTGGTGGGAGTGCGACCCTGTCGTCCTCAACGTGCACGAGGCGCGGGAGGTGTTGCGTTCGCGCGGTGCAGTCCCGGACGGGGTGCACGAGGATGACCTCGCGCGGGCTGTCCACGAGGTGACCGGCGCCCGGTCGGTGGTGGTGACCCTCGGACACAAGGGATCGGTCGTCGGCCCAGTCGAGGCAACCCACGACGGGACAGAGGGGCTCAGCTACGCGCGGATCGCGCCAGTTCCACCGTCGTCGGTCATCGACACGACCGGCGCGGGGGACACCTACGGCGGCACCTTGGCAGCCATGCTCGCGTTCGGAGCGTCGCTCGTCGAGGCATGCGAAGCGGGCAGCCGCGCCGGTGCTCTGGCGGTCAGCCAGACCGGTGCCCGCCCTCCGAGAGGGTTCTGACCCTGTGGCGATGTCCAGTGCCCGGGTTCAAACTTCGACGACGCGACCCCGAGCCGGCGGTGCGGCACGAGGGAGGTCCGGCCGGTCACCGGCTCGCGCCAGAGCCGCCGGTCCCCGCGCGAAAGTGGGCTAGCACCGCCAACACTCGGCGGTGGGTGCCGGTGTCCGGGGGCAGGTTCAGTTTGGTGAACAGGCTGCGCACGTGGGCCTCGACGGTGCGGTCGGTCAGAACGAGGCGCTCGGCGATGGCCTGGTTGGAAAGGCCCTGGGCGATGAGTTCGAGCACGGTGCGCTCGCGGACGCTCAGGTCCGTCAGCGGGTCGGGGACCCGGCGAGTGGCGAGCACGGCGTGCGCGACCGCCGGATCGACCACGCACCCACTCGCGCCGACCCGCCGGATCGCGTCGACCAGTTCCGCCGGACGCGCGACGCGCTCCTTGAGCAGGTAGCCGACACCCCGGCCGATCCGGAGCAGGTCGACCGCGTATCGACTTTCCACATGCTGGGACAGCAGCAGCACGCCGACATCCGGCCGGGCCTTCTTCAACTCGGTGGCCGCGACCAGGCCCTCGACGGTGTGGGTGGGTGGCATCCGCACGTCCAGCACGACGACGTCGGGGTCGTGCCGGGCGACCGCGTCGGGCAGGCGGATGGCATCGCCGAGCTGCGCCACCACGTCGATGCCCTCGTCGCCGAGCAGACGGGCGATCCCCGCCCGGATCAGCGCGGCGTCGTCGACGAGGATCACCCGCACGGAAGGTCCGCCTCCAGCCGGGTTCCGCCGCCGGCTGGACTGTCCAGTCGCAGCCGGCCGCCGACGGCTTCGACGCGGTCGCGCAAGCCTTCGAGGCCCGATCCGGTGAACGCCCGGGCGCCGCCGCGGCCGTCGTCACGCACCTCGACCCGGACCGTGCCGTTGCGGCGCTCGGCGGTGACGTCGACCAAGCCGGCCTCCGCGTGCTTGGCCGCGTTGGCCAGGGCCTCCGCGACGACGTAGTAGACCGTCACCTCGACCTGTTCGGGCAGCCGCTCGGTCGGGCAGTCGCGCAGCTGCACGGGCACCGCCGAACGTTCGGCGAGGGTTTCGAGCGCGGCGGCCAGCCCCGCATCGGTGAGGATCGCCGGGTGCAGACCCCGGGCCAGCGCCCGTAGCTCGGCCAGAGCGCCGGTCAGCTCACGGTCGGCCTCGGCGAGCAGCCCATCGAGCTCGGGATCGTCGGCCGTGCGCCGGCGGGCCAAATGCAGCAGCAGAGCAAGCCCGGTGAGGAGCTGCTGGGCTCCGTCGTGCAGATTTCGCTCGACCCGGCGGCGTTCCCGGTCGGCGGCGGCGACGATCCGGGCACGGGATTCCCGCACGGCCTCCCGGCTCGACCGCAGCTCGGCGATCAGCCGCTCCCGGTCCAGCGCGATGGCGAGCACGCGGCCGGCCGCGCTGACCACCTCCGGATGGGGCAGCAGGGCGGTGTCGTAGACAATCGCGCCGACCGCGGAGCCGTGCAGTTCGACGTCGACGGTGCCTCGGCTGCCGCCGGGGGGAGGGGGTGACGCGGGGCGCCCGGCAGAATCGACGAAACCGGTGCCGTCGTCGCTGCGCAGCAGCAGCTGCAAAGTGGGATCGCCGAGCGCGGCAGCGACCCCGTCGCGCAGGGCCGGTCCCGTGTCCGGTCCGGAGCCGAGCCGAACCCCCAGTTCCTCCAGGCTGCTCGTCCGGGCGAAGCCGCCCCGCAGGGCTGCCAGGACGAATGTGACCGGCACGATCGCGATGGCCGTCATCTGCGCCACGAACAGCGTGATGGCGCTCAGCCCAAGCGCTCCGAACAGATGGAAGCTGACCGGGAAGAACAGCACGGTGACGATCCCGACGGCCGTCACGACCCCCAGCGTGCGACGTTGGGCGGGTTCGCTACCTCGCAGGCGACGGATCATCACCACGGCCGCCCCGACCAGCAGCAGCCCCCCGAGGACATTCTGCAGCCAGATCGCACTGTCGACGATCATCGGTGTGTCGGCCAGGACGAAGACGTCGAACGGGGCGGGCAGCGGGCGGAACACGTAGCTGGGCGCTTGCAGCGCGATCGCACCTACGTACATGGTGACCACCAGCACCCGCTCCACGCGGCCGAGTTCGCCCGACGGAAAGGCGAGCAGTAGGTGCATGATCGCCGCGATCGGGGTCAGCGAGAGGACGAGGCCGACCGCGACCAGAGCGGTGTGGTCGCCGCCCACGTTGAGCAGTCCGGCCCCGATCAGGATCAGTCCGGCGAGCACGACGATCGCTCCGAAGCGGTTGTCCGGGCGCCGCGACCAGGCCAGCAGACCCACGGCCGCGTAGAGCAGCGCCACCGCCGGGAACAGCACCAGGACCGCGTAGGGCCCGGCCGGACTGCCGGACATGAGGGCCGCCTCCACCAGGGCCAGCACCAGGAAGGTGGCGCCGAGACCGCGGAGCGCGAGCGAGCGTTGCCGGACCAACTCCACTCGCGCGGTCGCCTCGGCGCCCGCGGACGCGGTCACCGACTCGCCAGTTCGACGACCGCGGAGCCGAACGGCTCGTTCCTGGCCGGCAACCCGCGGGCGACCCCGTGGGCCGTCCGGAGCCCGTCACCGGCCGGGGCGGGCGGGGCGAGCTGGCGGAAGCGCGCGTCGTCGTCGACCAGCGGCAGCCAGAACACCATGGGCACAGTTTCGCCTGCGCCGTCGGCGGCGTCATCAGGGCGAGGTCAGTTCTCGGCGACAGCCGCATTCGGTTGTCGATTTGGTGGTGGCACGGATGCGGCGGCAGCGGTGATCACGGCATCCTCACCCGGTCGGGGGAGCACAGCGCTCACGTTACGAGGAACTCGCTACCGAGAGGGCGCCGATGGAACCACAAGGTGCCAGCCGCCGGCGGATTCACCCCAACGATGTGTTGCCCCGTGCGAGCGGCAGGCCCCGGCGCCGCGTTCGGCGGAGCCGGCCATGCGCCGCCACAGGACGACGCACATGAGCGATGCCCGGCTGTCGGACTTCGTGCGCCGGCGCCGTCTGGACGCTGGACTGACCCAGGCCGACCTGGCCGATCGGGCCGGGTTGAGTGTCGAGACGGTCAGCGCACTGGAGCGCGGACTGCGGAGCCGGCTGTACCCCAGCACCGCCCGGTTCATCGGCCATGCGCTCGGCTTGGACCAGGCCGCGCAGTCCCGCCTGGCCGAGCTGTCGGCCAGTCATCGTGCTCCCGACTCCACACCCGCGCGCCCCACGACCTCGGCACCGGCGGCCGAGCCGGCCGCGCCGCGAATCCCGTTGACCTCGTTGGTCGGGCGGGACGCCGACGTCGAGTCGGTTCGCAATCTGCTCGAGCGGGGGACCAGGCTGCTCACCCTCACCGGACCGGGTGGAGTCGGCAAGTCGCGGCTCGCCGTCGAAGTGGCCAGGGTGATGGCGATCGGGGGTGCCACCCGGGTCTGGCAGGTCAACCTCTCGACATCCCGGGACGGATCGTCGGTCACCCGGACCGTGACGAGGGCGATCGGCGAGGCCGACGCCCGGAGCTCGGATCCGACCGGTGTAGTCCGGGGCGACTCGCGCGCGCTGCTCGTCCTCGACGGTTGCGAGGCCGTGGTGGCCGATTGCGCCGAGCTGGCGATCGTCCTGCTGGCTGCGCGTCCGTCGTTGATGGTCCTGGTGACCAGCCGGGAGCGACTGAGAGTAGGTGGGGAGACGGTTCGGCGAGTGGAGCCGCTGGGAGTGCCGAGCCCGGGTCGGGCATGGTCGGCCGCCGCCTGCGGGACGACGACCGAAGCCGCAGCCGTCAGTCTCTTCCGGGACCGGGCCACCGCGGCGGAACCCTCGTTCCGGCTCACCGAGGAGAACGCCGACGCCGTCGCGAACATCTGCCGACGGCTGGATGGGCTGCCACTGTTGATCGAATGGGCCGCCGCTCGCACCAGGGTCCTGTCGCCGGAACAGATTGCCGCGCGCCTGGATGGCCCCGCGTGCGTGTTGCGAGCCGACGACCGGATCGGACCCGACCGACACCGCGCGCCAGGCCCGCTGGTCGACTGGAGTCACCGCCTACTGTCACCGCGCGAGCGGGCGTTGTTCCGGCGGCTGTCCGTCTTCACCGGCGGCTGGACCATCGACGCTGCCGAAATGGTGTGTGCCGGTGACGGAATCGACCCGGACGACGTCCTCGACCTGGTCACCTCCCTGGTCGACAAGTCCCTCGTGACCGTCGATCTCAACGCCGACGGCGTCCGGTTCAGGCTGCTCAAGAGCATTCGCCGGTACGCCGCGGCCCGGCTCGCGGAGTCCGGCGAGCAGGACGCGGTACTGTGCCGACACGACACGGTGCTGCTCGGTTCGGCGCGGGGTGCGGGTGCGGCCAGCACGATCGAGCGCCGGCCACGCCGACTCGACGACGGTGCCGCCCCCTGGCGCGACGCCCACGAGACGACGTGGTTCACGATGACTCTCACCAGCGGCATGGGTGCCACCCCGACCCGGGGCGCCATCGAGGCTGGTCGCGGCGGTCCCGCATCGTGTTTCCCGAGCGCGAGCCGGACCGGCCTCACTCTGTGAACATCACATAGCCGACGTCGATCAACTTTCCGAGCCAGTCATCGTCGTAGGAGTAGTGCCTATTCATCGTGTCTATGGAGCGGTCGAGATGGACGGCTCCGTAATGCACCAGGCAACCGAGATTCCCGCCGCTCCCGACGATGTCGTTGTAGATCTTCGCAGCATGGGCATCCCTGGCAGCCGGGTTCCCTCGCTTGGTCTTTCTCGTCATCTCCAGGTCGAGGAAGTAGACCGGGATGCCCTGCTGCACGGCGGCCCACGCCACCTCGCCCAAGGTGATCACGCCGTCGCCGAACCATTGAGGACCGGCGTTGTCGACGATCGCCTTGATGTTCGCCTCGGCGCCGCTGAAGTTGTCCCTCTGCCGGACGGCATCGTCGAACGCCGCCTGCGCCGAACTGTCGCACTCGAGGAACAGAATCCGCACCTGACCATTCTCGATCAACTTCTTCGTGAAAAGGCGGCCGGCCGATTGTTGATGGTCCTCACCGACGCCCAGTGCGCCGGTCTGGAGCCACGCGACGGCCTCCTCCGAACGGATCAGTTGCGACATGATGGTGTTTCTCCTCGCTGGCTGGGATTGCGGAAACCGGAACGAAACAGATGGTTTCTCGAACAATGATCTTGGACAGTGATTTCTCGGACAATGATTTCTCGGACAGTGATCTCGGACAACGCCGAGCGGATGAGCCGGTCAGAGGCAGGCCAGCCCGTACGGGCCGCTGAGGCCGCTCACGACCATCGACAAATGGTCGAGCTGGACGTAGCAAACGATGATGTCCCCGGCGGCGTTGTCGGCCACGTACACGTTGCCGTCGTCGTCGGCAGCGATCCCGTACACGTCCTCGAGGCCGTCTGCCTGCGGAATGACATCCACGATCGTGTTGATCTGCCCGGCCGGGACGCGCACCGCCCGGGAGTTCCCGCTGTCGGCGATGAAGACGTCGCCCGCGCGATTGACCGCGACGGCCCGCGGGGCGGCCAGACCCTGGCCACCGGCCACCACGGTCTGCAGCACGTTGACCTGCCCGGCCGGCACCCGTACGACCTGATCGTGATAGGTGTCCGCGATGAACACGTCGCCGTCGGCGTCCACCGCGACGCCGTAGGGGTGGTTCAGCGCACCGTCCGCCACCACCTGGAGCACGTTGACCTGTCCGGCCGGCACCCGCACCACGCGGTCGTTGTCGGTATCGGCGATGATCACATCCCCGTTCCGGTCCACCGCCACCCCCATCGGGTTGTTCAGGCCCTGATCGGCGACCACCTGGATGACGTTCGGCGATCCGTACGGAATCCGCACGACCCTTGAGTTGCCGTAGTCGACGACGTAGACGTCACCGCCCCGGCTGATCGCCACCCCGGTCGGAAAGTGGATGCCCTGGTCGACAACCACCTCCGTGGTGTCGCGACCGGCCGGCCGACACAGCACGCGATCATTGCCCGTGTCGGCGAAGACCACCGACGGGGGACCGCCAGGTTCCATATTCGTTCTCCAGAGTTCTCGGTCGGACGGATCGATCGGGGCGGGCGTGGGCCAGTGGGCGGGCGCGCGTAAGCGGTTACCGGGCGACTTCCCGGACGAGGGAGTAGTTGACGGTGAACGCGACGTTCTTGATCTCCCGGATCGCCTCCTTGGTCGGGATCCTGGTGCCCGTCAAGCTCAACGTCAGATCCCCGAAGACCGAAGGTTGGTACTCCAGGAACGTCACCGACGTTCCACCCGAACCGGTCGACTTCTTCGTGAATTCGTCCCGGTCCTTCAGGCGTTCGTCCTTGGATATTTTGCTTCCGGTCGCCAGATGGTTGTAGGTGGTTCCCCAACTGATGGTGTCGTCCCATTCGGCCGCCTGGAAGAAGTAGAAGACCGACTCGCCGCCCTGCTCGGCCGGTGTCCGACCGCGCAGGATGTTCACCCCCGAATGCCGGAAGGTGAACCGGAGGCTCCCGCTCTCCTGCGTGAGTTTCATGTCGGCCATCTCCAGATCGATCGTGTCGATCGTGATCTCGGTGATGCGACCGTCCTCCCAGCGGTAGTTGGCCACACCGCGCTCCACCAGATTGATCCGGACCTCGCCGGTCTGCCGCAGTTGTTCCCGCTCGTCGGCGGTGAGCGCCAGGTTCGCCTTGTTCTTCTGCGCCGCGGTCGCCCGGCTCTGCTGGCTGGCGAAGATGCGATTGCTCTGACTCCACAGACCCATCTGCAGCACGTCGTCGTCCAGCGTCTTCTTCTTGTCCGCGGCCACCGGCGCCCGGGTGAACGACGCCGGCTGGTTCTTGGCTGCGGTCCCCGGTGGCACGGTCCCCGACTGGGGGGTCCCCGACGGCCCGGAACCCACCGGTGCGGATCCCGATCCCGGCTTCGGGGCGACTTCGGTGATCTCCTCCAGCGGGCGCAACCGCGCGACGATCTTCTCGTAGTCCACGATTTCCTCGTCGAGGTCGTGCAGGAACTCGTAGCGGTAGGCCATCTCGACGTAGTACAGCGACCGGCGCAACATGTCCTTGGCCCGGGCCTGCATGTCCTTGAGGTAACGCTTGGCGCGGATGTCGAGCACGCCCTCGAGAGCCTGCCGTTGCCGGCTCCAGCCCAACTGGGCGGTCAGGTTCTCGGTGATCGCGGCGGTGTTGTTCGCGATGGCCTGTTGGGCGGCGGTGAGCCGCGCCATCGCCCTGGTCTGCTTCCGCCCGATCTCCTCGAAATCATCAAGGAGGCGCTGGTATTCGTCGGCGTGCGCCGACTTGATCAACAGCGCGCCCAGCGCTTTCACGTCCGGGTCGTCTCGCTTGGTCGGCGTTGCCAGCGTCGCGATCGCGGCTCCGAGCCCGCTGATCCCGGTCGCGACGCTCCGCAGCTGCGTCAGCGTCCCTTCGAATTCCTCCTTCTGCTTCTGCAGTTCCTCGGTGTGCCGTGCGGTGTCGGCGGCCAGGTCCTTCTGTTGCCGCTCGACGTCCACCGCCCGGAGCTTGGACTTCGCCAGTTCGTCCTTTTCCCGCTTGAGCCGCTCGACCCGCTCCAAGTTCAGGTCGACGGAGAGGTCACCGTGGGCGCCTGCGTCCGCGATCTGACCTTCCAGATCAGCGATCGACCGGTTGAGGCCCCGCCGGTAGGACTGCAGGCTGCTCGCTTCCAACGCGCCGAGCCGGGCGATCAGGCGCTCCTGGGCCTCCTTGGCGGCCTTCTCGGCCGCCCGTCGCTTCGGTTCGGTGGCGCCGGAGTAGTCGGCGATCTGGTCGTTGACGGCTCCGAGCTGTGCCTTGAGCTGCTTGAGTTCCTCCGTCCGCGCGTTCGCCCACTGCGACTCGATGGGCTTGGTGTCCTCCTCGACGGCCCGTGCCAGGTCCTCGCTGGCCGCCTTGGTCCGGCGTAGGTGGTCTGCCAGCGATGCCGCCTGGGCCTTGTCTGCGGCCACCCGGTCGCGGGCCGCGCCGGTACGGTCGTCGGTCAGCACCTTGCCGTTCTTCTGCAGGAACGAGTCGGTGATCGACCCGACCTTGGCGGCCACGTCGGAGATCTGCTTGCCCACCTGATTCGGGCGGCTGAAGTCCACCTCGCCGACGCCGTTGATCAGGTCGCCCACGGCACCGAGATAGGGCTGGCCTGCCGGAACGATCTTCGTCACCCCGGCGATGGTCTTGCAGATCCCGCGGAAGATGCGTTGGCGCTCGAGAGCCCCGAGCGCTTCCTGCTCCGCGAGTTGGGTGACGACGTCGAGGGCGGCCTGCTTCTGCGCGACCTCCCGGCTGACCTCGATGAGCTTGTCGCGGGCACCGGTCAGCTCGACCGTCGACTCGGCCATCAATGCGACGCGGACGGTCATCTCCTGGTCCAGCACCTCGCCCATCTTGTGAGCCAGTTCGCTCTTCGCCGTGAGGGTGTCGAATTTCTGTTCGGCGGTCGCGGCGTAGTACAGGAGGCGGTAGGACATCTGCCGGGCGGCCTGAAAGTAGTCCAGGTTGGTCGACAGGCGCATCCGGGGAACCCATCCCGGCGGATTTCCGTAGTAGTCCAGGTTGTTGCGCAGGTTGCTGCGCATGGCCTCGATCGAGATCATCCGCGCCTGCACGTCGGGCGAGACCGCGTGCGACTGGAGGGCGGCGTAGTACGGCTCGAGGGCCCGGCGGGCCAGGTCGCGGTGTCCGGCGCGGTAGGCGTCGCGAGCGAAGGCGAGCACCGCGTCGATCGCCTCGGGGCTGGCCCACGGCTCCGTCCACTGCTCGCACCGACCGTCTGCGCCGGGTTCGCCGCAACGCTCCGGCTCCGACCGGCCGGCTCGCCCGGTCACCTCCTCCACGATGAGATTCGGCTGGCTCGTCTGGGGGATGAAGAACGGCAGACCGTTGCGGATGATGTTCAGCTGGACGCGAAATGCCGGAGTGGGCGTGCCCGGTGCGCCGCCGGGAACTGCTGCGGTGGCCGCGCCGGCCGCGCCGCCGCTGACATCGACCAGGGCGGCCATCGCACCGGCGTCCGTCGTGGTTCGTACGACCCCGGCGGGCCCGCCGTTCCCGGGCCGGCCGCCGGGGAAGGCGTCCGGCCCGTTGCCGGGTCGAACTCGTCGGCCGGTGGTGAATGCGTTGCCGAGGGCACCCCGTTGATCGGCGATCGGCCCGTTGCCGACCCGGCCCATCGAGTAGTCCTTGGTCGGTCCGTTGTCGTCGCCGGGGAAGCCGAAGACATTGGTGTCGCCGGACATGTCGTCGTGGCAGACGATGACGAGGTCGACGACGTTGCCGCCCGATCCCAGCCGCACCCGCCTGTCGGGGAAGTTGAGGTTCGTCGGTCGATCGCCGTTCGCGGGCCAGGTCCACTTCCAGAAATCCTGGGCGACTGTGAACGTGCCCCGGAACTTGCTCTGGATCGTGTCCTCGGTGATGGCCGGCGGATCCAGCTTGTCGGCGGCGGGGTCGGTCTTGACCCAATCCCGCACACCACCCGCCTCCGCCCGCTGACCCGCCGAGCCGGACGTCCGGAACCGGATCACCTCGTCGCCGGGTGGGACGACGAGCGAGGCAACGGCGATCTCGATGTCCCCGCCGCGTTCGCCGTCGCGACCGTCCCGCGCCCTGAACTGCTTCTGATCGCCCTTGGCCGGGAGCTTCTCCTTTCCATCCGTGCCGAGAACTGGTACAACCGGCCGCTTCTCGTCGTCGATGAACCTCGAGACCGCCGGAAGTTCGTCGGCGATGGGCGTGGTGTCGATGCTTCCCTTGCCGGTGAACTCGAGTACCCGCGCCTGGATGCGCACCGTGGTGCCGGGGAATCGGAGCGCGGTGCTGATCACAACCGTGTCGGCGATGATCTCCAGGGTGCCCAGATCGAGGACGTCCTTGCCCTGGTAGCTCATCAGCTGACGGTTCTCCCGACTGCTGTTCCAGGCCAGGACGGCCCCGGCGATCCGGACCGTGCGGGTGGACACGTTGGGTCGCGCGTTGAACCAGGGCCTGGGCAGCGGGTCTTCGAACTCGGACACCAGCCGATAGTCGGCCGAATCTATCGACGGGGGTGTTCTCGTCTCGCCGACCAGGGCGATCGGCCCGACGCCGGCCGGCAGCGGCGACGGCAGCACGGTTTCACCCGACACCACGGACAGGAAGCCCATGGTGACGTGCCACCCGATGCGTGGATGGCTTGTCATCACGCATCCGGTGAGGATCTCGTCGGAGAAGACCGCTCGAACCAGCCACACCAGGCCGGGATGGCCGGAGACCTGCTGGCGACCGCCCGGACGTAAGGGGACCCCGACCGCGTGCTGCCCACCGGATTCATCGACCCGGACGACCTGTACGTGGGAATCGGTTTCGTTGACGAAGTCGATCAGCGACGGTCGGGTGGCAATTCCGACGGGCGCGCCCGCCGACCGCAGATCCGCGACCCGGACGGTGAGATCGCCGCCGGCGTCGCCGACCGGCAGCACCGCCAGCGGCGGCATGCCCCGCGGTGCGCCCAGGATCGCCAGTTGGGGTGGGCTGTTGATGATCTCGACCGACTTCAGCGGGGGCAGGTCGATGCGCTCGCTGTTCGCCGCGAGCGCGTAGAGGTCCAGCGGGGTCGCGTTGAAGACCCGGCATCTCGGCGAGACCGCGGTTGCGGCCTCGTCGGCTGTCGCCACCTCGGTCATCCTGTGGGTCCTTCCTGGAGTTCGGCCGGTCGTCGGATCGCCGCGAGAACTGTCGAACGGCAGCCTGCCCCGATGCGCGGTGTTGGCCCACGGTGAGTGCCCGGTGACTTGTCGCCGACTTCCCGTCGACTTTCCGGGCCGCTCGTCGACTGCAGCGCCGAGGCCGGTCAGCCGACCGGAGAGGGCCGTCAGGGATGCCGACGTCGGCGTTGCTCAGCGTTTGTGCGCGCCGCTCGCCCGGCAGCATGAGGCGGACGCACGAACGATGAGCGTCGCACGCCCTTCCGATGCCACGACGACAGAAGACCCGCAGCTACAACAGCCGGGGAAGGCGGGCTCAGCGATCGCCGTCGATGGCTCGGCCTCGCTCGACCAATGCCTGCAACTGCGTCCGTTCCTCGGAGATGACCCTGCGCTGGTGCACCGTCAGATGGCTCCACTGCAGATCCAGGACGGCTTGCGCGCCGACGGCATCGACGCCGAGAAGGGATCGGACAGCGGCTGCCGCCTCATCACGGTTGGCCGACGCCGACAGCAACGGGAGAACCTCCGGGTAGCGCCGCAACGCCTCGTCGACAGCGACCAAGACCTTCAACCGTTCCTTGGCGCGATGCATCTGCAGGTCGTCGTCGTTGATCTCCACCTGGGAACCATCGCAGATGCGGCTACCGGTACAGAACGGGTGCCCGGCGGGGTCGAGCATCACGACGAGACCATTGTCTCGATGAGGTTGGCACTCCGCCGTGACCGCACCGTGCAGTTGAAGGTGGGCCTCCATCTCGTCCACCGAACAACGAACAAGTCCAGATGAACTGCTTGGGGATGGACCGGGCAGGCCACGTCGGCGATGTGTATTCCTCGACGGCTTGAAGTCAGGGATCGACGTACGGACACCTCGGGTCTGTCATTCCTGCTCCTGGCGGCGGGATTCGGCTGGTGGCCAAGGCGGGTCGGGTACCCATGGTGCTCGGCCGGCGTTCCGATATCTCTCGGGGTGGAAGTTGCGCAACTCGTTGAGGATGTCGTCGTCGCTGCGGCCGGTGGGCAGCGGGACGAGGTATTCGCTCAGGCCGCCGGCCCCGGCTACTTGGATGCCGAGGCACGGACCGGTGTCGTGGCCCTGGGGATCCCACCACGAGTACGCATCGCAGAGGGTGAAGATCTGTTCGCGGGTGCCCATGGCGAAGCCGAACAGAGAGTCCCGGCGACGGCGCAGTTCGCGGGCGAGGGCGTCGGCCCGGGTCTCGAGCCGGTGGCTGGCCGCGGCGGCATCGTCGATCGCCTGCAGATAGGGCAGCAGCTCGAAGGACCAACTGCGGTCGACTGTCCGGCGCGGCGACGCGTCGTCGGGTTCCCAGACGACGCGATCACCGGCGCGGCGGACCCGGACCCACAACGAGTTGCATCCGGCCTCGCCACAGTTGCACACCGCCACCATCGCCTGGGTGGGCCGGGTGGTCGGCAGCATGGCCGCCGTGTCCGGTGGCAGCACCTGTGTGCAGCGGGGTGACATGAACAGCAGCGGTTCGCCGCGGTGGCTGAGCGGCCGTTGTCCCTCGGTCAGGTCGTGACCGTTGATGACGATCTGCAGCCGCGAAGTGAAGCGATCGGATAGGACGAAGAGGCGTAGCGTGTCCGCTGCCGGCGTCATGGTCACGTTGCTGTGATGGTGTCCGTTCCACGAGTCATTGATCAACAGTAGCCCCAAGGTGACGCCGATCCTTGGAATGCCTCGCATGCCCCGCGGCGCGGTCCGCGGTGGCCTCGTTCCTGGTGATCAGCGTCGCCTGACCGGATCCCGGCGCGCGACACCGCAGTCGAGGGAATCGTGACGCCGGGTGCCGGCGATGTGCCCGAGATGCGGGCGCTGGCCGAACGGACGCGGCCCGGACCTTTCTGGTCCCGCACTCACGAGTTGGGCCGGTATCTCGGGATCAGGCCCCGGCGACATCCTGGTCGCGATGGGCCGCGAGCGGCTCCGGCCACCGGGCTGGGCCGAGATCAGCGCAGTCTGCGTCGACGACTCGTGCCGGCGGCAGGGCTACCCCGCTGCGATCCGTTCGGGCGATCACTCGCTGTCTGTCAGACTGCGGCGGGCCGGCCGCCGCCGGGCAATCAGGGCGCTGGCTGAGCGCAGCACGGTCCAGGTCAGCGCCGGCAGGGCCAGGAGCCAGAGCATGGTGGCCCACTCCGGCCGGTTCGACATCGGAAGCAGTACACCGACCGAGCCGACACCGGTCCACCAACCGTGGCCAGCAACGAATGCGGCGAAAAGGGTGCCTCCGACAGTGATCATGGCCCGCCCTGTCGGAGTGCACAAACCGATGGTCGTCACGGCCAGGATGAGTACGGTCGCGACGACCAGCGGAACGTAGACGCCGGCGAGGACGAGTGAATACGGGGCCGCGACCACCACGAAGATCGCGGCGAGCGTGGCGGCGATCAACCACCAGTACGGCCGCAGCAGGCGCCGCCCCTGCCGGACCCGTCGGGGGTCGACCAGCAGGCAGCAGGCCGTCAGCTGCACGAGGAAGTACCCGAAGCCGTTGACCACGATGTCGCTGCGTCCCGTCGCCGCGCCCCAGGACAGCGCCACACCGAACCAGACGGTGCCCGCGATCGCCGGCCACCGCGGCAACCATGCGGGCCCGACAACGACCGCCACGGCGGCCAGTCCCCACAACGCCCAGGCGCCCTGATCCGGACGATTGGCCACCAAGAACGACCACGGCAACGTCAGCGCCGACCACACGGTCCGCGCAACCGGGAACAGCAGCAGCAGCGGCAACACCACTGACAGCACATCTGCGGCCCGGCGATTGGCGGCCGAGTCCGGCGACACCGCGAGTCGACTCCACGACCGTCCCGCCAGCACAAGCAACGCCGCCGTCTCACCGAGGGAGGGGTGACGCTGCCGTGGAGCCGCTGCCGCCAGGAGCACTCCAACCATCTCGTCCTCGCGTTCCTGGCGGTACGACGCCGGGAACAACCGGAAGATCCGGTGATACCGGGCCTCCAGTGCGTTCGTTGTCCTGTCACTGTTCGCCGGGTCCGGAGGCTGGTTCATGCCGTCACCTCACCCAGGTTCAACCGGCGCAGAGCAGTCGCTGCCTGCTGCCGCATCCGCTGGGCCTCCTCGGTCAACCGTTGCGCACCCGCCGCCGACAAGCGGTAGTACCGGCGCAGCCGTGAATCGACCACCTCTTCGCGGTCCACCTCGATCAGGCCCTGGCCGGACAACCGGTCCAATGCCCCGTACAGCGACCCCACCTTGAGCTGCACCGTCCCTTCCGACAACGTGGCGATTTCCTGCAGCAGCCCGTACCCATGTCGCGGTCCTTGGGCCAGCGCGGTCAGGATGAAGAAGGACGGCTCCTGGAGCCGCTCGTTACTCATATGACCATGATAGTCATCTGACGAAGGTATGCCCAGCGACGCCTGGAAAAGATGCGGTCGGTGTCGCTGGTGACAGGGACGACGATGACGACGCCGGGGCCGAGTCGCGCGGCGGTCAGGTTTGCGCGGTCGCCTACTCACGATCACCGCGGGGCCGACGCATGTTGGCTTCCGCCGTCGGCCGGTTCATCCCGATCGTGGGATCCGACCCGGCGCGACGGGTGGTTCACTGCCGCGGTGGTCTGGGCGACCTGCCCGAGCACTCGGACGCACAAACGGAAGGACCCAACTGATGCCCGAGGAAACTCCCGTGCTCGACGCGTTGGCCGCGATCACCGCGGTGTCGATTGTCGAAGGCGAGCTCCCGGCCCGCGAGCACGTGATCGCCCGGCTGGCGGCACTGGTCGCGGTGGACGCGCCACCTGCCTCCTACCTGATGAATGCCGGCTCGGCGGTTGATGTGGGTATCACCCTGGAGGACGTCCAGGGCCTGCTCATCGCGGTGGCTCCGGTCGTCGGGACGCCCCGGGTGGTCGCAGCGACCGGCAACATCGCCAGGGCTCTGGGGCTGGCGGTTGCGCTCGCCGAGGCCGACCTCGACGAGCTGGACGAACCGGCCGACGAGCAGTAGTCGCGCGAAAGGGCCCGGGACACGCTGGCGGCGTGTCCCGGGCCTTTCGGTTCCGGCGGACCGGGCCCGAGGTAACAGCAGCGATCCGATTCGAGTTCGACAACAGGGGAACTTCAGGAGAGTCATCGCATTACCGGGACGTCTCCGGCTTCCCACCGGCGACGCTGGTCGACAGGAGGAAACACGATGATCATCTTGGCATCATTCTGCTGGTCCTCGGTTTCGTGTTCTCGATACCGGTGCTGTGGACGATCGGATTGATCCTTGTCGCGGTCGGCGTTGTGCTGTTGATCATCGGGACCACCGGCCGCGCCATCGCCGGGCGTCGGTACTGGTACTGATCCCATCCCGAGGGCGCTCCCACAATCCGATCACGCGGGGACAACCCGATCACGCGGGGACAACCCGATCACGCAGGCTCTCGACCGCCGACAACATCCTGGAGATCATCACCTTCTCGCGCGGCTTTGACGCATCAGACGGTGCGGGGCCGCCACGGCTGGTGTTCGTGGGTGAGCCAGACCCGTTCGGGGTCGAGCGACAGCACCCGCAACTGGCCCTCGGTGTGTGGTTCGTCGAGTTCGCCGAACCACACCGCGACGTCGCCGCCGACGACGACCGGACGCCCAAGGGTCTCGATCACGACCACCTGACCGCCGGCGGTATGACCCGGCGCCGGGACGAGGCGGAGCCCGGAAAGGAGTTCGAACTCGCCGTCCACCGGCGTGTAGCGCACGCCGGGCGCGTCCACCCACTCGCGAATGGTGTAGTCGTCCTCGCTGCGCGCGTCCTCGAGTTCGCGGCGCTGGACGTAGATCGGGCGGCCGGCGAAAAGGTGGTTGCCGCCGCAGTGGTCGAAGTGCAGATGGGTGTTGACGATCATGTCGATGCCGGCGAGGTCGACGTTCCGCTCTTCGAGGGGCCGGAGGCGGGGATCGAGGTCGGCCACCGCCGGGTGCAACTCCTTGATGCCGGTGTCGACCAGCACGCGTGCGTCGGGGTGGTCGATGACGTGGACGTAGACCGGCATCCGCTCGCCCTCGACGAGCAGGTCGGCGACGTGGACCGGCGTGACGGTGACGCGGGCGACGGTGTTCATCTCGTGCCCTCCGTCGCGTCGAGCGTCGCCGGTAGGTCGAAGTGCTTGAACACCGCGCGATCGAAGGTGACGATCTCGGCGACGGCCCCGTCCTGCACCCGCAGGACGTCGATGGCCAGCGGTTCGTACACCGAGTCGCCCGGCATGCGCACGTAGGCCGCCACCGCCGGCTGACCGTTCGCCCGGGTCAGCACGCACCGCATACTGCCGAACGCGTCCGATCCGAAACCGCCGTCGATCCAGCCCCGCACGACCGCGCTTCGGCCGTTCCAGACGCCCGGCGTGGGCGGCATCGAGAATCGGACGTCCTCGTGCAGGAGCGCGGCCAGGCCTTCGATGTCGGCCCGCTCGCTGCATTCGACGTAGCGGGCAAGCAGTTCCCGCTCGGCGGCGGTCGCGTCGGCGGCGTGTGGCCATGCCTCGCGGTTGTCGGGCAGGCTCCCTCTCAACCCGGCCCGCGCGCGCTGCAGCGCCGAGTTCACCGACGCTTCGGTCGTCTCGAGCAGCCGGGCGGTTTCCTTCGCCGAGCAGCCGAGAACGTCGCGCAGCACGAGCACGGCCCGCGGCAGCGGCGGCAGGTGCTGGATCGCGGCGATGAACGCCAGCTCGATGGTCTCCTTCGCCAGCGCCGCGTCCTCGGGCCCTTCGCGCCGGTCCGGGAGCTGTGCCAGGAGCTCGTCGGGATACGGCTGCAGCCAACCGATCTCGCCGCTGGCGCGGGGGCGGCGCGGGCGCTTGTCGAGCGCGTCCAGGCAGGCGTTCGTCGCGATCCGGTACAGCCACGCACGAACCGACGACCGGCCCTCAAAGGTCTCGCGCCGGCGCCACGCACGCAGGAACGACTCTTGGACGAGGTCCTCGGCCTCCTCGAACGAACCGAGCAAGCGGTAGCAGTGGACATGCAACTCGCGGCGGTGCGGCTCGACACGGGCGCCGAAGGCATGCTCGTCGAGTGTGCGGAGGTCGTTGGTCGCGGTGTTCATGACAAGTGTGACGGTAGGTCGCCCGGAAACTCATCACCACTGGGCGGCACCGCCCGTGGTGACCCGGGTGAGGGTCGAGTGCTCGGGGCGACGCAACGGTCGGCGGCGCCGAGGTGACGGCCGCGATTGCGGAGCGTTGCTCATCGTTTGCGCGTCCGGCTCACCCTGCAGCGTGAGCCGGACGCACGAACGATGAGCGCCGTAGGTACCGGCGGCCCGCCACTGGTAGCTGACCTCGACGGGCCGCGGCGCTCTACGCGGACAGGGCCAGGGCCGGGCCCAGTGCCGGGATCGGCGAGGCATTCGGGGACGCCGTCGCGGCGGCGCGTAACGCCGGAACATACCTGGCCTTCGCCCTGCTGCCGAATGCGCTGCGCGTCGGATTGCTCGACATCGACATCGACATCGACGACATCGACGACATCGACCCTGTCCGTTGGCGGGGGTTCGCGGCGGTGCGTGAACGGCTGCGCTCGCTGCGCCCGATCGTCGCTGACGGGACGAACCTCGTTGCCCTCGGCGAGCGGGAGCGCGTCGTGCTGTCCGGTCTCACGACCGGACAGACGCTCGCGGAGATCTCGGCTCGCCTCATGGTCTCGCACAACACGATCAAGAAGCAGACGGTGGCCCTCTATCGCAAACTCGGTGTCCACGACCGTCGGTCGGCCGTCGACGCGGCGCGGCGGCTGGGACTGCTGGAGGAGACCTGATTCACGCCGTGGCGTCGACCCCGACGTCCAGCGTGACCAGGTAGCCGTTGGTGACGTCGCCGGTCACCGTCGCCATCTGGTTCACTCCGCCGGTGTCGCCGAAGACATTGTCCTCGTCGATGCTGGTGAACCGGCCGAATGTCCTGGCGGACGCCTCGTATCCGGCGGTCGCGTAGACGATATCGCAGATCTCCTTCGGAAACGCCAGCTGGGATGTCGAGATGCTCAGGTCGTGATCGGTGATGCTGGCCTGGTCCGGGTACACCTCGAAGTGCACGTGCGGCCAACGGCCCTGGTAGCACGCCGGGTAGATGCTGGTGTACTCGACGACACCGTTCTCGTCCGCGACCTGCACACCGCGCAGGTAGTTCTCGCTCTCCACGCCCTCGGAGTACATGGAGTAGTTGCCGTCCCGATCGCAGTGCCAGACGTACACGGCGACGCCGGAGTACGGCACCTGCCGGCCACCTTCGATGTTGTACATGGTCAACCGCAGCGTCATCGGCACGCCCCGCGCCGTCGTGCTGGCAGTGCCGAAGCTGGAACGGATGTCGCTGCGGACGATCCCGCTCTCCTCCAAGACGTCCGGGCCGTTGGTTCCGTCACCCGGGTAGGGGCCGTTCGTCTCGTCCGGAATCTCGGCCAGCGTGCCGGCCACCGCAGAGCCGCTGGTCGACGACCTCGTGGTGGACGGTGAGGCCGAGTTCGCTCCGCAGGCGGCCAGACCGATGGCCGCGGCGCCGAGGCCGAAGGCCCTGAGCATCCGGCGCCGGCTCAACAGGGTCGAGACGTCGAAGGAAAGGCCCTGGTCAACCAGCTCCTCGTCGGGGCGCGGTAGAGCGCGCCCCTCATAGGCCGGACCGATCTGCGAAGACATGTGCTCTCCTTGGGACTTGGATATCGCAGAGATCGGCTGCGGCGGCCGCCGGATCCTTGCGCTGTCTCGACCACTGTGAGAGACCGGCTCAGCACGGGGCTGTTCGTGGCCTGTGAGGCACCTGTATGTTCGCAGCTCAGTAAAGCGGGGTCCGGTCGACCCCGCGGTAGATGTGGGCGTCCAGCCGGTGCGGGTCCACGTCGAGCAGCGGCCGGTCCCACTTGCCGAGGTCGGCGGCGAGACCATAGGTGCCGTTGAGGAACTCGAGCAACGTCGAATCTGGATCCGGACTGGTACGGACCTTCTCGTAGGGCAGCAGCCACTCTCCGAGGGTGTTGTCGAACTCGCCAACGGGCAAGTGGGCGTCGCGGTAGCCGGGCGGTTCGGGGGAGGCGTACGCGTAGAAGGAGCCCTCAGCCGAACCACCGGGCCAGAATCCGACGGAGGCGTTCTCACGGGACTCCGCCTCGGCCATCACCCACGCGGGGAGGTGGGGCACGTGGGCCGGGGGACCAGCGGGTGCCGCACGCCCGGAGTAGCGCACGCACGACAGGTCCATGGAACCCCAGAACAGCTGCACCGGGCTGTCCTTGCCGGCGAACCCAGCCCGCCAGGCCGAGAACACCCGACCGGCGCTGAGCAGTTGCCGCCAGAAGGTGTGGGCCGCGGTCGGGTCGTAGGACTTGTGCTCGGTGTCCTCGGCGAACGGGGTGGCGGGTGAGATCTCGTTGGGGGTGGGCACGATGGTGCAGGCGATGCTCACGGCAGCCATCGCCTGCTGGACCTCGGCCCAGAACTGGGCCACCGTCTTGGGCTCGAGGGCCACCGTCGCGCGCTTTCCATCATCGGCGACGCGGAAAACGAGCTGGTGGTCGACGAAATCGAACTCCGCATCGAACGCCCGCTCGCCGTCGTGCATGAGCTGAGTGCGCAACCCGCGCGCACTCAGCTCGAAGGTGATGTTCCACCAGTGGTTGATCAGCGGCGTGGACACCAACTGGATCTTCCCCACGACCTGCAGCCACCTGTGCAGGGTTTCTCGCGTCTCCTGCCAGCTGTCGACGGGCAGCTCGGGCCACGCCGGCGTGCTCATCGATGACCGCCGCAGTACATCCCGCCCATGGTGTCGGCCCCTTTCACGACGTCGTGGAGCGATTCTTACAGGGGTGGGGTTCACCAGGACCGGCGGGACGACACGTGAGCGGTGTCCCCGTCGAGATGCGGCGCCCGCGGAGCTCTGTTGTGATCGGGACGATCTGGCGGGCGCCTTCCCATCGGTGAGTGCCCGACCCGTCCTGTCCCGATGGAGGGATCGTGCACGACATCGACGGAGGCGAACAGGCCGCGCGCGTCGAGGCGCTGCTGGCGGACATGACGGTGGCGGAGAAGGCCGGGCAGCTGACCCAGTACTTCTACTTCAAGCTGCCACCGTCGGCGGAGATCGAGGAGCGACTGCACACCGACTTCGCTGAGCAGCCGCGGATGGTCGAGGCCGCGTTACGGGTCGGCGACGTCGGTGCTTTGCTGTTCGTGCGGGATCCGGCCGAGGTGAACCGGCTGCAGCGGTTGGCCGTGCAAGGCAACCGGCACGGCATCCCGGCGATGTTCGGCTTCGACGTCATCCACGGGCTGCGCACGATCCTGCCGGTGCCGATCGCGATGGCCGCGTCCTGGGACCCGCAGGTGATCTCGGCGGGGCAGGCCGTGGCGGCCCGCGAGGCACGTGCCGTCGGCATCCACTGGACGTTCGCTCCGATGGTGGACATCGCCCGCGACCCCAGGTGGGGACGGATCGTCGAAAGTGCAGGGGAGGACCCCCATCTCGGCGCGGCGGTCGCCGCCGCCCAGGTCCGTGGCTTCCAGGGCGACGGCGTCGGTGCCGACGACCGGGTCATCGCCGGGCCCAAGCATCTCGCCGGTTACGGCGCCGCCCTCGGCGGCCGGGACTACGACGAGGTGAACCTGTCCGACGCCGAACTGTGGAACGTATACCTGCCGCCGTTCAAGGCGGCGGTCGACGCCGGGGCGGGCAACATCATGACGGCCTACATGGACCTCAACGGGATTCCGGCCACCGGCAACCACTGGTTGCTCACCCGCGTGCTCCGCGAGGCCTGGGGGTTCGACGGTTTCGTGGTCAGCGACGCGCAGGCCGTGCACAACCTGCGCACCCACGGCTTCGCCCGCGACCTGACCGACGCCGCCACACGTGCCGTCACCGCCGGCGTCGATCTGGAGATGGCGATCACGGACCCTGCCTATTCGCGCCTGGCTGCGGCGGTCGACGCCGGCCTGCTGGACGAGGCAACGCTCGACGCCGCCGTCCGGCGGGTGCTGACGGCGAAGGTCCGGCTGGGACTGTTCGAGAACCCGTACGTGGACGAGGTTCGCGCCCGGCAGGTGCTCGCCGACCCGGCGCACCGGGCCGTGGCGCGCACTGCGGCCCAACGGTCGACGGTGCTGCTGCGCAACGAGGGCGGCCTGCTGCCGCTGACCGCCGCCGGCACCATCGCGGTCATCGGACCGCTGGCGGACTCGCGGCGGGACATCCTGGGCCCCTGGGTGTTCGACTACGATTCCGCCGAGACGGTCACCGTCCTGGACGGTCTGCGCCGGCGGGCGGTCGATGCCGCCGATGTCCGGTATGCGCCCGGCCTCCGGCCTGCGCAGCGCACCTTCCCCTCGATGTTCGACATGTGGGGCGACAACTACCCGGTCGATCCGGTCGACTTCGACGACACCGCAGAGTTCACCCGCGCCGTCGACCTCGCGCGGGACGCGGACGTGGCCGTCGTGGTGCTCGGCGAGTGGCAGAACATGATCGGCGAGGCGGCGTCCCGGTCGAGCCTGGAGCTGCCCGGCGAACAGCTGGCCCTGCTGCAGGAGGTCGTCGCCACCGGCACCCCGACCGTACTGCTGGTGATGAACGGCCGTCCCCTCGATATGCGCTGGGCCGCCGATCACGTGCCGGCGATCCTCGACATCTGGTACCCGGGAACGCAGGGCGGCGCGGCGGTCGCCGACCTGGTGTTCGGCGATGTCGCGCCCGGTGGGAAGCTGCCGTTCAGCTGGCCGCGGACCGTCGGCCAGGTGCCGATGGTCTACAGCCACACCGTCTCCCACGAACCGCAGAAGCAGGACCAGCGGTACTGGGACGAGGCGAGCACCCCGCTGTTCCCGTTCGGCCATGGCCTGTCGTACACCCGGTTCGAGTACCGCGACATCGCCGTCGACCGCGACCGCATCGCGCCCGGCGACGCGGTGACCGTGCAGGTCACCGTCACCAACGTCGGCGGACGCGGCGGTGACGAGGTCGCCCAGCTCTACATTCACCAGCGGCACGGCTCGGCGTCGCGACCGGTCCGCGAGCTCAAGGGTTTTCAGCGGCTGAGTCTGGCTCGCGGCGAGTCCCAGACGCTGCGGTTCGTGCTGGGTCCTGACCAGTTGCGCTACTGGAACGCCGACCGCAGGGACTGGGTGATCGACGACACGACGATCGACGTCTATGTGGGTGGCGACTGCACCGCAACCACCACGACGAGCTTCCGCATCACGTCATGAACCGCAGCGTCCGTTTGCCGACGGCGGGGCCGCACGACCGACACCGCCGCTGCTACTTCACCTCGACCGCGGTGCCCACCAGCACCCGCTGACCCGACGAGTCCTGGTTGCCGTCGTCCTGCTCCTGAGTGACGGTCAGCGTGGAGAACTGGTCGGGCGAGACGCCCGACCACAGCACGACGTCGGTGCCCTCGTTAAACGTGCCGATCGGCACCAACACGCCGTCCGCGTTGCGCAGCCACCCCTGGTAGAACCGACCGTTGTCGAGCCGGGGGAGCCCGGTGACGTCCAGCTCGATGCGCCACCCCGAGTCCGTCTTGATCATCACGGCGGTGCCGGACGCGGTCGGCGCCAGTTCGGTGGGTTCAAGCGCCACGTCGAACGTTCGCGCACCGGCCGGCCGCAGCGCCAGCACCGCCACGACCACCACGGTGACCACCGCCGCCGCGGCCGCGACCAGCAGGGTGGGCTTGGTCCAGCCGGAGCGGCGGGACCGCTGGACCCGTGCGTGGCGGGCGGCAGCCAGGTCGACCGGTGCCGCGGATCCGTGACCATCGGCCGTCGTCCCGGGTGCATCGGCGACCTGACCGGACTCGTCGGCCGGCGGCCGCCGCTCGCCGGGCGGCGACATCGCCGCCTCCGCCGCGATCGCGGCGACCACCGAATCTTCCAGTGCGGCAGGCGGTTCGACCCACAAGGACGAGTCGGCGAGCAACGTCCGCAACTCGTCGAGATCGGCACGGTCGGCGTCGTCGAGCCGTAGATCGGTGTCGGCAGAGGAGATCTCGCCCATCAGATAGGCGATCCGGGCGTGATCGGTGGAACTGCCGGAGCCGTCGGCAGGGTCGTGCCGCCCGGTGTCGGGAGCCATCGGTGGTCACCTCCCTTCGCAGGGTAGTTCGGGTGGCGGGTGGGGACTGGGCTGCTCAGTGGCCGTTCAGCGGGCGGTCCGCGCTCCGTACGGTCAACCGAACCCCTCCCGCAGGTGGCCGAGCTTGCCGGCCAGCTTCTTGTGCGCCCGGTAGGACCTGGACTTCACCGTGCCCACTGGCACACCCAGCCGTTGCGCGACCGCGGAGTGCGTCAGACCCTCCAGGTGCTGCAGTTGCACGACCTCCCGCTCGTCCACGGGCAGCTCGTCCAGCGCCTGCCGCACCTGCCAGGCGTCGTACGTCCGCTCGATCGCGACCGGTTCCTGGACCAGCGCCGGGTGCGAGGCCGGCACGTCGTCGATGTCGGAACTCTGCTCGCGAGCCTCCTGCCGGTGCACGTCGATCGCCGTGCGGCGGGCGATCGTGGCCAGCCACGGGGCAAGGTCCCGACCGGGGTCCACCGTCCGTGCGGACCGCCAGGCCTTCAGAAACGTCTGCTGCGCAGCGTCTTCCGCCAGCTGCGGGTTACCCAGCTGGTTGCGGCAGACGGCATACACCAGCCGTCCGTACTCCCGGTAGACGGCGCGGACCGCGTCGGAGTCGCCCGCGCGAAAGCGCGTGAGCTCCTCCTGGGTCAGCACCCGGACAAGGGTAGAGCAGGCCGGTCCGCGCGGCCGTCGCCCCGCCCGCGCATGGCGTGTCCGTTCCAGGCCGACCACGGTGGTCGTCATGCAGGAGGGTACGAGCGAGCGGGTGACCCGGTTCTCGTCGGACCGGCCAAGTTGGGCCGAACGGGTGAATCGGTGGTCGCTGCGAACCGATCCGCCGGACCGCCCGTACCCCAAGGCGCCGGACGGTCCGGCCGATCCGCCGGCCACCGAACATCGGCTCCGGCCGCCGATGTCGCCTGTTCTCCAGCCCATCTCGCTCGAAAGGCCCGTCATGAAACTGCGTTCGATCCTCGTCGCCCCGGTTGCGATCGCCGCCGCAGGAGTCCTGTTGACCGCCTGCGGCCAGGCCGGTGGTGTCGCCGGTCAGGCACAGATCTCGCCGGCGGCTGCGGCAGGCAGCGCGGCCCAGGCCGTCGGCGCGGCCAAGGCTCTGGACACCACGACGGCTGAGTCGGCACCGGTCGCGTCGGTCACGGACGTCGGAGCGTTCGGCCCGATCCTGGTGGGTGACGGTGGCCGCACGCTTTACGCGTTCACCAAGGACACGGACGGCGTGAGCACGTGCGTCGACGCCTGCGCAGCCGCGTGGCCGGCCGTTGTTGCGCCCGACGGCTTCACCGCACCCGCCGGCGTCGACCCCGCCCTGGTCAGCGCGGTTGACCGGCCGGACGGTGGAAGGCAGCTCAAGATCGGCAAGTGGCCGCTGTACTACTACGCCGGTGACGGCGCGCAGGGTGAAACGAACGGTCAGGGTGTCGGTGGCGTGTGGTTCGTTGTCAAGGCCGACGGCACGCTGATCAAGGACGCGGCGGCGGACCCGACCGGTGCGGCCGCCCCGGCGGAGCAGGCTCCGGCCGGGCAGGGACCGCTCGATCAGCCGGAGACGCAGCAGGCAGCGCCCGAGCAGGCCGCGGCCGGTCCGGTGGTTTCTTTGGCCCAGGTGGGCGACCTCGGCGAGGTGATGGTCGGCGCCGACGGGCGCACGCTGTACGCGTTCACCGACGACCCGGAAAAGCAGTCCACCTGCTTCGATGCGTGCGCCAAGGCGTGGCCGCCGCTGACCGTGCCGGACGACTTCACCATCAGCCCGGAGCTGCAGGCATCGGGTGCGTCCACGATCGACCGCCCGGACGGCACCAAGCAGCTGGTCATGGGCAAGTGGGCGCTGTACTACTACGCCGGTGACGGAGCACCCGGCGAGGCGAACGGCCAGGGCGTCGGCGGCAAGTGGTTCGTCATCGACGCGAACTGCAAGCTGGTGAAGACGCCAGCCTGACCCCGCGGACCGATCCAAGGACAGCGACCCCGGACCGGCGGGAACCACCCGTCGGCCTGGGGTCGCACTTGTCGCGGTCGGAGTGCGACGGTGCTCTTACACTGAGGTCCGCGACACCGACGTTTCGGCATCACGGGGAGGGAGGCGCCGTCGATGAGCGCCGACCCCACCGCGCAGGGCGACCTGTTCGCGCCCAGCCTGGTCGAGGCCACCACCCGCCGGCTGCGGAACGAGATCCTGTCCGGTGCCCTCGCGCCGGGCGAGAGAATCATCGAAGAACAGATCTGCCAACGCTTCTCCATCAGCCGGGCACCGGTGCGGGAATCGCTGCGGTTGCTGGCGCAGCAGGGTCTGGTCGAGCACCTGCCGAGGCGCGGGGCCCGGGTCACCACCTGGTCGGACGAGGACATCCGCCAGCTCTTCGAAATCCGCGCCGTCCTGGAACGGCACGCCATCACCACTGCGCTCCCGCTGGTCTTCGACGGCGAGCACGACCCGCTTGCCGAGGTGCGGGCCAGGCTGGTCCAGATGCAAGCGGCTGAGGAGTCGGCCGACGAACTCGAACGCGACGACGCGCACCGCGCCTTCCACGCGGCGATCGTGGCCCTGGCCGGCAACCGGCAGCTCGACCTGACACTGGAACCGATCCTGATCAAGCTGCAGCGCCCGATGGCGGTCAACCTTCGCCTCGAGGCGAACCTGGTCGGTCCGGGGGAGGGCATCCGGCGGCATGCGGCGCTGCTGTCCGCGCTGGAGACCAACGACCGGGATCTGGTGTTCGCTGCTCTCGCCGAGCACGGCGGCCAGCGCTATCTCAAGTTCCGCCGGGATGCGGCGCCTATCGGCGTCGGCGGCTGATCCGGCCCGGTCCTGGTCCGACGCAACACACTGTTAACCGGGGAACACGACGTGGATACATGGATTGTCGACAATCGACGCCATGTCGAGAAGCGCGGTTGACGGACCGGCCGACGGTCCCACCATCGACGAACTGGCCACCACGTACCGCAACGGCGCCGGCACCCCGTCCGACGTCGTCGACCAGGTGCTGGATGCGATCACCGAACGTGCCGGCGACGGCACCTGGATCAGCGTGCTGGAACGCAGCGAACTGCTGCTCCGGGCCAAGGAGCTCCAGGCCCATCCCGATCCGAGAAGCTTGCCGCTGTACGGCATCCCGTTCGGAGTGAAGGACAGCATCGACGTTGCCGGGGTGCCGACCACGTTGGCCTGCCCCGATTTCGCCCGCACGCCGGAGCGGACCGCGCCGGTGGTGGAGCGACTCACCGGCGCCGGCGCCATCTTTGTCGGCAAGACCAACCTCGACCAGTTCGCCACCGGCCTGAACGGCACCCGCACCCCGTATGCGATGCCGCGCAGCGTGTTCGGCGGTGGTCTGATCTCGGGTGGGTCGAGTTCCGGATCCGCGCTCGCGGTCGCGTCCGGCGAGGTGCCGTTCGCGATCGCGACCGACACCGCAGGCTCCGGACGGGTGCCGCCCGCGCTCAACGGCATCGTCGGACTCAAGCCCTCCCGCGGGTTGATCAGCACCGTCGGCCTGGTGCCCGCCTGCCGATCGCTGGACTGCATCAGCCTGATGGCGCACACCGTCGGCGACATCGCGCGGGTGCTGGACGTCGTGGCGGCGCTCGACGATCGCGACCCGTACAGCCGCCTGCGGGTCCGCGAGGCACCGGATCCGGCGCGGCTTCGGGTCGGACTGCCCGATGTTGGGGAACTCGAGTTCTTCGGTGACGAGCCGATGCGGGATGCCCACCTGGCCGCCCGGTCCCGGATCGGCCGCGAGTTCGCCAGGGTGGTCACCGCACCCCTCGGACCGTTCCTGGACGCCGGGGAACTGTTGTACTCCGGACCGTGGGTCGCCGAGCGACTCACCGAGTTCGGCGAGTTTCTCGCCGACCACCCCGATTCCGTGCTCCCGGTGATCCGCACGATCATGGAGGCCGGCGAGAGATACTCCGCCGTCGACGTCTTCGCCGCCGAGCACCGGCTCGGCGAGCTCAAGGCGCAGGTCCGGCAGTTGTGGCGGGCGATGGACGTGCTGGTGCTGCCGGCCGTCGGCACCACCTTCACGGTCGAACAGGTGCTCGCCGACCCGATCGGTACCAACACGATGCTCGGCCACTACACGCACTTCGGCAATCTGCTCGACCTGTGTGGCGTCGTCGTTCCGGCCGGCCGCACACGCGACGGACGGCCGGCCGCGCTGATGGTGCTCGGCCCCGCCCTTGCCGATGACCGGGTACTGGCCGTTGCCGGCCGACTCACGGGCCAGACCTGGTGCCCACCGGTCGACACCGCGGGCGACACCACCCTGGTCGTCGTCGGGCATCACCTGTCCGGCCAGCCACGGTGCGCCGACCTCGTCGACCGCGGCGGACGGTTGCTGGGCAGCACCACGACCGCCACCGGCTACCGCCTGCTGCGAACCGGCGGCCCGACGCCGGTGCCCGTACTGGTCACCGCGCCGGACGGTGGCGCCGCGATCGAGGTGGAGACCTGGAGCGTGCCGGCCTCCGCCATTCCCGAGATCCTCGTCCGATCCAGCCCGTCGGTCTGCCTCGGCCGGGTCGCGCTTGCCGACGGGAGCACCGAGGTCGGTTTCGTGGCAGATGCTTCCGCCCTCGACGACGAGGGTCTCGCCGATATCACCGCATTCGGCGGGTGGCGCGCCTACCTGGCCGCCCACTGACCGCGGGACCTCTCGCGGCCGCGCTACCCGCCGCACCCACCACCGTCCATCCAGGGAGTGCACCGTGCCAGACACCGTTCCCACCGTCCCCGCTCAACCTTCGCCCTACCCGCTCGACATCGGGCGGACCGCCCTGGTGGTCATCGACATGCAGCGGGACTTCCTGCTGCCCGGTGGGTTCGGCGAGACCCTCGGCAACGACGTGTCGCTGCTGCGCAAGGTCGTCCCGCCGCTGGCCCGGTTGCTGGCCGCCGCCCGGGAGTCCGGCATGCTGGTGATCCACACCAGAGAGGGGCACCTACCGGATCTCTCGGACTGCCCGCCGGCGAAGCTGCTGCGGGGCAAGCCATCCCAGCGTATCGGGGACCAGGGAGCTCTCGGCCGCATCCTGATCCGCGGCGAGTACGGCCACGACATCATCGATGAACTCGCGCCGATCGAGGGCGAGATCGTCATCGACAAGCCTGGCAAGGGAGCGTTCTACGCCACCGTCTTGCAGGAGGTCCTCGTCGCGAACGGGATCACCCACCTGATCGTCACCGGGGTGACCACGGAGGTGTGCGTGCACACCACGGTCAGGGAGGCCAACGACCGCGGCTATGACGCCCTCGTGGTGTCCGACTGCGTCGGCTCCTACTTCCCCGAGTTCCAGCGGGTCGGTCTGGAGATGGTCGCCGCGCAGGGCGGGATCTTCGGCTGGGTCACCGATTCCGAGTCGATCATCTCCGTCGTCTCGGTACCGGATCCCGCGCGCGAGTCCGCGCAACAACCGGCGCTGGCCGGCTGACCCCTCCCACACCCCTCCCGCACCATCCACCTCCAGGGAGAACCGCATGAACCTCACCGGTTTCAAGTCGTCGGCGTCCTCGGACGGCTCGCTCAAGCTGCCGTACTGGACCAAGGGCGAGACGAACGCATTCTTCGGTCTCGGCTTCAACATCCTGGTCAACGTTCTGACGCTGACCGCGTTGTTGCTGTTCGTGGTGCAGATGCCGGCGTCCTCGGTGCTCGGCACCGTGCTGCCGGCGCTGGGTATCGCCATGCTGGTCGGCAACGTGTACTACACGTTCCTGGCCAGGCGCTTGGCGCGCAAGGAGAATCGCGCCGACGTCACTGCGTTGCCCTACGGGCCCAGCGTGCCGCACATGTTCATCGTGGTGTTCGTGATCATGCTGCCGATCTTCCTGAGCACCGGGGATCCGATGCGTGCGTGGGAGGCCGGGCTGGCGTGGGCGTTCGTCATCGGGGTGATCGTGCTGATCGGTGCCTTCATCGGGCCGTTCATCCGGCGGATCACGCCTCGCGCGGCGATGCTGGGCACCCTGGCCGGTATCTCGATCACGTTCATCTCGATGCGCCCGGCGGCGCAGATCTGGGAGGCGGCCTGGATCGGCCTGCCCGTGCTGGGCATCATCCTGGTCGGCTTCTTCACCAACATGCGTCTGCCGGGCGGCATCCCGGTCGGCCTGGCCGCGCTGCTGGTCGGCACCGCGATCGGTTGGATCGGCGGCTACATGTCCGTGCCGGACGTGCAGGAGGCGGTCGGTCAGATCGCGCTGGCCGTGCCGACCCTGCATGTCGACCTGCTGTTCGCCGGGCTGGGCAACCTGGCCCCGCTGCTGGCCACGGCGATCCCGCTCGGCGTCTACAACTTCGCCGAGGCGATGAGCAACGTGGAGAGCGCCGCGGCCGCCGGCGACAGCTACAACCTGCGCAGTGTGCTGCTGGCCGACGGTGGTGGGGCCATCGTCGGGTCCGCCCTCGGCTCGCCGTTCCCGCCGGCGGTGTACATCGGCCACCCCGGTTGGAAGGCCGCCGGCGGCCGCGGGTCGTACTCGATGGCCAGCGGCGTCCTCATCGCGGTGCTGTGCTTCCTCGGCCTGTTCGGCGTGCTGAACACGCTGTTGCCGATTCCGGCGATCGTGCCGATCCTGCTGTACATCGGCCTGCTGATCGGCGCCCAGGCGTTCCAGTCGGTGCCGAAGATCCAGGCCGCCGCGGTGGTCGCGGCGATCCTGCCCAACCTCGCCCAGTGGGGGACCGGGCTGATCGACAACGCGCTGGCCGCGGCGGGCACGTCGGCCGCCCAGGTCGGCGAGGAGGCGCTGACGAACGCGGGCCTGGTCTACCACGGCCTGAAGATCTTCGGCGAGGGCGCGGTGTTGGCCGGCATGGTGTTGGGGTCGATCGTCGCCTTCATGCTGATGCGGAACTTCTACGCCTCCGCCGCAGCGGCCGGCGTCGGCGCCGTGCTCAGCTGGATCGGCCTGATCCACGCCGAGCAGGTGCAATGGGCGGCGCGGCCGGAGGTGGCCCTCGGCTACGCGATGCTGGCGATCGTGCTGGTGGCCTTCGCCTTCCACAAGCGCGGCGAGAACGCCGAGCCGGAGCTCGAACAGCAGTTGCCGTCGGAGGCGTGATCCGACCGGATCCGCCGGTGCAAACGTCCCGGCCGCGACCCCGACCGCGGCCGGGACCTCCGGCCGTCCTGGGTCATCGGTAGGCTCGCCGCCGTGCCACCGATTCGCCACCCGCTGTTCGACCCCAAGCACCCGGGTCGACGGCACCTGCGCCCGTTCCCGTTGTCCCCGTTGGACGAGAACGAGCAGGTGGTCCTGGTCGACGCGGCCGGGCGACCGATCGGAGTCGCCGACAAGGCCACCGTGCACGGCATGCGCACCCCTCGGCACCTGGCCTTCTCCTGCTATGGGTTCCGCGATGACGGCCGGCTGCTGGTGACCAGGCGCGCCGGCGACAAGGCGACGTTCCCGTCGGTGTGGACGAACACCGCATGCGGCCATCCGGCCCCGGGCGAGGACCCGGCCGACGCGGCCGCCCGGCGGCTGCGGTTCGAGTTGGGCGTGCAGCCTTCGGACATGCGGCTGGTGCTGCCCGACTTCTCCTACCGGGCCTTCGACGGCGCGGTCGAGGAGAACGAGCTGTGCCCGGTGCTGGTCTGCCGGCTCGACGACGATCCGGATCCGCGCCCGGACGAGGTGGGCGGGTGGGCGTGGTGGACCTGGCCGGAGTTCCTGTCCGCGGCGGCGGATCCGGGCAGCGGTCTCTCGCCGTGGGCGCGGCTGCAGGCCCCGCAGCTGGACGCGGCGCTGTTCGGCGGCGACGCCTCTTCTTCGCCGTCCTAGTCCTTCGCCGTCCTACTTCTTCGCCGCGCTAGCCGGCGAGTTCGAGCAGCTTCGTGACGGTGTTCCAGTTCCGCATGGTGACCGCGGTGCCCAGGAGCCTGT